>JAZQWL010000017.1:0-19344 GCA_045632305.1 Eubacteriales bacterium | reverse complement strand
ACGTAGATGGGAATAAGCGCGCGGGATCTGTATACCGCCGTGTATGCGATAGTAAGCATGCCGACGAGGTGAATGTTCGGCAGTCCCTCCATTATCTTCTTTGAGCAGAACATAACGGCGGCAAGCATCGCAAATATGGCGATCTCTTTGATGGAAAGGGATGGTTTCTTTTTACTTTGTGAGGACAAGCTCATAGCGTTCTCCGTCTGAAATTATTGTTGAGTCAACACCCGTCATACAGGTCTCGCCGTTTTTTTGCAATCCCCAATAGTAGCCGTCCGTGTCATAGTCGGCATAAATGCCGTTGACCTTTTTTACGTAAAGACCGAACGGACCGTCCTCGCCCTCAATAAGATTGTGTTCGATAAGCGCCTCGCCCAAGGTGTCCTTGTCGGTTTTAATTGTAAACGTTACGGACTTGTCTTCAACGACAACGTCGACCGTAACGGTTTTTTCACCCTTGCCAAAGCTTTTGTCTGCTCTGTAGGTTGCATTCTCCCAGAGTCCCTCTGCGTCGATCTTGTTACCGCAAGAGATAAGGAATAGGGACGTAAGGCAAATTGCAACTAAGAGTGTGATTGTGAGAAGTTTCTTCATTTTGTGCTCCTTTTTATTTTTTATTTGTGCAATAAAAAAAGAAAAGCGCCCTTGTCGGAGCGCAAAACGAGCATAGCTATGCCTATGTGTTTCGCTCTCTCCTTTGCCCAAGAAAAGCTCCGGCAGTGCCGGCCCCGATTAAGGGGTTTCACATTATTGCCTGTCGCAATGCTGCTCGAAGAGCTTGGCATATAGCGATAAGCAATAGCAGAACGATAAGCATTCCGACTTGACGATTTTAAAATCGAGTTACGGTAATGGCTGTTGCGACGGATTTTCACCGAGATTTCCTTATCCCCGAGATCAGCCCTTGTGAGCTGCCCCGACAACACGATAATTCGTGATGAACTGCTTATTTAATTGCAAAGGGTATTATAGCATAAAATATTACAAAAGTCAATAAAAAGCGAGCGGAAATTTCGCTCGCTTTCATTTTTATTTTTCCGTTGTGTATTCAAGCGGGATTCCGTATACTTCCTCGTAAATTCTCTTCCATTCGTTGTAGTTTTCTTCAAGCATTGCTTGAGTGTTTGCGCGGATGGGCTTTGCGGGATCGGGGTAAATGGGCTTGGATACGTGGATCGTATATTCCTGAATGGGATATCCGTCAGCACCTATGAGGTCGGTATCCTGCATCGTGATAAAGCAGGGAAGCACGGGCACGTTGTTCTTTGCCGCAAAATAGAATCCGCCATCCTTGAGCGGCTTCGGCTTGCGGTAATTCCACCACATGCTCTGCTCGGGGTAGATAAGCACGAAATTGCCATTTTTCAAAAGCTCGTCGGTCGCGCTCATAAATTCTCTCATCGTTCTGATGTTTGACGAGAGGGGGAGCGTATTGCAGTTTCTCATAAGGAATCCGAAAAATCCGGGGAAGGAGGTATAGTTGCCCTCCCTTATAACGCGGAAGAATTTTCTGCCTCTCTTTTTCTGCTTGGAGTTTTCATATACGAGCTGGATCGCGAAGCTGTCAAACGCGTTAAAATGGTTGCATGTGATGATCGCGCCGCTATCAAGATTTTGGATGTTTTCGATGCCCCGTATTTCCTTGACGATAAGGGATCTGTTCTTGAGTATTTTGTTAAGATACTTGCGCGCTCTGGCAAAGGCAAATTTCGACGCAAGACGGGTTTTGAGCTTTTTCTGGGTGTAATCCACCTCGCCCGGCATAATGGTGCGCGAGGGAGGATCGTTCTCAACGTCCTCGTCAAATCGCCCCTCCTTTTCAAACTGTGCGATCTTTTCGAGAATGCTTCTGCGGTCAGTGGAGCAGGAGAGCGCTTTCATACGGTTCTTGAAAGTGTCCTCCTTATACGTTTCCGCAACCGCGGTACGAAGAAGTCGGTCTGCGGACGTCTTGTCGTTTGCCTTCTTCTCGTCGGTGTAGGAGTCAAGAACTGCCATTATGTCGTCATAAACCTCGGTCTTTTCGGCGTATCGCCAGAAAATATCACCGTGGCGGCAATCGTGGTAGTGCCAGGGCTTTGAAACCATTATGTAATGAATTATCTTGAATTCCTCGGGTGGGTAGGGGATATCGCCGAGCATTTCGGTGTTCCATCTCTGATCCAGCCAGAGGACTCTGTCCTTGCAGATGACGTTGAGGTAATCCTCGTCCTGAGTTACTACAAAGTTGTATATGTGGAGAAGCTCCATAAACTTGCCAAGCACGTCTTCCTCTCTGAAGAGGCGGCAGTTTATGAGAAGCACGCCCGCATTGAAAAAGGAATTGCGGTCGATACCGATATTTTTTTCTACGTACGTGCCGTATTCGTCAACCTGCACCATTGCCTGCTCGTGACACGCGCCGACGAGATTTTCGCCAAGCTCGTGCATATAAAGCTCGGAAATATCGCCCTGTACGACGGTGTCGCTGTCGATGTAGATGACCTTGTCAAGAGAAGGGAACATATCCGCGATGAAAAGGCGGTAGTACGTGGTCTTTGAGTAGTAATCGCGTAGGGGGAGCTTATCCTGAATCGAGGTGAGATAAGCCGAAACGTCGTCGAAGGAAACCTTGAAGTTGTCACACGCGAGCTTGAGCACCTTTTCCTTCATTTCTTCGGTTGCAGTTGTGCTTAGCACGTGAACGTCGTAGTCAAAATCCGCTGATGCGTTTTCTATCATGGACGAGAGGGAAACTATCGTATATTTGATAAACGCGTCGTCGCACGCGTAAAAAATCGGAATCGTAATTCTGTTGTTCATCTTATAATTATCCTCTGATTTTTTGAACTATTAAATGTGGTTTTCAATACCATTTTATCACATATTGGAAATTTTGTCAATAGATTCCGCCAAAATTCTGTTTTTGAGGCAGAAACGAGCCGCAAAAATGAGAATCATTCTCAAAAGCTATTGACTTTCCTGCCCAATCGTGGTATATTATAAGAAATGTTTATAAATTGAAAATAAATTGATGGGCATGCTGCTCGCAATTTATTACATAGAGGTAAAATATGGCTAAAAATTATAACACTGCGGGAAAGACACGGCTTGTAGATTTTCTAAAAGATCATGCGGAGGCGCAGCTTACGGTGGAGGATATATGTCTTTCGCTTAACGGCAATCTTTCGAAGAGAAGCTCGGTTTACAGAAATTTAAGCTCGCTTTGTGATGAGGGAAGCGTTACAAAATTCCACGCGGATAGCGGATACGTCTATCAGTTCGTTCGCGGCAGGGATTGCTCGAATCATTTTCATTTGAAATGCTTGAAATGTGAAAAGATCCTTCACCTTGAGTGCGAAAAGGGAAGCGAGCTTACAAATCATATCATGTCGCATCACGGCTTTTCGGTGGACAGCGGACGCAGTATTCTTTACGGCGTTTGCGACGCCTGCGCGGAGAAATAAGATGAAAAGAATTGTTTCGGTTTTGATAATATTGGCGGCGCTTTTATCGGTCACGTTCCTTGCGTCCTGCGACGGAACAGAGGCGGTGTCGGATAAGCCCGTGATCGTCTGCTCGATATTTCCGCAGTACGATTTTGTAAATAAGATCGTCGGCGAGCGGGCGGAGGTTATCCTGCTTTCGGCAAACGGCGCAGACATGCATTCCTTTGAGCCGACCGCGAAGAACATTCTCGATATTGCGCGCGCCGACGTGCTTGTAACCGTTGGCGGTGAGAGTGACGGCTGGGTAGAGGGCGTGCTTAAAAGCGCGGACAACGAAGGGTTAAAGCACATTGAGATTTTTTCTTATGCCGAGCTTTTGCATGAGGAAACTCCCGAATCAATGCGCGAGCACGATCATTCTCACGGTCACGATCACGGTCACGATCACGGTGAAGAAGGGCTTTTTGACGAGCATGTCTGGACGTCTCTTTCAAATGCAATTAAAATCGTGCGCGGACTCCGTCTGGAGCTTTGCGCTTCTTTCCCCGAATACAGTGACGAATTTTCCGCCAACGCGGAAAAATATATAGAGGAGCTTGTGGCGCTTGATTCTGATTTTCGCGCCCTGGAGCTTGAAGGGAAGCCGTTTATCGTGGCGGACAGATTCCCGTTTTTGTATTTTGCCGAGGAGTATTCTCTCGACTTTCTCGGAGCGTTTCCCGGTTGCTCGAGCGAAACACACGCCTCGTTTGAGGTGATGACCTATCTTATAGGCGAGGTTGATCACAGAGGCGCGGACTGTATATTTGTGACCGAGGGCGGAGGGCTTGGCATTGCCGAGCGCATAAGCGAGGAGACGGGAGCTAAAATATACGTTCTCAATTCCGTTCAGAGCATCGCAAGGGAGCAGCTCGACGCGGGCGTCGGATATCTTGAGATCATGAGAGAAAATTATAAAATATTAGCGGAGGCATACGGCTAATGCCATTTATTAAGAACAAAAAGCTGAAGGCGTCGGGTGAGAAAAGAATACGCCCCGACGGTAGCTTCGGAAATTACATAAGAAATAATCGCAGGGAGAAGCAGATCTCAAAAAAGAGCCGAGAGAAGCTCATTTCCGTTAACTCAATAAATATGTCCTATGACGGCCGCGAGGTTCTCGGAGAGCTTTCCTTTGAAATCTTCGAGGGGGATTATCTCTGTATCGTCGGTGAGAACGGCTCGGGTAAATCCACGCTTGTCGACGGACTTTTAGGTCTTAAGAGAGTAGATCGAGGAAGCATCGCTTACACTGACGGATTTACAAAAAAGCAGCTTGGCTTCTTGCCGCAGAAAACCGAGGTGCAGGCGGATTTTCCCGCGACGACGATGGAGATCGTTCTGTCGGGCTGCGCGGGGAAGACGGGCTTGTTTTACAATAAAAAAAGCCGGGAGCTTGCGTTTAAGAACATGGAAAAGCTCGGCATTACTTCAATTGCAAATCAGTCCTTCCGCGAGCTTTCCGGAGGTCAGCAGCAGAGGGTTTTGCTTGCAAGAGCGCTTTGCGCCGCTGAAAAAATGCTTGTTCTCGACGAGCCCGTAACGGGACTTGATCCCAAGGCGACGAAGGATATGTATGCGCTTATAAATAATGTGAATAAGAGCGAAAATGTTGCGGTCGTTATGATAACTCACGATATTCCCGCGGCGGTGAAATTCGCAAATAAGATACTTTATCTCGGCAAAAACCGATATTTCTTCGGCAGCACCGACGAATTTGCGGAAAAGTACGGCGAGAAATTCAATATATGCCGTTGCGGTAAGACGGCGGATACGCCTTACGGTGAGAGCGACGCTTACAGATACGGGGGTGAGGCAGAATGAATCCGATTCTAAAGCTTTGCGAGTATTTCTCGTTTTCGTTCGTTCGCTACGCGTTCATCGTGGCGATCCTCGTTTCACTGTGCGCCGCGCTGCTTGGCGTGTCACTTGTGCTAAAAAGATATTCCATGATTGGCGATGGCCTTTCGCATATCGCGTTCGGCGCGGGCGCGGTGTCCGCCGTGTTGAACGTTGCGGGAATGGCGATAAGTCTTCCCGTGACGGTTGCGACTGCGGTGCTTTTGCTTACCGCCAAATCAAAAAAGAAGATCATGGGAGATTCCGCGATCGCCATGCTTTCCGCGGGATCGCTCGCGCTCGGTTATCTTCTTCTCAACGTAACGGGCACGACCTCGTCCAACCTTTCGGGCGACGTCTGCACCTCACTTTTCGGCTCGACAAGTATTCTGACGCTTTCAAAGGGAGACGTAACTCTTTCGCTTGCGCTTGCCGTTGCCGTGATCTTCGTTTTCGCGGTTTTCTATAATAAGCTCTTCTCCGTAACCTTTGAT
The DNA here is from genome assembly GCA_045632305.1 of Eubacteriales bacterium. Classification (GTDB taxonomy): domain Bacteria; phylum Bacillota; class Clostridia; order Oscillospirales; family CAG-272; genus SVTX01. The sequence goes on along the minus strand of JAZQWL010000017.1, from coordinate 13,541 downwards.
GAGAGATTTGCTTCGGCTACGGGAACGCGCGTGAATTTGTATAACCTTATCGTTGCGATCATGTCTGCGGTGGTTATCGTTATCGGCATGAAGCTTGTCGGCGCGCTTCTTATTTCCGCGCTCGTGATCTTTCCCGCTCTGTCCGCTATGAGAATATGCAAGAGCTATCGCGGAGTTATTATCGCGTCGGCTGTAATTGCGGTAGTTTCCTCGTCTGCGGGACTTATCCTCGCGCTTCTGCTTGAAACTCCCGTCGGTGCTGGAATCGTTTGTGTAAATATAGTCGCGTTCGGAGTTTGCGCGCTTGTCGGAAGAGTTAGAGTAAAAATCGGAAAATAACGGGTGAAATATGCAAAACACAGGAATAAAGCTTGAAAAAATGGAATATAATGACGTAGAGACGGTTGAGAGTATCTACGTTGAGGCGTTTCCCGAAAACGAAAGGAAGCCGTTCTCCATCATACTTGCCCATAACGAATCGGGGGCGGGAAGTGTTCTTAAGATCGTGCTTGACGGTAAGATCTGCGGATTTTTCTTTACGTTCTTCTTTCGGGATCTCGCAATGGTGGATTATTTTGCAATTCATAAGGATTACAGAAATCGCGGGATCGGTGAGCTTGCGCTCCGACTTTTGAGGGAAGAGTATTGCGACAGAAAAATTTTTCTTGAAATTGAGGATCCCGACTCGGGAGAAATGGCGGCGCGCAGACTTGGCTTTTACCGTCGCTGCGGCTTTTCTCGGGTGGGAACGTACGTGAAGCTGTTTTCCGTAGATATGGAACTGCTCGTACTGGGCGATTTTGAGGTGGATTTCAAGACGTACTTTGATCTGTACGTTTCCATGCTCGGTAAGCGCAGAGCGGAGAGGAACGTAATTGAAAGAATAATTAAATAAACTTTTTGCAAAAAAGGTATTGACAAAATGGCGCCGTAATGGTATAATATATTGTGCAATCGAGAAGGGATGTTTCCGCGTGTAGTCCAGAAATGCCGGAATGGCGGAATTGGCAGACGCCCGGGACTTAAAATCCCGTGCTACGAGAGTAGCGTACCGGTTCGAGACCGGTTTCCGGCACCATTTTGAATATCGCGGGGTAGAGCAGCTTGGTAGCTCGTCGGGCTCATAACCCGGAGGTCAGGAGGTTCAAATCCCCTCCCCGCAACCAAAAAGAAAACCAGTCCAACGGACTGGTTTTTCTTTTTGCTTTTACGAGGAGTGGCTTTGCCCCTTGCTGACCGTAGGGTTATGAGCCCGAAGGGCGAATAACTCGGAGGTAGAGAGAAAAACGCGAGGCGTTTTTCGAACGGCCGAGCGGTGTTGAATGACAGTCCGGTGGACTGTCAGATCCGCGAGGTGACCGAGCCGCAGCGAGAACAGGAGGTTCAAATCCCCTTTTATAACGTACCCGTTGTCACCTGTTTTGTCAGTTTTCACCTCAAAAGCAACAAATATATATCAAATGTAAACTAAAGTTGCGCATTTTTTGCTTGAAAATATCGTATTATTGGTGTATAATGATATTAATAAATGCAGTCGAGGTGAAATTATGACAATAGGAAATAGAATAATTTCGTTGAGAAAGGCACAACAATTTTCACAAGAAGAGATAGCGGAGAAAATCGGTGTATCAAGGCAGTCGGTTTCAAAGTGGGAAACTGATGCTTGTGCCCCCGACGCCTATAATTTAATAGCGCTGGCTAAAGTTTTAAACACAAGCGTTGAATATATTGTAACAGGCAAAACGACCGAGGACGTAAAGCCGAAAGCGAATAAAGAGTCGGTTGAAGTGAAAAATTTAGCGATATTAGGGTTTATACTTTTAGCCGGTGGCTTTATTATGGCATTTATCGGTATGTTTTTACACGAAATTTGGTCTATAATCGGTGCATATATTGCAACGACAGGCATAATTTTGGCTCTTGTAAGAAAAAAGAAAACTTTTTGCATATTGTTTGCTATAATGGCGATTTTAATAATTTTGACGATATTACTTCTTACGTTATGACGAATACAAAAGAAAAACCACCCTGATGGGTGGTTTTCTTCTGTTATTGGGCGAGCGTTTCTTTAAGAAATCCTTTATAACCTCTTGAAAAAAACAGCAAAGGTGATATAATATATATAACAACGTTTTGGAGATAAACCAATGAATGCATTTGAAATTACTCTGACAGTTATAGGAGCGCTTGCGGTGATAATTCTGCTTGGCTCTTTTATATGTTTTTTGAAGGTCTTTTATTCGCCCAAACGAAAGTCGCTCCCCGAGGGACAGTACGATATTCCTAGGGGCAGAATTTACGAGGAGTTTCGCGAGGACATGATAAGATGGCAGAAGCAGCTTTGCGCGATGAAGCACGAAAGCTTTGAGATCCGCTCGCGCGACGGACTTACACTTCGCGGTAAATACTATGAATATGAAAAGGGCGCGCCCCTTGAAATAATGTTTCACGGCTACGAGGGTAATGCCGAGCGTGATCTGAGCGGCGGCGTTGAGCGTTGCTTTAATCTTGGGCGAAACGTAATGATTATAAATCAGCGAGCGCACGGCGACAGCGAGGGACACGTTACCACCTTCGGATACAAGGAAAAGCTTGACTGCATTGATTGGATAGACTTTGCGATCGAGCGTTTCGGCAAGGAGCAGAAGATTATAATCACGGGAATTTCCATGGGCGCGGCGACCGTTCTTTTGGCGGCAGGAGAAGAATTGCCTGACAACGTGGTTTCCGTGCTTGCGGACTGCCCGTACTCGTCGACTCGCGAGATCATCTGTAAAATAGTACGAAAGATGCATCTCCCCGTGAAAATCATATATCCCTTGATCCGTCTTGGCGCGATTATTTTCGGCGGCTTTGATCCCAACAAGAGCGAACCTCTGGCTGCGGTCAAGCGAGCAAAAATACCGATATTTTTCGTACATGGTGACACAGATGAATTTGTTCCGCTTTATATGAGTGAGAAAATGTATGAAATTTGTCCTACCGAAAAGGCAATGTACGTATCTCCCGGAGCGGGGCACGGATTGGCTTTCCCGAAGAATCAGGAGGGGTATTATAAAGCGGTCCGTGAATTTGAGAGCGTTTGGAAAAAAGAATAATTTAAAGATAAAAAAATCGGACGGGCTTCGTCCGATTTTTTTGTTTATCATTTTGCAGATTCGATTTTCTTTTTTCTTAAATTCTGACTTTTGATCTTATATATTTCCTCGGTTGCGAGTGAAAGCTTCGTAACCACGTTTTCCTTTGTGGGGAAGCAGTAGAACGAGTCGTCCTCGGTGGAAATATCTATGCAGTCAATGGGCTTGATATGCTGGAAATCATACTCGACGTGCAGGGAGTTGCTCTGGAGGGGCATTCTCTGAATTTTGTAATCCTCGCCTCTGTAATGTCCTTCAAGAATAAAACCGTTTTCCGCGTCGTGCGTAAGCTTTGCGCCGCCAAGAGGCATGAAGCGGTAGCAACGGGGCATCGAGTGAACGTCGACATCGTCGGAGAAGGAATATTCTCCTCTCTCGATTTCGAGTCGAACCTGCTCGCGCTCCCATTCAAACCAATCGGGAACGTGATCGAATTCGGTCTCGCCCTCGTTTGCCTGAAGATATCCCGTCTCAAGCAGAGTCCAACGCTTGCCGCAATCTGGACAGAAGATTTCAGCGCCTTTTGAGTCCATTCTTGATTCTGCCATACAGTTCGGACACTTGTAAAGAATTTTGTGAAGTCCTTCTGCACGGAAAGTGTCGGTTATAAGGATTCCGTTGTCCTTCTGGTATCGGTAATCGTCGTACTTGAATGCCTTCTGTATTGCTTCATTTATCTCGTCGACTGTCATTCTTGACACGTCCTCGGCGGTGAGGGTCAGAGTGAGAGTGGTGTGCATAGGCACCTTTCTCTTTTGTCTGAAGTTCCAGAAGGGAGCGTGGAGGAAGTTACCTCTGTGAATTGCGACTACAACGGGGACCTTGTTCATCTTGATCAAGGAGCCGACGGAGTCGGGTATGTAGGAGGTAGTACCGCAGGGGGAATATCTCGCCTCGGGGTACATGCACAGGATATCGCCGCGCTTTATTACGTGGCGGATGGACTTTACAAGATGAAAGTCGGTGGTGAATTTTCTGGTACAGATCGAACCGATCCATTCCATGAGCCAAGGGCGCATGTAATAGCCGTCGATATTAACTACGTTGTTAACTCGCGCGGGGTAGGTGCCTTTGCTGACGAGCTCGAAGTCAACGAATGACATGTGGTTCGAAAGAAGAATGTAGGGGGATTTCAGGTCATCCATGCCGATTCTCTCTACCTTGTGTTCCTTTTTGCAGAGCAATATTGTGGAGAGAACTTGAATGAGCCATACAAAAAATTTGGGTTGTCTTATTGGGTATTTTGCGGTGTTGTAACGTTTTTTGTTTTTGTAATTTACTGCCATATACCTTTTTCCAATCCGTTATTTATGCGCATTTTTATAAAATTTTCGCACATCTTACATATTATACACTATTTTTGTAAAAAAATCAAGAAGGTTTCGGATATGATTTGCCGTTCCGTTCGGAGATTTCTGTTTTTAAGGCGATTCTTGACAAACTCCCAAAACAGAGGTATAATGAATACAGGCCAAGGGCTTTGAAATTGACAATTATAAGCTATATGCATTGGAGGCAGTTATGGCAACGAAGTATCCCGGAACTTGGAAATATTGCGCGACATGCTCCTATTGGGCGGGCAACAGACAGACTGATTTTTACGGTCAATGGGTAACAGTCGACGGATCGAGCGCGAAGGGGAAGTGTCTTTGTCGCGACAGTGGATGGGTTCGAATGGATAAGACGGCGACATCCTCTTGCAATAAATACGATCAGTGGGCGCCCCTGAAGAGATAAATAAAAAACAAAAGCACCCCTCGGGGTGCTTTTTGTGTTTATTCTTGAATTTTTACTGTTTCCGCAACGTCTTGGTCGGTATCTGCGGTCGTTTCCGTTACGGCGTCCGTCGGAATTTCGTCGGTTACGTTCGCATTGTCGGTTTTTGACGGTTTTGTCTTCTTTACCGAAGGGGTTGACACCCATTCAAGGAAGTGACCTGTAAGGAAGCCGAGGGTAAGCACGCCGAGTATTCCAAGCAGGTAGGCGATAAGCGTTGCTTCAAAGCTTCCGAAAATGTCGAGGAAGTAAATTGAATACTTGCCGTACATATTCATGCCGAAATTCGCCAAGTGGAAGCACCAGTTAAGGAACACACCGAATGCGACGGCAGAATATACGAAAGCAATCGCTTTAAGGAAGCTCTTCAGGTTGACTTTTACGCGTCCTACGAGGAAGAGATAGAAGCCGTAGAGCGCCATGATGAGGTGGCATGCCTGCTCTGCAATATGTATGAATGTTGCATTTTGCTGGAAATTAAAGAAGTATTCCGCAAAGGGACTTACGTACATAGCAAGGAACATACCGAAGCTCAGAAATGCGATAGCGCAGTAGGCGAGATCCCTGATCTTCTCCTGCATAAACGGAGTCAGAAGAATGACCGTGCAAATGAACGGGCTTATATTTTCGAGCGTCATAAAGCCGTCCTTGAGCCATCCGCGTTCAAATGCCGCGTAGTTCCAAGCAAAGAAGAATGCTGCGCTTGCTACAACGAACAGGGTGTTCATTATCGGGTGGTGCTTCATTTTCTCCTTATAATAGCACATGAAAAACAGCGCAGTAAAGAGAACGACGGATAGCACCACCAGCATAACCATCATATTCATATTTATTTTCCTCCGTCCGTTACCTCAGAGCTTTGAGTTTCAACGGGGTTGCCTTGCTCGTCGGTTTCGGGCGAGCTTTCGTCCTCGGGGACAGTGATGGGCTCACCGTTCTCATCGGTTACAACAGAGCCGTCCTCGTCGGTCAGGAATTCATCGTCGTTCTTGCCGGGCAATTCGGGGAGTGTGGGGTCAACGTACCAGTCAACCTGAGCCGAGCCCTCCCAGCCCTTCTTCCAGAGCGCGGGCTTCGCGTCTTCTGTGATTTTTGCCTTGATTACGAGGTTGTCGCAGCCCTCAAACGCACCCGATTCGATACCGATCACGCTTTCGGGGATAATGATCGCCTTGAGGTTAGTGCAACCCGCAAACGCGCCCGATTCTATCTTTATAAGTCCTTCGTTGAGGATAAGCACCTCAAGTGCCTTGCAATCGCGGAAGGCATCCTTTTCTATATTGGTTACGGTTTCGGGGATGGTGATCTCCCTGAGCTGTGTGCAGCCCGCGAAGGCGCGCTCACCGATGGATATAAGACCGTTCAGAAGGTGAACCGATTTAATTCGGGTTCTTCCCATAAACGCCTCGGGACCGATGCTGAGGATCTTCTTGTTGTCATAGTAAGAACCGAGATAAACGTCGCCCGAAAGATAGGGGTAAGAGCCGACGATCGCAGTGAAGTTCTGGTTTTTCGCATCGTCGTAAATAATACCTACCGTGGTTTCGGTATCCCAGATCGCTTTAATGGTAATATCGCTGGTTATATGTTGATGTGACGCGCTCCATCCGCGGAGGTAAGCTCCGTCCTTTGCGGCGGAGGGAGGAGTTGCGTTCTGACCTTGAGTGACGCGCTGCTCGAGAGAACCGCCAAGGAGAATTCCGCCGTCAAGATCGAACGTAACGGTATAGGTTTTTTTGCCCTCGTTAAAAATCATAATGAGGAGAAGACATACGGTAACGAACAGAACCCCGAAAATTATGAGGATCTTCCATCTTCCTTTTAAAGTTGTTTTCATAGTCGGTTCCTTTCTTGTTAAAATGATTTGTTTATATCATTATAACATAAAACCCCGAAAAGTTGATGAACATTTTGTTAATGGTAGAAAAAAGCATAAAAAAGGCGGTCAAAGACCGCCTTTTTGCGATTATTTTGATATTTCGCTGAGAATTCTTTCGTAAAGAGCCCTTGTTGATTCGGAATCTTTATCGCCTAAAACGATGATGCGCTCGTCACTTGTTATTACGATGGCGGGTTTATTTCCCGCATGAGTGTATCTTGTGTAAAGTCCGAACTCATCGTTTTTAAAGCCGCCGAGCAGAAGCTTAGCAGAATTAAAGCCATTGAATTTCACGCCGCTGACGCCGTTTTCCCTGTATTCAACCGAGTCGATATCGGAATATTTTATAGTTGCATCGGAGATAAAGGTTGCTTTGACGTCAATACCCGTTTCGGTGGGAGTGATCTCGAGCTTGCCCGTAAACATAACTATAAACAAGATTATCAAAACAATTGAGATTGTGACGATTGCGATTGCCCTTGAGCTTTTGCGGTTTGGCATTATTTCGCGAATTCCGTTATCGTAGTCCTCTTTTGTCGCACTGCCCTCACGGAGCTGCTTTTTATAGAAATAGTAGGAATATATCGCGGGGATGATCGACGCTAAAAGAATTGTGGCAAGCATAACGATAAGTCCCGTTACCATGGGGAGGGGAATTGCGGCAAGGCAGAGAAGCCCTGCTACAACGTAGCATTTGCCCGCAAGACGGTGAGTTGCCTGCCAGTTTTCGTCGTTTGCCATCGTCCATTTGATCTTGATGCCCGTAGTAACGCTTCTTCTTGCCTTGGGCATATAGTTGCCGATCACAATGAACATTACCGCGAGCAGAACGTAAAGAATTACGTGCGCGTTGTCCTCAAAGCCCAAAGCTGAGGTAAAGATCATGCCGCAGGCCGCAAGAGAAATTGCGGGAATGAGCCAGAGCACGATGTTCATGAGCTTTTTGCTCTGGTTTTGCGTGTTTTTCTTGTCAAGCACCGTTGTCAGAATAATACAGAGCCAGTGGATTGCGAGCATTACGGGCGGGAGAATGAAGAAAATATTTGCCGAAGCAAAGCCGTCCGCCTGACCGTTAAAGCCCCAGTGGATCGCGATCTCCTCGGGGAGGAGTGATCCTCCGAAAAAGCCGAGAAGGATGGGGAGCAATATTACTATTGAAGAGAATATAAGAGTCCATTTGTATTTTTTAATCATTGCGGCTATCTCCTTTCAGATCCGTGATCCAGAGCATAATTTCCTCGAGCACCGAGGCGTTAAGCTCATAATAAATGAATTTGCCCTCCCGCTTATCGCGGATAAGGTCTGCGTCCTTTAAAACGGACAAATGTCTTGAAATTGATGCGCCCGTCACCTCGAAGTGATCCACGATGTCGCCCGCCGACATTCTTCCGCTTTTCAGCAGGTTTAAAATATCGCGGCGTATAGGATCGGAGAGGGCGCGTAAGGTGTTTTGAAGTCCCATTTTGTCCTCCTGTTATTTAACATTTAACCTAATTGTTAAATATAGTATATCATATGCAAATGGATTTGTCAATAGAACGGGGGAAAATTTTAAAATTTTTTTGGAACAGGGGTGCAGTGAAGAACTGTAATTATATTATAACAATTTCCGTAGGGGCAGATTCCATATCTGCCCGTTTTTTTGGGTACGTATGGAGTGCAGAATGGAGAGTTATAACAATCTCCGTAGGGGCGATTCAAGGATCGCCCGAAAAAATAATCAAGGCACAGACGAAAACGGTCTGTGCCTTTTAATTTATTTCAATGTCATTTATGGAGCTTTCGAGGATGATGTTTATAATCTCATTTCGGCTGCGGTTGCTTTTTTTCGCAATATCGTCAAGGGCGTCCAATGTTCCGTCCTTTATTCTTATTGAAATCAACTTGTAACCGTCCTCGCCCTTTTTGTTGATTTTGATCGTTTTGTTAGCTATTTTTATCACCTCTTTTATTATATTTTAATATTTCCATGTGCCATTGTATATATTATATTTGTATTCAAAATATAATACAAATATATTGACAAATGATGTTGAGAGGTGTATAATGAAATCACTTAATAGCAAATTAAGTATAATTTTATGTGTTGAGAGGTATTTTTTATGAAGTTCTGTTCTAAGTGCGGCAAGGAATTATTTGATGAAGCGGTAATTTGTACGGGTTGCGGTTGTGCTGTTGAGGGCGCTGTAGGAGTGCAGAATAAAGCGCAGAAGAGCGATGCTTCCGGTTTAAAATTGGCGGCTAAAATACTCATGATTATTGGTGCAGTAGCATCGGGCTGGATGCTTATTCCTCTTGCATGGACTATTCCGATGACGGTTTCTTATTGCAAGAAGATTAAAAACAACGAGCCCGTAAGTACGGGATTCAAGGTTTGCTCCTTGCTTTTCGTATCTCTCGTTGGCGGAATTCTTATGCTTTGCGACAACGAATAATTTTGGGAGGCACTAATGAAATTTTGTACAAAATGCGGAAATGAATTGTTTGATGAGTCCGTTGTGTGTATGAAATGTGGTTGTGCGGTTAGTAACAGTGCTCAAGGACACGCTGCGATTTCAAATCAGTCCAAGGTATCGGTTGATACATCGACAGCGAAACGCGGAAAATGTTTGAATGTATTTAATTTTGTGTTTGACGTTTCTGCAATATTATACATGGCGATGTTGTGGATATCTGTGGCGTATTCATATGTTTGGGCGTACATTTATAAAATAGGAGAGTATATTATAGAATATTTGCATCTTGAATACGGTTGTATTATAGTTGCGTTTATTTTGTCGATAGTATTGTTGGGTTTTGGAATAACATGTTTTTCTGTTACTTTGGCAAATCGACATAGAGAAGAAAAGCTTTTTGCGGGCATTAAACGTCTTATTGCAGGAACGGGTGCTTTTGTTGTGGGAATTATTCTTCTTACTACTTGGTAAATATTTTACCCCGATGATTTGTTTAATCATCGGGGGCTTTTCTTTTTTGCCTCTTGAAAATCAAATAAATTTATGTTATAATAATGTCAACGATTTCAAAACGAGGTAACATTATGAAATTAACATTTTTAGGTACGGGCGCGGCGGATTGGTGCTTGGCGCTTCACAAGGGAGTTGACGGCTTCCGTCGCAACTGCTCCACACTTATAGACGACGTTTTGCTCGTCGATCCGGGGCCTGACGTTCCCGATGCGCTCGCGGAATTCGGCAAGGATAAAAATGCTATCAAATATATTATAAACACCCATAAGCATCCCGATCACTACAACGAGGAGACTATAAAATACCTTTCAGGCGCGGAATTTGTTGAGCTTTGCGACGGTGAAACAAAGCAGATCGGAAAATATACTGTGACCGCCTTTCGCGCGAATCATTCGACCGAAACCGTGCATTTTATGATATTTGACGGCGAGAAGAGGATCTTTTACGGACTTGACGGCGGTTGGCTTATGTTTGAGGAGATCGAGGCGATCAAGGAGAACGGAGTTGACCTTATGCTCTTCGACGCGACGGTCGGCGACATTCCGGGCGATTACAGAATTTTCGAGCACAATAATCTTAGTATGATCCGCGAGATGAAATCCTCGCTTGACAGTTATATGAAGAGAGTTATTATTACCCACATGGCAAGAACGCTCCACACCTCACACGGGGAGCTTTGCGAGAATATGGCAAAGAGTGGCGTCGAGGTTGCCTATGACGGATTTGAAACCGAGGTTTGATTGGAAATTTTTTTGAAAGGAAATAAATTTATGAGCAACACAAACGAAAAGTACGAGGCGTTATTTACTCCTTGGAAAATCAGAGATGTAGAAATTAAGAACCGAATCGTAATGTGCCCTATGGGTGGTACGTCACTCTTCGGTTGGTTCGAGCTTACAGGCTGCGGCTTCGACAAGGAAGCGGCAAAGCTCTTCCTTGAGCGAGCACAGAACAACGTAGGTCTTATCATTCCCGGTATCGCACCCTTGCGCGATACGTTCTGGGGCAAGTGGCTCTATCAGAACCCCAAGATGTTCAAAGAGCTCAAGGAATTTATGGATGAAATTCACAAGACGGGAGCTAAGCTCTTCGTTCAGTTGACCGCGGGTATGGGACGTTCCTGGGCAATTACCGAGCTTGTAGCACCGCTTCATAAGAATAAGTTTACAAGAACACTTATAAAGCCCATTCTTGATACAAATCACGAGCTTGCGTCTCCCTCTCCTCAGAAATCCCGTTGGGCACACGATATTGAATGTCCCGAGATGACGGTACATCAGATTCACGAGATCATCGAAGCGTTCGCAAAGACGGCAAAGCTTTGTAAGGAAGCGGGTGTTGACGGTGTTGAGGTTCACGCAGTTCACGAGGGTTATCTTCTCGACCAGTTCGCAATTGAATTCTTCAACAAGCGTACTGACGAATACGGCGGAAGCTTTGAAAATCGCTATCGCTTTGCCGCAGAAGTAGTAAAGGCAATTAAGGAAGCTTGCGGTGAGGACTATCCCGTATCCCTCCGTTACTCCGTGGAGTCCAAGATGAAGGGATTTTGCGAGGGTGCTATGCCCGGTGAGGATTACGTCGAAGTAGGACGTAATATGGAAGAATCCGAGAGAGCGGCTAAGTATTTGCAGGATGCGGGCTACGATATGCTTAACGCGGACAACGGCACTTATGACTCCTGGTACTGGGCGCATCCTCCGATGTACATGCCCGAAAACTGCAACCTTGAGGACGTTGCTCACATAAAGAAGTTTGTTGATATTCCTGTGGTTTGTGCAGGTAGAATGGATCCCGAAACAGGTGCGAAGGCAGTTGCAGAGGGCAAGATCGACGGTGTCGGCGTTGCCCGTCAGTTCCTCGTGGACCCCGAGTGGATCACAAAGCTCATTGAAGATAGACTTGAGGACATCAAGCCCTGTATCTGCTGTCACGCAGGTTGCTTCAACTTCTCATCCTCCAAGGGACACGCAAATACTCAGGCACTTACAGACACAATGGGCCTTGCCCGTTGCGCTCTCAATCCCGAAACAATGCAGTCAAAGAAGTATCATCTTGAGCCCGCAAAGAAGAAAAAGAAGATCGCAGTTATCGGCGGTGGCATCGGTGGTATGGAGGCCGCAATCGTTTGTGCAAAGCGTGGCCACGAGGTAACTCTTTACGAGAAGAGCGACAAGCTCGGTGGCGTATTTATTGCGGCGGCGGCTCCCTCCTTTAAGGAAAAGGACAGAGATCTTATTGCTTGGTATATTCGCGAGATCGCAAAGTTCCCGATTACAGTTAAGATGAATACAGAGGTTACTTCTCTCGACGCACTTGATGCTGACGAGGTTATCGTGGCAACGGGCTCCAAGGCGCGTAAGATCCCCGTTTGCGGAGCGGACAAGGCGATCGAAGCAGTTGATTTCTTGCTTGGTAATAAGAACGTTGGAGATAACGTAGTGGTTATAGGAGGTGGTCTTACGGGTTGCGAAATCGCTTACGAGCTTTGCTTGCAGGGTAAGAAGCCCACAATCGTTGAGATGATGGACGACCTTATCGTTACACCCGGTGTATGCCTTGCCAACACAAGCTATCTTCGTGATTACTTTAAGACAAATAATATTCCCGTTCACCTTGAAACTGCGCTTTGCTCTGTAAATGACGGCAGCGTAACCGTTAAGGGTAAGGACGGAAATATGTTCGAAATTCCTTGCGACAGTGTAATTATGTCCGTAGGTTACAATCCTGCCCCCGCATTTGAGAAATCCCGTCACGTGCACGTAATCGGTGACGCGGCAAAGGTTGGTAATCTCCGCACAGTTATCTGGGGTGCGTGGGACGTAGCAATGAAACTCTGATGAGTTTCATTGCAGTTATATTCGCCTTACGGCGAGTTGTATTGTGCTCCGCACAGTTATATTTGCCTTGCGGCAAGTTATGAGTTTCCGTTAAATTAAGAAAGGAAAAAATTATGATTCTTACAAAAGAACAGCAGGCGATTCTCGACGGTGAAAAGGGCGAAACGCTTGCAAAGGTAATGAAAACACTCGTGATGTACGGTGATGCTTTCGAAGCAGAAAAGCTTGTGCCTATCACATCAAAATATAATCATCTTGTAACATCTTTCGGTCTTAAGGTGATGTCCCCTGTGTACGATCTTATGCAGCAGATCCTTGATGCTGACGTATGCTCGGGTCAGAAGTTCTCGGTTGACCCCCGTCCCGTTGACAAGAACGTTCCCGCGAACTTCTTGCAGAACCTTGTTTTCAACAAGTTTATGTACACAAAGCAGGATTTCTATGAAGGTCAGCTCGACAAGCTCGGACTTATGGACAAGAACGCGTTTACCTGCACGTGCTATATGGACGAGGTTGGCAACAAGCCGGGGAAGGGTGAAGTTCTTTCTTGGGCGGAATCCAGTGCGGTTGTTTATGCAAACTCCGTGCTCGGTGCAAGATGTAACAGAAACTCGGGTATTATCGATATTATGGGCTCTATTGTAGGTTACGTTCCTTATTTTGGCCTTTTGACCGACGAAGGAAGAAAAGCTACTTGGGTTGTAAAGGTTCAGACGACAAAGAAGCCCGAAGCACAGCTTCTCGGCTCGGCAATCGGTATGAAGGTTATGGAAGACGTTCCTTACGTAGTAGGTCTTGATAAGTGGATCGGAAATGAGCTTAACGATGCTGCTTGCGCATATCTTAAGGACTTCGGTGCGGCTACGGCATCCAACGGTGCGGTTGGTCTTTACCATATCGAAAATCTTACTCCCGAAGCGGTTGAGCTTGGTGAGAACCT
>JAZQWL010000016.1:0-14735 GCA_045632305.1 Eubacteriales bacterium | reverse complement strand
GCCATTCTTGCCTTCTACAAATTCAAACTTGGCGAAGCCAATCATAACTTGCCGCAGGCAATCATAACTGATAACTCGTTTCGCAGATGGGGAGACGAGAAGTTATGAGTTTAGAGTTATGAATTTGGCTTCGCCAAATGTTATGATATGACCGTTTCTGCGAAACGATCATAGTTGATTTTCGCTATACGAAAATCATTCCCATTCAATAGTACCAATCGGCTTCGGAGTCAAATCGTACAGAACTCTGTTAATACCTTCAACCTCGTGGGTGATTCTATCTGTAATCTTGTGGAGAACGGAGTAAGGGATCTCTTCGATTGTTGCGCTCATGGCGTCGGTGGTGTTGACCGCGCGGATGATTGCGGGCCAGCCTTCGTATCTCTTGCCTTCGCGAACGCCAACGCTCTTTACGTCGGGGATAGCGATGAAATATTGCCATACGTGCTCGGCAAGACCGCACTTGTCGAATTCTTCACGCAAAATTGCATCTGCCTCACGGAGTGCGTGGAGTCTGTCGCGCGTGATTGCGCCAAGACAACGAACGCCGAGTCCGGGGCCGGGGAAGGGCTGACGGTAAACCATACCGTGAGGGAGGCCGAGCGCTTCGCCGACAACTCTTACCTCGTCCTTGTAGAGAAGGCGAACGGGCTCAACGAGCTCCATTTCCATATCCTCGGGAAGGCCGCCTACGTTGTGGTGCGCCTTAACACCGTCGGATTCAAGAATATCGGGGTAAATCGTACCCTGAGCAAGGAAGGAAATGCCCTCGAGCTTGCTTGATTCTTCGTCAAATACACGGATAAATTCATTGCCGATTATCTTTCTCTTCTGCTCGGGATCGGAAACGCCGGCTAAAAGATCCAAAAATCTGTCGGTCGCGTCAACGTAGATAAGGTTTGCGTCAAGACCGTTCTTGAAAATTTCGATGACCTGCTCACTTTCACCCTTTCTCATAAGGCCGTGGTTGACGTGAACGCAAACGAGCTGACGCCCTATCGCCTTGATAAGCAGGGCAGCTACGACCGAGCTGTCAACACCGCCCGAGAGAGCAAGCAATACCTTTTTGTCACCGACCTGCGCGCGAACTGCCGCTACCTGCTCGTCAATAAATGCCTGCGCAAGCTCGGGAGTTGTGATTCTCTGCATATCGTCGGGACGCTTGGATAAAAGTTCCATATTTTTGCACCTTCCTTTTAGTAGGTTTATTTAAGATTATTTTATCAAAAAGTTTTCTAAAATTCAAGAGCTATCAAGAAAAAATATTTATCAAATTTGATGCGCACTGCATTCGCAAAACTGTTTTTTTCAACAAAAGCGTCAAACCGATTTCTCGTAAGCAACACGCTCGTCGCCATTCTCAAGGTAGATCGTGCCGCATAGGGAAAAGCCGTTCTTCTCGAGCATTTTTCTCATAACTATATTGCCTATGTGTGTGTCGATGCGAATTGACCTTCTGCCGAGTGATTTCGCAACGTCGGCGGCGTATTCCATGATTTGAGCGGCAATTCCGCGTCCTCGGCAGGAAAGCAGAATTGCCACGCGGTGAATTGCGATGTAGCTATCGGTCTCCCCCGTAAGCCAATTTCCGCCGTATATTTTCTCGTAAGTCGGCTCGCCGTCGCAGATTATGGCAAAGGTGGCGACCGTATTGCCGTCAAGATCAACCACCCGTGAGTAGTCGCGAGCAATATCGCTTTCAATTATCTCGCGATGCGGGTAACCGTTTTGCCACTGATCTATGCCGAGGGATCTGATGCTCTCTCTCGCCTCGTCGAAGATAGCCATCATTTTTTCGACATCGGAAATTTGTGATTTTCTGATTACAATTTTCATTTCTCTTCTCCATTGTAAATCTTTATCCGAATTATACCATAAACTGACGAAAAAATCAATATATTCCGCCGATTTTTGACTGCTTTTTCACAACGCGATATTGACATTCATAAAGTTTGGTGGTACAATTAAGGTTGACGTTTTATTTTATTGTAGGAAAAGGGAGGTGGAAGAGAATGCTGTTTGGAAAGCATATAAACCGCTATTATTTTAAATATCTGCCCGCGATACTGCTCGGCATCGCGTCGCTGTTTGCGGTTGACTATCTTCAGCTTTTGATACCGAAATTTTATAATATGATAATCACGGGCCTTAACGGCGGCGCGGTTGAATATTTTGGGGAAGCATTTAAATTTGATCTCGATTTTGTAATTTTCAGAATTTGTATACCCATGATACTTGTAGTTATGGGAATGGTTGTGGGAAGATTCCTCTGGAGAATCTGTCTTTTCGGCACAGGTATCAAGGTTGAGTGCGATCTTCGTGACAGAATGTTTGACAATTGCAGAAAGCTTTCGAACAATTATTATCATAAAAATAAGGTCGGCGACCTTATGGCGCTTTTCACAAACGACCTCGAAACCGTGCAGGAATGCTTCGGCTCGGGAATTATGATGTTCTTCGACGCGCTTCTTCTTGGCGGCCTTTCGATTTTTGAAATGGCAAAGAAGGATCCCACGCTTACTCTGTTTGCCCTGATCCCCATGGTTCTTCTTCTCGCGTCGGGCGCGGTTGTAAGTAAGTACATGATGATGAAGTGGGACGAAAGACAGGAGGCATTCTCCAAGCTCTCTGATTTCTCTCAGGAAAGCTTTTCGGGTATTGCCGTTATCAAGGCGTTCGTCAAGGAAGGCCACGAGCTTTGGGAGTTCAAGAAGCTCAACAAGCTCAACGAGAAGAAGAACGTCGCGTACGCGAAGATGAGCGTTCTTTTCAGAATCCTCGTAACTCTGTTCGTTGAATCCGTAATCTGCGTTATTCTGGGTTACGGCGGCTATCTTGTATATTCGGGAGCGTTCAGTGTGGGCGACCTTTTCGAGTTCATCGGTTACTTTACGGCTATCGTTTGGCCTATCATGGCGGTGTCCGAGCTTATCGACCTTGTGTCGCGCGGCAAGGCGTCGCTCAAGAGAATCAGCGATCTTCTCAATGAAGTTCCCGAGATCTCCGACAGAGAGGGCGCGATCGACGTTAACGATATCAAGGGAAGAATTGAATTCCGCAATCTCACGTTTAAGTATGAAACCAAGGACTTTAACATTCTCGATGACGTTTCGTTTACTATCGAGGCGGGTGAGAACGTTGGTATTATCGGTAAGACGGGCTCGGGTAAGACGAGTATCGTTGACCTGATTTTGCGTATGTATAACGTCGATGACGGTAAGATCTTTATCGACGGATACGATATAAATTCACTTTCAATCAAGAGTATTCGTGATGCGGCGGCTTACGTTCCGCAGGACAACTTCCTTTTCTCGGATACGATTGAAAACAATATCGGCTTTGCTTTTGACGACAAGGTTGATATGGATAGAGTGCAGAGATCGGCTATCCTTTCCGACGTTCACGACAATATCGTTGAATTCAAGGATCAGTACAAGACGGTTCTCGGTGAGCGCGGCGTTACCGTTTCGGGCGGACAGAAGCAGAGAATCTCCATTGCCCGCGCTCTTATAAAGGATGCGCCCATTCTGATTCTCGACGACTCGGTTTCCGCGGTTGACGTTAAGACCGAAAAGAAGATCCTGCAGAATCTCCGTGACGAGAGAGTCGGCAAGACCACTATCCTTATCGCGCACAGAGTATCCACGATCAAGGATATGGACAAGATCATTTGTATTGACGACGGTCGAGTGATCGGTGTCGGCAAGCATGACGAGCTTTACGCTACGTGCCCCGAATACCGCAGATCTGTCGACCTTCAGAAGCTTGAGGATGAGGAGGGCGGACAAAATGCGTGAGTATCTTCCCATTCTTATAGTAGGCGCTATCATCGGCGTCTTTACGACTGCCTTCATAATTGCTTTCGCATCTATGAAGAACAAAAAAGAAACCATCGGCTTTGAGCGCAACATGAAGGACGGACAGATTGCGCGTCGTCTTCTCCGTTACGCAAGACCGTACGTAAAGAATTTTGTAGCGGTTCTCTTTATCATGCTGTTCTCAATAGCATACGATATTGTCTCCCCGCTTCTTATTTCCGCGATTCAGGATCACATTAAAAATCAGGGATTTGAGTTAAATAAGCTCTATATCATGGTTGCGGTCTACGCGTCGATCCTTGTAGTATCCCTTATCTGCACTTACGTGCAGGCAATTATTTTGCAGAAGACGGGACAGAAGATCCTCTCGAAGCTTCGCGAGGATGTGTTCACGCACATTGAGAGCTTATCGCACGAGCAGTTAAATGAAATGCCCGTCGGAAAGCTCGTAACGAGAGTTGCGAACGACACGGGCTCGATCTCGATGATGTTCACAAACCTCATCGTAAACTTAGTAAAGAACGTTTTCGTTATCGTGGGTATCATGATCGCGATGTTCTGCGTAAACTACATGCTTACGCTTATGATTCTTTGCTTCGTCCCGTTCATTTTACTCTTTACTATCATATTCAGAAAGTTCTCCCGCGCGGCGTACAGAAAGGTTAAGGATGGCACGACCGACATAAACACCTTCCTTTCCGAAAACCTCTCGGGCATGAAGATCACTCAGATATTCAACTGTCAGGACAAGAAGATGCGCGAGTTCTCCGAGAAGAACCGCAAGCTCGCACGCGCAAAGAGAAATCAGATCTTTGTTTTCGGCGTGTTCAGACCTATGGTCTATATGCTTTACATTTTCTCGGTGATCTGCCTGTTCTACACGGGCGCGCGCGGTTATCTTGATGGTGTCAAGATACTTGGACAGAGTGTGGATAGCGCGGTCATGGTTGCCTTCTATATGTATATAAACAAGTTCTTTAACCCCATTCAGAGCTTGGCAGAGCAGTTTAACTGGATGCAGAGTGCGTTCGCGTCGGCAGAAAAAATATTCACCGTTCTCGATATCGAGCCCGTGGTTGTTGACACCGAGGGTGCCATCGAGCTTGACGAGATCCGAGGTGAAATTGAGTTCCGCGACGTTTGGTTCTCCTACGTTCCCGACGAGTGGGTGCTCAAGGGCGTTTCCTTCCACATCCATCCCGGACAGACCGTTGCATTCATCGGATCTACGGGCTCGGGTAAGACCACGATCCTGTCGCTTATCTGCAGAAATTACGAGATCCAGAAGGGCGAGATTTTGATCGACGGAGTCAACATCAAGAACATTAAGATTTCTTCGCTTCGCCGACATTTCGGACAGATGCTTCAGGATGTGTTCCTTTTTGCGGGAACTATCAAGTCGAACATTACGCTCGGCAACGATAAGTTTACTGATGAGGAGATCCGCGCGGCGTGTGAATACGTAAATGCGGACAAGTTTATAAACCGACTCGAGGGCGGACTCGACGAGCCCGTTCGTGAGAGAGGTAATAACTTCTCGGCAGGTCAGAGACAGCTTCTTTCGTTTGCGAGAACGGTAATTCATAAGCCGAGCGTTATGATCCTCGATGAAGCTACGGCAAATATCGACACCGAAACCGAGGTTCTTATCCAGGATTCTCTTGAAAGGATGATGAATATCGGCACGATGCTCATCGTAGCTCACCGCCTTTCCACAATTCAGCATTCGGACAATATTATCCTTTTGTCCCACGGTGAAATTATGGAGCAGGGTACTCATAACGAGCTTCTCAAGCTCCGCGGAGCATATTATAAGCTGTATACGATGCAGTACAATAAGCAGCAGATTGCTAACTCATAAATAAAAGCCGAACATTCTTGGATGTTCGGCTTTTAATATTTTGAAATCTTCATTATGTGAGATTGCCTTCTCCAGCGGAGAAGGTGGCTGAGCGTAGCGAAGTCGGATGAGGAGATCCCTCCATATATAGCTTTATGAAAAATGCTCTCCTCATCCACCACTGTCGTGATCCCCCTTCTCCGCTGGAGATGCCCTTCTGTTAATTCTTCACTCTGCACTCTTCTTGCTTCTCATCACAGGCACAAGGTAGGCAACAAGAACTGCAATACCCACAAGAGCGCCCATAAATATCCACTTTGAGGGGAGGAAGGATGTTGTACCGTCGCTGTTTGTGATAACTTCAGCATTACGGAGAATTTCCTTTGAGATCATAGGACCTACAACACCGGGAATAAGCACCTGACCGATAATACGAAGTCCCTGGAACATACCTGCCTTGCCCTCGGGAGTTTTGTCTCTTATCATCGCACCGAAAATAGCCGCGCCCGAGAGGTAGCCGCACATCATAAGAAGCGAGCCGATAAATACGAGGACGGTGTTTGTGAAGGCGAAGAGGAGAATATAACCGAGCGAGAGTATCGTAAGCGAAGGAATTACCGACCTGCTAAATCCGAGCTTGTCGTAAGCGCGTCCCCAGAACACCGTAAACACGCTTGCTAAGATTATGGCAGGCGCCATGATAAGCACGTAATCCTTCATAAGAAGCGTCTTTTCGTAGTAAATAATGAGGTAGGGCATAAAGATCTGGATCGAAATGCCGAAGATTGCAAATGCGATAAGGTAGAGGTAGAGCGGAGCGTTTGCCTTTATAACGGACGGGCGGAAGCCGTAGAAAATGTTCTTGAAGTAGCTTGAATTTTCATCGCTCTTCTTCTCGTTGGATTCAATGATAAAGAAGCCGAGAATACCGATTATAATAACAACTCCGCCGATGATGGCGAAAATAGTAGTCCAGCTTTCGCTCTTAAAAAGGTCGAAGGACATAAATCCGCCGAATACCGCGAGAATTGCCACGAGCGGCATCATGGCGTTGATACCCTCCGCCTTACCGCGGTTTGTGTCGTCGGTCATATCGGTGAGCCACGCGTTGAACGCCGCGTCGTTAGCCGAGCTGCCGAAGAAGGTCATAACGCAGTCCATAATGATAACGAGTGTAATACAAACAGCGCTTGCGGACGCCGCGGGGAAGAGCTTCCCGATCACGTCAACTCTGATAAACGAGAACGAAAGTATGGAAATACCCCAGAGAATATAGCCCGCGCACATAAATATCTTTCTTTTGCCGAGCTTGTCGGAGAGCGCGCCGATAAGAAGGGTCGTAACCGTCGCCGCGATTGCCGAAGCTGCCACCATGGCGGAAATATCGGCAGCAGAGGCGTTGAACATGTTGTAGATAAACACGTTGAAATACATGTTTTCAACAACCCACGCGATCTGTCCTATAAGACTGAAAATTATAAGGGAGGCGTAAAATTTGCGTTTGTTTAAGGTTTTCATTTTTAGCTCCTTTTACTTTTGTTGCTTTAATTATATCACGTTTTTAAAAAATGTGCAATAGGGAGCTTTTGGGCGAATTTTGTTGACGAAAAAAACATTTGACTTGTGAGAACAGTTATGATATAATGAACTTGACGGATAACGTTAATTGCTTCAAGGAGGATATTTATGAATCATTTACCATTACATGTGCGTGTACCTATCGATGCGGACAATCCGAGCATTACAAGACTTGAGGATAAATGTATAAAGTGCGGAATGTGCAAGGACGTTTGCACAAACGATATCGGTGTTCATGGCACTTATACGCTCGAGCAGACGGGCGGTGAGGCGGTATGCATTAATTGCGGTCAGTGTGCAAACGTGTGCCCCGTTGACAGTATTATTGAAAAATATGAATATGCGGACGTAAGAAAAGCGGTTAAGGATGAGGGGAAGATCGTTATTGTAAGCACTTCTCCGTCGGTAAGAGCTGCGCTTGGTGAGGAATTTGGTATGCCCGACGGAAGCTTTGTTCAGGGCAAAATGGTTTCCTTGCTTTGTGCGCTTGGAGTAGATTTCGTTCTTGATACGTGCTTTGCTGCCGATTTGACTATTGTGGAGGAGGCAAGCGAGCTTATTGAGAGAGTTGTAAACGGAAGAGCACCCCTGCCGCAGTTTACAAGCTGCTGTCCTGCGTGGGTAAAGTTTGCTGAAACCTATTATCCCGAAATGCTCCCACACATTTCCTCGGCAAAGAGCCCGATCGGAATGCAGGGACCTACAATTAAGACATATTTTGCAAAGAAGAAAAATATCGATCCAAAATCCATAGTAAACGTGGCGCTCACTCCTTGTACTGCGAAAAAGTTTGAAATTCGCAGAGAGGAAATGAATGCGGCAGCTCGTCACCTCGGAATTGAGGGCATGAGAGATATGGACTTTGTTATCACAACTCGCGAGCTTGCTCTTTGGGCAAAGGAAGAGGGCATTGATTTTGTGAACCTTCCTGATAGTGATTACGACGATTTTATGGGCGACGCTTCGGGTGCAGGTATTATCTTTGGTAATACGGGCGGAGTAATGGAGGCGGCTGTAAGAACTGCTTATGAATTTATTACACACGAAAAATCCCCCGAGGAGCTTTTCAACCTCACACCTGTAAGAGGTTATGAGGGTGTTAAGGAAGCATCCTTGAAGATTGGCGATCTTGACGTCAACGTTGCCGTGGTTTACGGAACAGCAAACGCACGTCGCATAATCGAAGCTATCAAGCGAGGCGAGAAGAATTATCACTTCGTTGAGGTTATGACCTGTCCCGGTGGATGTATCGGTGGCGGCGGACAGCCCAAGGATATTATGAAGGATAAGGATGACGTTCGCAGATCGAGAATTGCTTCATTGTATTCAAGGGATGATGCGATGACTTTAAGACGAAGCCACGAAAATCCCGAAATCATAGCACTCTATAATGAGTTCTACGGAAAACCCCTCAGCCACTTGGCAGAAGAAATGTTGCACACCTCTTATTATGATAAGAGTGAAATATTAAATAAAGATAAAAAAGGAGATACAACTATGAGTAAATGGGTATGTACAGTTTGCGGTTACGTTCACGAGGGAGATACACCTCCCGAAAAGTGTCCTTTGTGCAAGCAGCCGGCGTCTGTTTTCAAGAAGGTAGAGGAAGCACCCGCAAAGAATAAGTTTGCAGGCAGTAAGACAGAGAAGAATCTTCTCGAAGCTTTCGCAGGCGAATCCATGGCGAGAAACAAGTATACATATTTTGCAGCCGTAGCAAAGGAAGCAGGATATGAGCAGATCGCGGCGCTTTTCCTTCAGACCGCGCAGAATGAAATGGAACATGCAAAGCTCTGGTTCAAGGCACTTGGTGAGCTTGGTGACACAGCAGAAAACCTCCTTCACGCAGCTGAAGGCGAGAACTACGAGTGGACTGATATGTACTATAACTTTGCAAAGGATGCCGAAGAAGAGGGATATACTGAACTTGCAGCTCAGTTCCGTGGCGTTGCGGCTATTGAAAAGCTTCACGAGGAAAGATATCGTGCGCTTCTTCGCAACGTGGAAACTATGGAAGTGTTCAAGAAGAGCGGCGTTACTATGTGGGAATGTCGCAACTGCGGTCACGTTGTAGTAGGTCTTGCAGCCCCCGAGGTTTGTCCTATCTGTAATTACGCGCAGGCATATTTTGAAGTAAGAAAAGAAAATTATTGATTGAATAAAAAAGAGCCGATTGCGAGAGCGATCGGCTCTTTTCCCTTGAAAAATTTATGAAAATGTGGTAAAATAGAGCTGAAAATATATTGTATGGGGAGAATTATGATAAAAAGCCATTTGCGTGAGCAAATGGCTTTTCTTTATTCCATAACAATGGTATTGATCTTTTCAAAAACCTTGACAAGGAGCAGACCGATGACAATTCCCGCGACGCCCTGAATACAGTTTGGGGGAATATTGACAAGCGACGCGCCAAAGCCGTAGAGGAAGCCCTCGAAAACAAAGTAGCCGCCTACCATTATAATTTCGGCAAGAATACCGCCGATAAGTCGCGAGGGAAGCTTTCGCGTTTTGTTTTTCATTAACTTGAAAATACCGAATGCAACGAGCGCCATACATCCCTTGATGATAAAGGTCGCGGGCGCGTAAAGTGCGTAGCCGGAGAGCAGATCTGCTAAAGCAGAGCCGATGCCCGCCGCCAAAAATCCGTACACAGGGGAGAGAATCCAACCCGATATAAGCACCAGACAGTCGCCGAGATTTATGTAGCCGCCGAGCGGGGACGGTATTTTGATTATCATTGTCGCAACGCATATAAGAGCCGCCATGAGAGCGGTCAGCACGATTTTTTTGTTTTTGGAATACATGTTATCACCTTCTTTGAATGGATCTTTATGCTAGAATTATATCACTTCGTATTTAATTTTGCAATAGTTTTTTAAAAATTATTGCATTAAAGCGAAAGTGTTTTCGTCGCAATACTCGATCTCCTCGGAAATAATGCTTGCCAAGTGCGCAATCTCGTCGAGTGTTTGGGCGTTTTCGGACACAACAATGGAGGAGAAGAGCTTTGCGCAGAACAGACAGAATTCCAATCTGTCGCGAAAATCCTCAAGGTCAAACGCTTCTGTGCAATGACGGTATATAAGATATGCTAAAAATCTTTCGAAATATTCATCCTTGCCGTCTGGAGCGGGAGCAGATGAGAATTTACAAAACAAGCTCCTATGAGCTTCATCGAGATATTCAAACCCGTCGATAATTTCGAGGTATTCCTCATCGTCGCGGCGTTTTGTTTGGTATTGGCGGCAGATGAGGTCAAGCTTTTCTGCGTAGCGTAGAGATGGATCTTGCAATATTCCGTATATTATGCCACGGTCCGCGCGTCCGTCAAAATCAAATTCGTCGGTGTTTATGTCCATCTCTCCGATTTTTTCGATGATCGCGTAGTCGGAGGAGGAGAGAATGAGTCGCGCCGCCTCAATGCAGGAAGCCCCCACACCGACCTCGGCAACAGACGTAAAATTGTAAAATCTCGGATGCTCGCGACAGATGTCGCAAAGATGATCCTCGCCGATGTTTAAAATGATCTCGCAGAGCCCGCATTCATTGAGATGGGGACACCTGTCATCTTTGCTGAGCTTGAAGTGGGGCGTGCCGTCCGTGGAGATACTGTCCTTGACGGTCTCGCCGTAGCCACCCGATAAGCGGCGGTATTTTTCATAAGTGCCATCGTCGATGTCGATTTCCCAACCGATGCAGCAGCTGTGCGTGCATTTGTCGGCTATACATTTAAAGCTTTTGTAGTATTTAGGAGCGTAAAGCTTCATAATTTTTCCTTTACACAGTTGGATTTAATTTACGGGAGGCGTAAATCCTCCCGAGGTTTGTTTTTATTATTTTTTGATCTTGACCCATACGGCACTGTCGCATTCGGGGAATGCAACTGTGAGTGTAGAGCCATTCAAGCTTACGGAATTTGTGGCACGTGCAGGGTAAATTGCTTCTAATTTACCGCTATTGCCAACGTACTTTTCAAGATCGATAGCTGCATCCGTTTGCTCACCGGTTTTCCACACGGAAAGCAGGAGCGTTCCATCCATCGAATCCTGCATACCAAGTGACAAAATGCCCTTGTCTGCCATACGAGTAAGGCCTGTGGGATAAACGGGATTGGATCTAAGCAAAATATCACGGTTTTGTTTGTAGAGAGTAAGTCCTTCTTTTATAAGTGCGAGGTTTTGCTCGTCTGCACAATCAATGTGACCTGACAAATATACGCAGCCAAGCATCATTTGTACCATATTGAACACAGTATTGTGTCCGTCGGTGTATTTTGCGGTAAATTCTGCGTTGGGGACAAATGTTTCGCGGTGGTCGATCATAATGGGGTAAGGGTATCCCCAGATGCCCACGCGTTCGGGGGGCATACAAGCAACAAGTCCCTGAACTACGGACGGCATGCGCTCGTAATATTCCTGGTCGCTGACGCTCTGCATGTGGAAGTGGCGCTCGCTTTCGTGGTCGGCACGCATACATCCCGACGAGCAGTTTTCGATAATAAGGTCAGGGAATGCCGTGCAAACACGCTCGATAAGTGACATAAATGCCGCCTGATGACGCCCCAATTCCTCGGGGGATGCCACACCGCATTCACCGTCGATACCGATACCAACGTTTTGATTGTAGTCGTTCTTGATAAAACGAATACCCTTGTTATATAAGCGTTCGAAAACCTTAAAAATATGCTCACAAACTGCGGGATTACGGAAATCAAGGAAGCCGCGAGTCTTTCCGATAATCTTGCCGTGACGTGTCAAGCGGGCATTAGGAATCTTGTCAAGCACGCGTGCTTTATCGCTTACACTTTCGGATTCCAGCCAGCAGCCGGGCTTCATTCCTTTGCCTTTAATGTATTCCAAAATCCCGTCGAAGCCGTATTCGCCGAAGAGGGAATCGTCCTGTCCGTAGTCACCGAGATTATCCCAGGAGCCAAACCAACCCGCATCGATTACGAAATATTCGCATCCCACAGACGCCGCCGCGTCGATCAAGGGAATGAGCTTTTCGTAAGTGGGCAAGCCCCAAAGGCAGTTCATATAGTCGTTAAAGCAAACGGGGATAGATCCGTCGGGGAATAAGCGGAGCATGTGTGCGCGCTTGTATTTATTGAGGGAGGCAACCGCTTCCTCAAATCCACCCTTGACCTTGCCGTAAATGGCAAGAGGTGCGGTATAGCTCTCGCCCGGCTTTAAGTTATAGTACCAGCCGTCGTGACGGTCGTGGCAGCCCGAGAGAAGCACATCAAGCCACAAGTCATTACGGTAACCACCCACGCTGATTTCGATAAACCAAGAGGATGAGGTAGCAATTTCAAAATACCAGATCTCGTTCTTTTGGGTATCCTCAAGCATGATCATAGGGTAATGACGGCATGTCGTCCAAGAGCCCGTACTACCGATACGCCAAGCACGTTGTGTGCCGTGGTTGTAGGTGGGATAAACGCCAAAATCCTCGATATATCCGTGTCGCCACTGACCCTCTCCCTGCCAAGATGTGTCGCACATGTGTAAAATAAATCTCTTTTCGTGAAAGGGTGAACCTTCCTTGCCGATGCCTGTTACGTACGCGGATGAAAGTCTGTCGAGCACCAAGGATTCTTCGCCTGTATTATGTATGGTTGTTACACTTTCGTACGTGTTCTCGTCAAAGGGACGGCAATTTACCTGCACGTTCGCGTCATAGCCGTTCAGGGCATAGGTATAAACGTTGTTTTTTTCTGACGTTGGATCTATAGTCATGGCCTCGGTCGGACGGCTGTGGTAGTCGTCGTTGTGTGCCGCATTGACGCTAAGATAATAAAGAGGGTGGTTGAGTGACATATTAAGTGCTCCCTATATAGTAGTACATTAATATTATCAAACAACCACCAAGTTGTCAAGGGTTATGTTGAAAAAAGAGGGGGAGCGCAGATAAAGTGCAGATAAAGTGCAGAGTGCAGAATGCAGAGTGCAGAGTTGAGGTGGATTTCCGCTACGGCAAAAATCTTCTTTTTAATTTTGTGTGGGCGATCATTGGTAGCGATACAAAGCACGAGCTCGCTTGCGCAATCTCGTCGCGAGTTCGCTACGCCAACCGTGGTTTCTCGAGCCTTCTGCCCCGTAGACAAAAATAACGGATGGCGTTAACCATCCGTTATTTTTGGCACACCCTTACAAAATAGATCCGTACCGCAAGTTTTTTCGAAATCGATCCGTGGTTTTTAGTTGGTGGGTAGACTTATCCCTTGGCGATGATGAGTTGCGAAAATCACCCAAAAGAGATTTTCCAACTATGCTGGTAAACGAAGTCTATGTAATGTCAATCTTCTTCAAATTCGATAATACTTTTAAGACGTTTCGGTAACTTTTCAATATTTGTTAAGTCAAAATCGCCGTACGGTGTTCTCAATATACGAGAGCCTTCTTTGTAGATGAAAAATGCGATACGACAAGGATTTACCTCTTCTTCAGGCTCGTCGTATGTTTCACATATTTTTTCGGTTCCGTCCGCATTCAAATATTGCTCCATGTAAGGGCATTGCCAATTACTTTCATCAAGCTCTTCGTCCGGAACGACAATCGAATCCCAATCGATTTCCGCACTTGATATATTTAATGCCATCTCTATAAGCAACCATTCTTTGTTGAATTTATAGCAACCAAAATATGTAACCATTTTGTTACCTCCCATATATTGTATTTTTATTAATTATATCACAAATTCGCTAATATTTCAAGCGTTTCCATAAAATTTTTGTAAAGGTTCCCTCTGTGAGGGGGCTTTCGGCAGTTCGAATCCTTCTACTCGAAGAAAAATCGAAAATGGATCTATGGAAATTCGAAAAAAGTTAGGCGCGAAAAAAGCGCGAGTTTGCTTAGCGCAAACGTCGCCGCGGGTGCTTCGCATCGTGGGTTCTTCGTGGCCTTCTGCCCTGCATCACCCCCCGAAAGTTCTTGGTGAGCAAAGCGTTAACGGACTCGAACCTAGCTTTGCTTGCCTTCGGCAAGACAAAGCACGAGCAAGCTCGTCACGAGTTCACTTCGTGAGCCGAGGGTTCTCGTCTCTTCTGGCCCTGCGACACTCCCAAAAAGTCCTTTTTCAACCTAAGTTTTACGGACTCGAACCTATGTTTCGCTTCGCTCAACGCGAATTTGCTTCGCAAATATCGCCGCGGGCTCACTTCGTGAGCCGTGGGTTCTCGTCTCTTCTGGCCCGTAGACAAAAATAACGGATAGCCGATTGGCTATCCGTTATTTTTGGCAGGGGCAGAAGGACTCGAACCCACGACACCCAGTTTTGGAGACTGGTGTTCTACCGACTGAACTATACCCCTATATTGACAGCTTTTCTATTATAACATACAAAAATCGATTTTGCAATAGGTTTTTTCGAAAATTTTATAGATTTTTATTTTTTCTCTTGCGGCTTTCACTTGACAACGCTATGAAAATTGTGGTAAAATGGTTTTGTAGAGAGATTCTTCTCTCTCAAGGAGGAACTTGTTATGATCAAAACTATCG
>JAZQWL010000015.1:0-60734 GCA_045632305.1 Eubacteriales bacterium | reverse complement strand
CGCATCATGAATTGGCTTCGCCATTATTTCTCGCTTCGCTCCATGAATTGAATTGCAACGAATATCATGCCCGCAGGGCAATTCATGCAGTTTACTGCAATTCATGATACGCAGTGTCAATTCATGCAACACCGTTGCAATTCATTGCGTGTTCTCCGTTAAGGATAACACGCATACGAAGGGGGCTTTTTTGAAATTATTGACAAACTGCCATATTTATGGTATAATATAAGTGGAAAGATAATTATTTATCAAACTTGTGCAAATAAGGAGGATTTTATGAAAAAGCTTATTAAAACAATTTCTTTAATGATTGCGTTATTGCTTGTTGTTAACCTCTTGTTTACGTTAGCTTCGTGCGACGCGAGTGACTTAGATGAATCGGAAGCTGAAGAGCCGACGACGGAAATAAAAACGGATCCTCCATCCGAAAACGAAAAGGGTAAGCTTACCGAGGAAATGAGAAATGAAATAAAGCGCGCGTATTTTGAAAAGACTTATATCGAAAAATCAAAAGAATTCTATAATTCTCCCGACCAGATAACTCTGATATGCTATGGTGTGTTTGATAACGCTTATTGTGTTATTTTGACCCGTCCCGGGGTTGAGTATATGACTGTGATAACCGAAGAAACAGTCGGCGAATACACGTTTATGTTCAGCAGTTCAAACACTATGAAAGTTTACTGCGAAGGCGATTTTTACGGCTTGACGAAGGCATACGAAAACGGGATTCTTGACGATGCCGAGATAGAGGAGCTTTATAATTATTACACAGAGATAAAATGGGGTAAGATCGAACAGGATGATGATCCCACGATGGAGCTTAAAATCGAGCGTAAGATACAGTATCTGTTCTTAGAGAATACGTACGGCGAAGCATATAAGGAATACGGTTATATGCCAATGGACGTACCGATTGAATGTTACGGTATATTTGACGATGCATACTGTGTTATCCTTTGGGATAAAACAGGCGGCAGAATGGGTACGGTTACGGAGGTAACCGTTGCGGGCTATAAATTCGTTTACGGAACTCCCGACGTGATACAGGTTTATTTTAACGAAGCTCTTTATGATCTCACCACTGCATACGAGAACGGAATTCTTAATGAATCCGAGATAGCAGAGCTTTATGCGAACTATAATGAGAAGCATCTGAAAAACAAAGTGCCCTCCGCGCTTGCTGAAGAAATTAAGCAAGAAATACAAATTGCTCGCCTGATAGAGGCGCACGGAGAGGATTATGCGGAGAAGGGTCAAACGCTCAGCGATGTTTATATAGAGTGTTACGGCATATTTGACAGCGCTTATTGCGTTCTTTTGAGAACCGCCAATATTACGGTGTTACCAGTAGGGAAAACACTGACGGTTTGTGGATATGATTTCGAGTTCGGTCTTGCTCAAGAGGTTATGAGGGTTTATTATAACGGAGAGCTTTGCGATTTGGATGAAGCTTATGAGAACGGAATTCTTGACGATGACGAGGTTGCCGAGCTTTACGATTATTATCAGAAATCCAATTGGTATAAATAAAATTTTACACCCGCCGATATCGGCGGGTGTGTTTTTATTTTAAATTACTCCCTGAGCCATCATTGCCTCGGCAACCTTCTTAAAGCCCGCGATATTCGCGCCCTTAACAAGATTGTAGCCAAAGCCGTATTCCTCAGCAGTAGCTGCCGCATTATCGTGAATGTTCTTCATAATTACCTTGAGCTTCTCGTCAACCTCTTCTCTGCTCCAGGACAAGCGCTGGCTGTTCTGGGACATTTCAAGAGCTGAAACCGCAACGCCGCCCGCGTTTGCCGCCTTACCGGGAGCAACGTTTACGCCGTTTTCCTGAAGGTATTTAACCGCCTCGTTGGAGGTGGGCATATTGGACGCCTCAATGTAATACTTAACGCCGTTTGCAACAATTGCCTTTGCGTTTTCAATATCGACCTCGTTCTGCGTAGCGCAAGGCATAAGGATATCTGCCTTTACGCCCCAGGGCTTTTCTCCCGCATAGAAAGGAAGGTTGAACTCCTTTGCAAAGTCCTCGATGCCGAGGTCTCTCGACTGACGGATCTTAAGCATGAACTGTAACATCTCGTCATTGATGCCGTTTTCTATGTAAACGTAACCCTTCGAGCCCGAAATAGTTACAACCTTTGCGCCAAGCTCAGTGAACTTCTTTGCCGCGCCCCAGGCAACGTTTCCGTAGCCCGAAATTGCCGCCGTCTTACCCTCAAAGCTATCGCCAAAGCGCTCAAGCATGCTCTTTGCAAAGTAAACAGCGCCAAAGCCCGTGGCTTCAGGACGGATAAGACTTCCGCCGTAAGCAAGTCCCTTACCCGTAAGCACGCCGTTTTCGAACGCGCCGCGAATTCTCTTATACTGACCGTAAAGGAAGCCGACTTCACGCGCGCCTACACCGATGTCACCCGCAGGAACGTCAACGTCGGGGCCGATATGACGGTAAAGCTCTGTCATAAAGGACTGGCAGAATCGCATAATTTCATTGTCACTTCTGCCCTTGGGGTTAAAGTCGGAGCCACCCTTGCCGCCGCCGATGGGAAGACCTGTCAAGCTGTTCTTCAAAATCTGTTCGAAGCCGAGGAACTTCAAAATGGAAAGATTTACCGTAGGATGGAATCTAAGACCGCCCTTATAAGGACCGATTGCGCTATTATACTGAATTCTGTAGCCCTTGTTTACGTGAACCGCGCCGTTGTCATCAACCCACGGAACTCTGAAAAGAATGATTCTCTCGGGCTCAACGAATCTCTCAAGCAGACCCGCCTTTTCATATTCGGGGTGCTTATCGAAAACTACGGAGAGGGACTCGAGGATCTCCTCTGCCGCCTGATGAAATTCGGGTTCATTGGGATTTCTGGCGATAAGATCCGCCATAACGTTCTTTACATAATTGGACATAATTCTTTCCTCCAAACTGCATCTTATTACATAATATGACGCAAAAAAACTATGGGTATATTGTATCACAAAATATTTCGTTTTGCAAGAATTTTTTCTAAAAATTTCATATTTTTTTGAATTTTCTTGAAAACATCCTTTTTTACGGTGAAAAATGCCGAAAAAACAATTTTGCAAATCAAAAAGAGCGTGGAAGCCACGCTCTTTTATGATTTAAATTACTTATAATACTTAACTGCGGATTCAAAGAGTCCCATATCGAACTTGCCGTCGATATTCTTGTAAAGATGCTCGCCGATTCGCTCGGAATGGCCCATCTTACCGATAACTCGTCCGTCGGGAGAAGTAATACCTTCAACCGCCCATACGGAGTTATTGGGATTGAAATGAATATCTTCTGTGGGCTTGCCGTCAAGGTCAACGTACTGAGTCATGATCTGTCCGTTTTCCGCAAGCTTCTTTACAGTCGCCTCATCACAAAGGAAGCGGCCTTCACCGTGGGAGATCGGCACGTTATAGATCTCGCCAACCTTTGTATTCATAAGCCAGGGAGAATTGTCCGTACATACTCTTGTTCTGACTACTCTGGACTGATGTCTGCCGATTGTATTGAACGTAAGTGTGGGACAATTTTCGTCCGTATCAATAATCTCACCGTAAGGAACAAGACCGAGCTTGATAAGTGCCTGGAAGCCGTTACAGATACCCGCCATAAGACCGTCACGACACTTGAGAAGCTCATGAACCTCATCCTTGATCTTACCGTTACGGAAGAACGCGGTAATGAACTTACCCGATCCGTCGGGCTCGTCACCGCCCGAGAATCCGCCGGGGATGAAGATCATCTGGGAGTTCTTGATTGCGCTCGCAACGTAGTCAACGGACTCTGTTACCGCCGCGGGTGTAAGATTCTTGATTACGATGATTTCGGGATCGGCACCTGCGCGAAGGAACGCCTTTGCCGTATCGTATTCACAGTTAGTTCCGGGGAATACGGGGATCACAACCTTAGGTCTTGCCGTAATGATATTTGCCGCGCGGAAGGTCTTTTCGCTCTTGTATTCAACGGTGGGGATCTCTTCTCCCTTGCCCTGCTTGATATTGCAGGGATATACACCCTCGAGCTTGGATTCGTAAACGTCAAGAGCTTCTGCGATCGAAACGGACTCACCGCTAAACGTGATCGCCTTCTCTTCCGTTGTCACACCGAGTGTACGAACGTTCATTTCCTCGGGGAATTCAACCTCGCCCGCAAGCTCAACGATAAACGAGCCGTACTTGTATCCAAAAATTTCGGAAAGTGTAAACTCATCACTGTATTCAAAGCCGACACCGTTACCTATACTCATCTTGAATACCGCTTCTGCGATACCGCCGTAAGTAGGCGTATAAAGCGCGAGCGCCTTGCCCTCTCTTACAAGAGAAGCAACCTTATCGTAAATTGCAAGAAGCGACTTTGTTACAGGGAGCTTGTCGCTGTTATATTCGGGTGTCAAGAGAACGACCTTGTGGCCTGCACCCTTGAACTCGGGGCTTGTGATATTCTTTGCATCAGTTGTTGTAACCGCAAAGGAAACGAGTGTAGGAGGAACGTCGATATCCTCAAAGCTACCGCTCATGGAGTCCTTACCACCGATAGCCGCGATACGAAGATCGCACTGCGCCTCAAATGCGCCAAGGAGCGCCGCCATGGGCTTGCCCCATCTTGCAGGATTCTTACCGGGCTTTTCCATATATTCCTGGAAAGTGAGATAAACGTCCTCGAACTTCGCACCGGTTGCAATAAGCTT
Organism: Eubacteriales bacterium; assembly: GCA_045632305.1. Classification (GTDB taxonomy): domain Bacteria; phylum Bacillota; class Clostridia; order Oscillospirales; family CAG-272; genus SVTX01. Next base: position 56,025 of record JAZQWL010000015.1, on the reverse strand, counting down.
GGATACGGATTCGATTACCGCATAATATGCGGAATGGAAGGGCGATTTTTCCGCGATAAAGGGATTGTAGCCCCAAGACATAACGGAGGATGTGTTTGTAAATCTGTCCTCTGCGGAGATCTTGTGCGCCATTGCCTGAATAGGAGTGAGCTGTTCTTTACCGCCAAAGGGCATAAGCACGCTACCCGCACCGATCGTGGAGTCAAATCTTTCGGACAAGCCACGCTTGGAGCAGATATTGAGATCGCTCGCCATAGCTGTCATAAGAGATGTGAAGCCCTTGGATTCATCTATCGCCTTATCAAAATCAGTTGTGCTTGACGCCTTGACTGTAATATGCTTTTCAGCGCCGTTGGAATTTAAGAATTCTCTTGAAATATCAACGATATATTTTCCGTTCCACTTCATGCGAAGGCGAGCTTCTTCAGTTACGCGGGCAACGATCGTTGCCTCAAGGTTTTCCTTTTGAGCCAAAGCGATAAACGCTTCAACGTCCTGTGCCTCAACTACAACTGCCATTCTTTCCTGGGATTCGGAAATAGCAAGCTCTGTACCGTCAAGACCTTCATATTTCTTGGGAACTGCATTGAGGTCAATTTCAAGTCCGTCAGCAAGCTCACCAACCGCAACGGACACACCGCCCGCACCAAAATCGTTACATCTCTTAATAAGTCTTGATGCTTCGGGATTTCTGAAGAGTCTCTGGAGCTTTCTTTCTTCAGGTGCGTTACCCTTCTGAACTTCTGCTCCGCAGGACTCGAGGGATTCGAGTGTATGGGACTTTGACGAGCCCGTAGCACCGCCACATCCGTCACGTCCTGTTCTACCGCCGAGAAGAATTACGATATCTGCGTCGGCAGGACATTCACGTCTTACGTTTGCTTCGGGAGCGGCCGCTATAACTGCACCGATCTCCATTCTCTTTGCAACGTAACCGGGATGATAAATTTCGTCAACCTGACCGGTTGCAAGACCAATCTGGTTTCCGTATGAAGAATAACCTGCCGCAGCAGTTGTTACGATCTTTCTCTGGGGGAGCTTTCCCTTGAGTGTCTCGGATACGGGAACTGTAGGATCTGCCGCACCCGTAACTCTCATAGCCGCGTAAACGTAGGATCTACCCGAAAGAGGATCTCGGATAGCGCCGCCGATACACGTTGCCGCACCGCCGAAGGGCTCGATTTCTGTAGGATGGTTATGTGTTTCGTTCTTGAAAAGGAGGAGCCAGTCCTCTTTTTCTCCGTCAAAATCAACCTTGATCTTAACCGTGCAAGCGTTGATCTCTTCGCTCTCGTCAAGCTTTGTAAGACAACCGATGCTCTTGAGATACTTTGTGGCAACAGTTGCGATGTCCATAAGATTTATGGGCTTTGTTCTGCCGAGCTGGGCACGAACGTTTATGTAATCCTCATAAGCGCGAGCGAGAAGATCGTCCTCAAACTCAACGCTGTCAATAGTTGTAAGGAAGGTAGTATGACGGCAATGATCCGACCAATACGTATCGATCATTTTAATTTCCGTAATCGTGGGATCTCTCTGCTCGTCTATAAAATACTTCTGGCAGAACTTGATATCGTCAAGGTCCATAGCAAGGCCGTTTTCCTTAACGAATGCGGAAAGTCCGTCCTCATCAAGGGATGTGAATCCATCGAGTGTTCTTACGCTTTCGGGAATATCGTATTCCGCCTTAAGCGTTTCAAACTCATCGAGAGTCGCCTCACGGGACTCAACGGGGTTGATAACGTACTTCTTGATTGCCGCAAGCTCATCTGCCGTAGGATTACCCTCAAGAATATAAACTCTTGCAGTTTTTACAAGAGGTCTTTCCTTCTGGGAAATAAGCTGAACGCACTGAGCGGCGGAGTCGGCTCTCTGGTCGAACTGACCGGGGAGATATTCTACCGCGAAAACAGTATCACCCTCGTTGTATTCGAGTGTCTTTGTGACATTATCCAGCTGGGGCTCGGAGAAGACCGTACCCACTGTATAATCGAAAAGCTCCTTTTCGATATTTTCAACGTCGTATCTGTTGAGAAGACGAACCTTCTTTACCGAATTTATGGAAAGAAGTCCGCAAATGTCGGCATGAAGCGAGCGCGCCTCGTTATCAAGCCCTGATTTCTTTTCAACGTATATTCTGAAAACCATATCTAATCCTTTCATTTAAGCGCCAAAAGCGCGCGCTTGCCAATATCCTTACGGTAATACTGACTGCTAAAGCTTACCTTTTCCGTTGCCTTGTATGCCTTCTCGATTGCTTCTTCAAGTGTAGAAGCCGTTGCAGTTACGCCAAGAACTCGACCGCCTGCGGTAAGAAGCTTACCGCCCGCAAGCTTTGCGCCCGCAACGAACACCTCTGCGTTTATCTTTTCGGGAATTTCAATTTCAAAACCGCTCTCGTACTTTTCGGGATAACCGTTGGATGCCGAGATTACACAGCAAGCAAACTCGTCTGCAAACTCAACGTCAATCTCGGACAAACGCTCGTCCGCTACCGCCTGCATAACCGTCAAAAGGTCAGTTTTAAGAAGCGGGAGAACGACCTGTGTCTCGGGGTCACCGAAACGGCAGTTGTATTCGATCACGCGAGGGCCATCGGCTGTAAGCATAAGACCGAAGTAAAGGCAACCGCGAAACGTTCTTCCCTCCGCGTTCATTGCGTTCATCGTAGGCAAGAATATTTCATTCATGCAACGCTCTGCAATATCGGGGGTGTAATAAGGATTGGGAGCAACAGTACCCATGCCGCCCGTGTTAAGTCCGAGGTCGCCGTCAAGCGCTCTCTTGTGGTCCATTGAAGAAACCATGGGAGCTACCGTCAAGCCGTCCGTAAATGCAAGCACCGAAACCTCGGGGCCCTCAAGGAATTCCTCGATAACAACTCGGCTTCCGCTCTCACCGAACTTCTTGTCCTCCATCATGGAACGAACGGCATCCATCGCCTCGTCGCGTGTCTGCGCGATAATAACGCCCTTACCGAGAGCAAGACCGTCCGCCTTGATAACTGTCGGAATGGGAGCATTCTCAAGATACTTGAGTGCAGCATCAATATCCTCGAAAACCTCGTATGCCGCTGTGGGAATATTGTACTTTTTCATAAGATTCTTGGAAAAGACCTTGCTTCCCTCGATAATAGCCGCATTCTTGCGAGGACCGAAGCACTTGATTCCCTTCTCCTCAAGCGCGTCAACCGCGCCAAGCACGAGGGGATCGTCGGGAGCTACGACCGCAAAATCGATTCTTTTATTTACCGCGAATTCTACAATGCCGTCAATGTCCTTTGCGCCCACGGGAATGCATACCGCATCGGCGGCAATTCCTCCGTTGCCGGGGAGCGCGTAGACCGTATCAATATCCTTATTTTCTTTTAACTTTTTAATAATAGCATGCTCGCGGCCACCGCCGCCAACAACCATAACCTTCATCTTAATTCTCCTTGGCACTCGCGCCTGTCTTAGAAATCTCTTTTGCCTGTAACGAGGGATTTTGCAACCATTTCAACTGCTCTTGGCAAAATGATCCATTCCGCATTTCTCATAACGTGCTTCTGCAAGCTCTCGGGGGTATCGTCCTTGCGGATCGCTACCGATTTCTGCAAAATAATTTTGCCGCCGTCGGGAATTTCATTTACAAAATGAACCGTCGCGCCCGTTACCTTTACACCGTATCTAAGCGCCGCCTCATGCACGCGAAGACCGTAGAATCCCTTGCCGCAAAACGACGGAATGAGCGAGGGGTGAATGTTTATGATACGCTCGGGAAATCTCTTTATAAAATCCTCCGAAAGAATACTCATAAAGCCCGCAAGAACGATCATATCGATCTCATATTCTCTGAGCGCTTCAAGGATCTTTTCCTCAAATGCGTCGGGATCATCCTTTCTCGACACAACTCGTGTGGGGATACCCGCCATGTTCGCACGTATTAACGCGTACGCTTCCTTCGTGCTCGAAATAACAAGCGAAAGCTCGCCGTGAGGAATATGTCCCTCTTTTGCATAGTCTATAATTGCCTGAAGATTCGAGCCGCCGCCCGATACCAAAACCGCTATTTTAACCTTTTTCATTGTATTACCTGATTTATTACGCGTAGATCTTAACAGAAAATTACGCCCTCGTCGCCTTCAACCACTTCACCGATAACATAAGCATCTTCGCCTGCAGCACGAAGTGTTTCGAGTGCTACATCAACGTCAGCGGCGTCAACCACAACGCTCATACCAACGCCCATATTAAAGGTATTGAACATATCTCTCTCGGGAATGTTGCCTTCCTTTGCAATGAGATCAAAGATGGGAAGAACACGAACGTCGTCTCTTACGATCTTTGCGGAAAGACCTTCGGGGATAGTTCTCGGAATATTTTCATAGAAGCCACCGCCCGTGATGTGCGACACGCCCTTAACAGTAACCTTCTCGAAAAGCTCAAGCATGGGCTTTACGTAGATCTTAGTAGGTGTGAGAAGGGTTTCGCCAACGCTCTTACCATCAAGCTCTGCGCGGGGTGTCTTAATGTCGGCATTTTCAACGTCGAACACCTTTCTTACAAGGGAGAAGCCGTTTGAATGAACACCGCTCGAGGGGAGCGCGATAATTACGTCGCCCGCCTTGATAGTGGAATTATCAACTATCTTCGCCTTATCAACAACGCCCACGGAGAAGCCCGCAAGGTCGTATTCGTCGATAGGATAGAAGCCGGGCATCTCGGCAGTTTCTCCGCCAATGAGCGCCGCGCCCGACTGAACACAGCCCTCCGCTACACCCTCAACGATCTCGGCAATTCTCTCGGGAACGTTCTTTCCGCAAGCGATGTAATCGAGGAAAAGGAGGGGCTTTGCGCCACAGCAAATAATATCGTTTACACACATAGCAACACAGTCGATACCGATCGTATTGTGCTTATCCATAATAAACGCGAGCTTGAGCTTTGTACCGACACCGTCAGTGCCGCTTACAAGCACGGGACGTGTAATTCCCGTAAGATCAATTTCAAAAAGACCTCCAAAACCGCCGATACCCGAGCAAACACCGGGTGTTACCGTTCTCTTTATATGCTCCTTCATAAGCTCAACCGCGCGGTAGCCCGCAGTAATATCTACGCCCGCCGCCTTGTAGCTCTCACTGAAACTCTTTGACATTTTTTATATCCTACCTTTCAATTGTTTTTTATTAACACTTACCGTTCCAACAGTAAGTACACAGCTTGCACGGCTCAACTCCGATCGCCTTTACGATTCCATCGATGGATTGGAAATCAAGAGAATCGAAATTCAGTTCCTTTGCGATATGCTCGCGGAGCTTTCTGCCTCTCTCTGTCGCGCCGTCACTGTATTCATCAATATATTTAAGTCCTTCCTCGCCCTCAAGCTCAAGAATGGTTCTTCTTGCGATAAGCTCGAGATCACTCGTCTGACGTGAGAAGTTCAAATATTTGCATCCGTACATAATAGGAGGACACGCCGAGCGCATATGCACCGACTTCGCTCCGTTTTCGTATAGAAAATCAACTGTTTCCTTAAGCTGTGTTCCGCGCACGATGGAGTCGTCAACAAACAGAAGATTCTTATCCTTGATAAGCTCCTTTACGGGAATCTGCTTCATCTTCGCGATCTTCTTTCTCTCCTTCTGATTCGATGGAGTAAAGCTTCTCGGCCATGTGGGTGTATACTTGATAAACGGGCGCGCAAAATGAATTCCGCTCTTATTGGCGTAACCGATCGCGTGAGGCGTTCCCGAATCGGGCACACCGCAAACGTAGTCGATCTTGGCACCGTCCTTGAGAGCTTGATCGTTCTCCGATAAAATTTCGCCGTTTTTATATCTCATAAGCTCAACGTTAACACCCTCGTACGTCGAGTTCGAATATCCGTAATACGTCCAGAGGAACGAGCATATCTTCATCTCCTCACCGGGAATACAAAGCTGGATCATGCTGTCGTGCGTGATCTCAACGATCTCACCGGGGCCAAGCTCCTTCTCCGTCACATACCCGAGCTTTTCAAAAGCAAAGGATTCAAAGGAAACGCAATAACCGCCGCGGCTCTTGCCCACGATTACAGGGATTCGTCCGAGCTTGTCGCGAGCCGCTATGATCGAGCCGTCATCCTTCAGGATCAGAATAGACATTGAGCCGTCTATAACTCCCTGCGCGAACTTGATGCCCTCCGCAAAATCATCCTTGTGATTTATAAGAGATGCCACAAGCTCAACCGAATTTACCTTGCCGCCCGTCATTACCGAGAAATGACCGCCGTTGCCGAGAAGGTATTTGTCAATAAGCTCATCTGCGTTATTGATCCTTCCGACAATGCAAATAGCATACGTTCCGATATTAGAACGGATAAGAAGCGGCTGAGGATCGGAGTCACTTATGCAACCGATAGCCGAAGAACCGCGCATTTCGTCAAACACCTTGTCAAACTTGGTGCGAAAAGGCGAATTTTCAATATTATGAATTTCTCTCTGCAAGCCGATCTCAGGATCAAAGGCAGCCATGCCGCCTCTTCTCGTTCCGAGATGAGAATGGTAGTCCGTACCGAAAAATACGTCCGAGATCGCGTCGTTCTTGTTAGCCGCGCCAAAAAATCCTCCCATAAGATTTCCTTTCTTTTGATGAGTGGTGTGTATTTTACTGAATTACTTACTGTATTTTGCGGAAATTTCTCTGTCCTTGGAAAGCACCTTTTCCGCGCCTGCCGCCCTCTTAGCTTCAAGCTTTTTTGCAAGCTCGGCATCGGTGATAGCAAGCATCTGAACGGCAAGAAGAGCCGCGTTTGCTGCACCGTCAATAGCAACGGTTGCTACGGGCATACCCTGCGGCATCTGAACTGTGGAGAGAAGCGCGTCAAGTCCGTCAAGAGTTGAGGACTTTACAGGAATACCGATCACGGGAAGAGTTGTGTTAGCCGCCATAGCTCCAGCCAAATGAGCCGCCTTACCCGCCGCCGCAATAATAACGCCGATATTGTTTTCTCTCGCGTTTGCGGCAAATTCCTTCGCCTGCACGGGCGTTCTGTGAGCGGAGAGAACTCTTACTTCGTAGCCCACGCCGTACTCGTCAAGAACTGCAAATGCTTTTTCAACTACGGGAAGATCACTGTCGCTTCCCATTACGATTCCGACTCTTTTCATAAATACCTCCAAGCAATTTATTGCAATTGTTTTCAAACTAAAAAGGCGCAGACAGAGGGCGCACCTCGGTCTACGCAGTTATGTCTACAGCTTTGCTACACAAGATTCTATTCTTTTCATTCCAAAAACCTGAAAGGCGAAAAATCATCTGCATAGCTCGGCTCTCCGTTTTAAACAAAAATTTCGACAATATAATTATACTATACAATATTATTAAAGTCAAGTGAATTATATATTAATTTTATTTTCTATGTTTATCACAACAAAAAGCCCGCGTACGCGGGCTTTTATATTGATTGTTGACGAATACGTCAATCCTCTCTTATTCTTAAGCGTATCGTGTTTCGCTGTGTTGCGAGCCCCTGGATCTCCATAAGGTAATTTAAGTACATCGTGCCGTCAGAGAAAATATTATTTTCCACCTCAAGCGTATTGACGATAAGATTGAACGGCATGTACGGCGTATTATATACGCTGCGGCTTCTCCGTCCTGCGGAAAATGACAGAACCGTATTCATTCCGCCCTCTCTCACCATTGTGACGAAATCGGGATTTTCCTTGTGGAATAAAAGCTTTACGCTCGTTCCCTCAAGACCGTTTTCCGTGTCCTCGCCTTCAATATACGAGATCTCCACGTTGCCCGAATAATCGATCGAAAGCTCACCCTCGCTCATCATCTCAACGAAGTTTTCACCCTCGATCTCGGAGTAAAGAGATTCGTCCCTATCGTGATCCCCACCGATCGCGGACAGGATAACGTCTCTTAAAATCTTTTCAATGTCACCGTCAGCGGAATCGATCGCGCCGTCTATTTTATCAAGCGTACTGTCCATATCGCGAAAGCAATCGAAAAGCTCCTCTGCAAAGGACGGCTCAAGCTCGCACTGCTTTGTGACAAGTCCTATAATTATCTTCTTTTTCACGTTTTTTCTCCATTTGAGTTTTCATTACGTCTATTATACATCTTCGGCGTGACTTTGTCAATAAATCGTGAAAATTAAAATATTCTCTGCGGCTTATAGGCCGTGGGCATCTTATAGTTTATCATTGTCGACGCCAAAAAAACGCTCTTTCTACCAAACTCCCGACGAATGTCCTCGACCGCGCGGTCGCGACGCTCAACCCTCTGCAAGCTGTCCGCGCACGAAAAAATGTCAAGCTGGATCGGCTCATCCGCGGAAATTAGATTTATAGCCCGTATACTCACCGCGCGAACCTTCTCCTCCCACGCATAATTTTTCAAAAAGAGCCCGTACGCCACCCGCGCGATCTCGCTTGGGCTTTGCGTCGCAACGGGGAGATTGATCTGTCGGTTGATACTGTTAAAATTCGCATTTTTAACAGATATCGCAACTCCGCGCGCCGCCTTCCCCGACTCATAAAGCCGACGTCCGATATCATCGGCAAGCTCCGATATCATCGCGCGAACCTCATCGTTATTTACAAGATCGCGAACTGCCGTAACGCCGTGTCCTACACTCTTGTCGGGCATATCATCGCGCGGTGTAACGGTATCGATATCAAGTCCGTTGGCGTTTCTGTGCATCGTCTCCCCCACCTTGCCGAACTTGTATTTAAGATAGCCCACGGGCATGTTTGCGAGATCACCAATCGTGCAAACACCCATTTTTGCGAGCTTTTCTCCCGCTGAACGCCCCACTCCGATCATATCGGTCGCAGGAAGATGCCAGATTTTTTCTCTGAAGGTCGCGCTGTCAATAACCGTTACGGCATCGGGCTTTTTCATATCACTGCCGAGCTTGGCGAACACCTTGTTGAAAGATACCCCGACCGAGATCGTTACTCCAAGCTCCCGCTTTATTCTCTCGCGAATCGTATGGGCAATTTTTTCACCGTCACCGAAAAGCTTAACACTCCCCGTCACGTCGAGCCAGCACTCATCAAGTCCCATCGGCTCGATAAGATCGGTGTAATCGTAATAAATTGCCCTCGCTAAAGCCGACACTCTTTCGTACTCGCGAAAATGCGGGGGAACAGTTACAAGATTTTTACACTTTTGCTTTGCCAAAAAAACGGGCTCACCCGTAGCAACACCGTACGCCTTCGCAAGATAATTTTTGGCAAGAACTATTCCCTGACGCAGCTCCACGTCACCGCAAACCGCCACGGGAAAATCCCTAAGTGCAGGATTTAACATACATTCAACCGACGCATAAAAATTATTCATATCACAATGCAGTATAACTCTCTCCATAGCTCCTCCGAAAAACATTTGTTCTATTTTTATCCCTAAAATATCACCGAGCGCACCGCCTCGGCTTTTTCTTTGATATTTAGAACATTTGTATCATTATGCTTATATTATACACGAACAAACGTTCTTTGTCAAGAGGAGTGAAGTAAAAAAACAAAAAGGCGTGGATTCCACGCCTTTTTGTATGTTCGAGGCCTCGAATTATTCGAAAGCTACCTCTACTTCTTCACAATCAGCTTCTTCGAAGCCATCGCAAGCTTCTTCTTCCTTCTGGAACTTTGCCTTGATCTTTGCCACGAGATTCTTAACGCTGAGGTCCTTGCCCTTCTTCTTGAGAACCATAACAGTAGCAACTGCAGCGATAGCAACAATGAGAACTACGGACAAGCAAATAACTGTTACGATAATTGCCTTTCTCTTCTTCTCTTCTGCTCTCTTCTTTGCGAAAATAACTGCGCCGATCTTGTCAACGATGTTAGATGCGAACTGAAAAACTGCCCATTCCTTCATGATTTTGTCTCCTTTTCTGTATTTTAATTTTATTATTACCGAAAAAAGTTAAAGTCAACATCCTCTCGGAAATATATTTTCAATATTATATCAGTTAAATTTTAACTGAGTTTGAACTTTCTTTTAATTCTTCAAGCTATGTATAGGCGCGGGAACACGTCCGCCGCGAGAAATAAACTTACCGGGCGAATAGCGATTGATCTCCATAATTGGAGCTCTGCCGAGAAGTCCTCCGTAATCAATATAATCACCTGCACTCTTTCCGTATGCGGGGATAACTCTGACTGCCGTGGTCTTCGTATTAACTACACCGATGGAAATTTCATCCGCGATAATGCCGCAGATAACGTCCTCGTCAATGTCACCGGGGATGGCTATCATGTCAAGACCAACCGAGCAAACCGCCGTCATTGCCTCAAGCTTTTCAAGTGTGAGCGCGCCTCGTTCAACCGCCGCGATCATACCTGCGTCCTCGGACACGGGAATAAACGCGCCCGAAAGACCGCCTACATGGCTGGACGCCATAACGCCGCCCTTCTTAACCGCGTCGTTAAGCATAGCAAGACAAGCCGTCGTACCATGCGCTCCGCAGGACTCAAGTCCCATCTCCTCAAGAATATGCGCCACACTGTCGCCAATCGCGGGAGTAGGAGCGAGAGACAGGTCAACGATTCCAAAGGGAACACCAAGTCGCTCGGACGCTTCGCTTGCTACAAGCTGACCAACTCTTGTGATCTTGAATGCGGTCTTCTTTATAATTTCAGCCAGAGCGGAAAGGTCGCAATCCCCCGCACGCTTGATAGCGGAGCTTACAACACCGGGGCCGGAAACACCTACGTTAATTACGTTTTCGGGCTCGCCCACACCGTGGAATGCGCCCGCCATAAAGGGGTTATCCTCAGGAACGTTCGCAAACACAACAAGCTTCGCGCAACCTATGGAATCTCTATCACGCGTAAGATAAGCCGCGCGCTTGATCGCACTGCCCATAAGCTGGATAGCGTCCATATTGATACCCGCCTTTGTAGTCGCAACGTTAACAGACGAGCAAACAAAGTCGGTTTCTGCGAGCGCCTCGGGAATAATGGAGATCATATTCTTCGCGCCCTGCGTCATACCCTTATGAACAAGAGCCGAGAAGCCGCCGATAAAGTTGATACCAACCTCCTTGGCAGCCGCATCCAGCGTCTTTGCAACCTTCATATATCCGTCGGGAGAAATAGCTCCGCCAACGAGCGAAATGGGAGTTACGGAAACTCGCTTATTAACGATCGGAATGCCGTATTTCTTTTCAATATCACAGCCGACCGAAACGAGATTTTCCGCGCTCTTTGTAATTTTATCATAAATCTTTTCACAAAGGCGATTTTCATCTTCACTTACACAATCATAAAGAGAAATACCCATAGTGATAGTACGAATGTCAAGATTTTCCTGACGAATCATACTGATAGTTTCAAGAATATTGTTAGTATTGATCATTGCTCTGCCCCGCGTATCAGATGCTGTGCATCGTATTGAAAATATCCTCGTGCATTACGTGAATATCAAGGCCGCGATCCTTGCCGATGGAGGACAACGCGTCAACAAATTCCGAAAACGAAATCTTGAGATTATCAATATCGGCGAGCATTATCATCGCAAAATATTCGGAAAGAACGCTCTGTGAAATGTCAATAATATTCGCATCGTACTTCGCGCACTCCGTGGCAACCTTGGCAATAATACCAACCGAGTCCTTACCTGTAACCGTTATAACTGCCTTCATGGGTGTTCCCCTTTCAGATTATCATATCTTGTAATTATATTATACAGTATAAAAAAAGAAATATCAAGTAGTTATTTATCTTTTTTTCGTGAAATTTCGTTTAACGGATTGCAAAAAATCAAAAATTGTGTTAAAATATATATAATCACAAATGAAAAGAGATAAAAAATGACACAAAACATATTTTGCGAACATATCGTAAAGCAAAATTGCAAAGGAAAATTTCTTATATACAAAATTCTGCTTGTAGCTCTTTACATAGCTCTCATCATACTGCCGTCAATTGCGATCATACTGTTTTCGCCTTCGATCTTTACCGTACCGCTTCTTATTATCACGGCATCGGCGGTCTTTCTGATCTTCAAGCTGACGTGGAAACTGACACAGGTAGAATACGAATATCAGATCATTGACGACACAATTATTTTTTCGAAAATATACGGAAGAACCAAAAGAAAAACAGTAATTGAAATGCCGATCCGAGCATTCTCGATCCTCGGGAAGCATTCACCCGACGCCGAAAAATACCTGTCAAACCTCCTCGTCGACAAGAGCTTTCTGTTCATCTCGTCGTTTAATGCGGAAAACATTTATTTCGGCATTTTTGAGGCAGACGGACAAAAATGCATCATATTCTTCGAGATAACCGACGTCGCAGAGATGAAGCTCAGAAGATACGCGCCGTCTGCTGTGCGCGCATACGACAGAGAAATAAAATAAACATAAATCAAAAAGGAAATAAAGACATGAAAAAACAACCCGAAATCACAATTCACATGCCCGAGGATCTTTTGAAAAAATTTCTTTACGTTGCAAATGCAGAGGGCAGAACACCCAACAATCAGGTAATCTTTATGCTCAAGAATAATATCCAGTATTTTGAACGCACAAAAGGTAAGATCTCTCCTGCGGCACTCGCTTCAATCGATATTTCCGAATACACAAAGGATGAGGAATAATTCGCAATAATTCTATACAGTATCGCCAAAAGAGGACGGAGTCTTTCTCCGTCCTCTTTGTCATTACTATCTACGCCTACTCGATAGTAAAGACTTTTAATTATAATATTTCAACACGCTTATCTCCATCGACGATTTCAATTTTGATATCGTTTACAAATTCGTCGTTATAGCAATGCTTGAATTCTCTTAAAATCTCTATGAATGTTTTAGCGGTTTTATCAAATCTTCGTTCTATAACATCAAGCCCCAAAATTTCAATATGTATTGGACGACCTATCATATCAGTCAAGCAATCCCAAAAAGCATCCCAATTACAACCGTAATAATCGGGAAAATCAAGAGCAAATTTTATTATTGCATGCATTTCCAGATAATACGTTACATCTCTGAAATCTATAGTATACAAATCCTTATATTCGTACATAAATATCTCCTTATCATATTATTTCGTAAAATGTCATACAGTGATCGTATGTTACAAAAATTAATCCATCATTCGAGTATAAAATTCTATTGCGATTACGATATCCGGTAAAATAATCTATATCAGCTTCATACCATATTCTTCCGGAAACGACTGGAAGTTTATTTTCTCTATTCTGAAATATATCTCCACCAATCATCTTTCCCGGTAAAACAATATCAAAGTTGCCTATTGAGGAATCCCATCCGGCTTTGCGTGCCTCCTTTTTATTTATATAATAATCAGGCAACCTATTATAATAATACAAATAAAAATCCGCCCCGTTTTCACCTTGATTTGTTGCTGTGCCAATCTTTTTAGTCCTCATTGGCACGTATATGCATTGACCAAAAAGATGCTTGCCCACAGGGCGTCCATCCAAGCCATTCAATATAGATATGTCAAATATTTTTCCATGATTGTCAGCGCAATCGGCACAAGTATTTGGCGCAAGCTGCGACATCCAGTTTGCTCACTCTTTACTGTTACCGCAAATATCTCTATCGGGATTTAGTTTTGTTAAGAAATCAAGTGTGTTATTATTTATCATTTTTTCTCCTTTCATTATATATTATTTTTTCTGTTTTGTCAAATACATAGAGAGCGATGTTTCTGCAAAACAGAATTTTTGTTCTATTATTATCATAATAATTAAAATTTGTCAACTCTGCGTAAGTTACTAATTACAAGACAAAAAAACAAAAAACGAGGCGCGAGCGCCTCGTTTTTTTATAGCAATCTTTATATTAGTTGCCACCTGTGAGCTTTGCGATTTCGTCAGCAAAGTTTTCTTCCTTCTTCTGGATACCTTCGCCCTTTTCAAAGCGGAAGAAACCAGTGATCTTGATGGAGCCGCCGAGTTCCTTAGCTGTCTGTTCAACATACTTGGAAACTGTAAGACTGTCATCAATGAAGTATTCCATATCCATAAGGCAGTTCTGTGTATAGAACTTACCAATTCTACCAACAACCATCTTTTCGATGATGTTCTGGGGCTTCTTAGCGTTAGCGGGATCGTTAGCGATCTGAGCCATAAGAATTTCCTTTTCAGACTCGATTACAGATGCAGGAACGTCTTCTCTTGTGAGGTAAGGTGTTGTGTAAGCACCAACCTGGAGAGCGATGTTTTTTGCAAATCTGTCGAAGCCGTCCTTATCAGCGCAATCTGTATCGAAGGATACAACTACACCGATGGAGCCCGTGCCGTGGATATATGTTGCTGTTGTGCCGCATGCTACAGCGAAACGTCTGATTGTGATCTTTTCACCGATCTGGAAGATCATTTCCTTGAGCTTTGCATCAACTGTCTGCTCAGCAGAGTAGTTGGAAGCGAGAAGCTCTTCAACGTTTGCGGGATTGTTTGCGATAATGCATCTGAGAAGTTCCTTAACGAAAACCTGGAAGTTAGCGTTCTTTGCAACGAAGTCTGTTTCGGAGTTAACTTCGATAATAGCTGTCTTGTCGCCATCCTTAAGAATGTCAACAACACCGTCAGCTGCGATTCTTGTTTCCATCTTAGTCTGTGCCTTGAGTTCACCCTTTTCGCGGAGAATCTTTACAGCTTTTTCCATATCGCCGTCGGCCTCAACGAGTGCCTTCTTGCATTCCATCATACCGATACCTGTCTTTGCGCGGAGAGCCGCAACGTCTTTAGCAGTAATGTTAGCCATTTTTAGTAATTCCTTTCAAGTATTGGGTTGTAATAGTTTTTAGAAATTAAGCGTTTTCTGCGTCTTCTGCAGCTTCTGCCTCTGCCTTTACAGCTTCAGCTTCAACTGTAGCTTCGCCCTGCTTACCTTCGATAATAGCGTCAGCGATTACGGAGGAGATGAGCTTGATAGCGCGGATAGCGTCGTCGTTACCGGGAATTACGTAGTCAGCGTCATCGGGGTCACAGTTTGTGTCAACGATAGCGATTACCGGAATACCGAGCTTCTTAGCTTCGAGAACTGCGTTTCTTTCCTTGCGGGGGTCAACGATGAAAATAGCATCGGGAAGCTTTTCCATTGTCTTGATACCGCCGAGGTTCTTTTCGAGGTCGAAAATTTCCTTCTGAAGAGAAGCAACTTCCTTCTTGGGAAGCATATCGAATGTGCCGTCCTCAGCCATCTTGTTGAGACTGTTGAGACGAGCGATGGACTTCTTGATTGTCTTGAAGTTTGTCATCATACCGCCGGGCCATCTAACGTTTACGTAGTACTGACCGCAACGAACAGCTTCTTCCTTAATAGCTTCTGCTGCCTGCTTCTTTGTACCAACGAAAAGGATTGTGCCGTCGTTTTCAGCGAGCTCACGAACGAACATGTAAGCTTCTTCAAACTTCTTTACTGTCTTCTGAAGGTCGATGATGTAGATGCCGTTTCTTTCTGTAAAGATGTATTCCTGCATCTTAGGATTCCATCTTCTTGTGTGATGTCCGAAATGGACGCCAGCTTCGAGAAGCTGCTTGATAGAGATAATAGACATTTGTATGTCCTCCTTCGGTTTTTTCCACCACAGAAGCTCTTCGTAAAGATTACGCCTTTTTCCTTAAGACGAAACACCGAGAACGTTTTCGGCTCCTGTGTGTGTATTTGAATTTACTGCTTTTCGCGCAGTCGAATTATTATATCATATAGCTTTGATTTTTGCAATAGGCAACCTTACAATTTACAATATGTTTACAATTAACCCCTCTTTTTTCCCGATCTTTCGGAAAGAAATTCGCAAAGCTCACGCTCCGTTACCTTCAAAAGTATCGTATCCTCTCCAATGCACTCTATCCTGCACCACGGGATCACGTACTCTTCCCTTTTTCCAAATCCGAGAATCCCCGTGCTTTTCGGCACGGTAACAGATAACACCTTACCGCAATCGACGTCGATCTCAAGCTCACACACGTAGCCGAGCTTTTCCCCCGTGCAAACGTTTATAACCTCGCGCTCGCGCAGTTCCTTCGTACTTAAAACTCGCATAAAAACCTCCAAAAAAATAAAGACGGTACACAATTATATGTCCGTCTTCATCTTATTTATGTTTTATGATCATGCGTACGAATCTTATGATAAGCGCGCTCAACGCAAACGCCGCAAAGTAAACGCCGAGCAGAATGAACGTCTCGGAGCATATACCGACGTATCCGTACTCAACAGCCATTCCAGGGAAAAGGAGCGCGGTAAATATCATTCGCACGACCGACGTCAGAACGAGCGTCATCGCCGCGATATTAAGAAGCCCCGTGCGCTTCTTTTCCTTCTGCGCAAAGCCCTTTATATCCGACATGTCTATCTTCTTACCGATACACGCTCTCATGCTTCCGCCGAAGCTCAGAATAAACGTTATAATAACGCCAAGCGTCGTAGCAAGCGGAATTGCCGCCGTGTCCATGATATAACCCGAAAGATCAAGATAGATCGCGACGCCGAAGCATATAAGAGAAGCTACTGTGGGAGGAATGATCTTTCTTACGACCTGACGCTTGAAATACATCTCCGACAGCTTTCTTTCCGATATAAACGAGCGTTGCTTGAACGTCGAGAACGCCGCCACCGAAAAGAAGACCGCAGCCACCACAAGCAAAAGGATGGCGGGATAGCTTATCATGGGTATTCCCGATATAAACGTCATAAACGTCATAAGCACAAGCACCGCCTCAACGGAAACGAAGAGGAGCATCATCTGCATATAGTTGAACGAGAAGCTCTCCGCGCATCTTACCGCCTCGTAAAAGCCGCGAAGACCTCCGCTCTCCGTGCTTCCTCTGCTGATTATCACGTCGGAACGGGTGCGGAGCTTCTGCGAGCAGCGTCTGGAGGAATCGGATCCGTCCGTCGCGGAATACAAAACCTCGCTCTCCGCAAAATTGTGTGAGCCGTAGTTTATATTATCGTAGCTTACAATAATGTCCGCCGCGTCGTATACCTCACTGTATTCATCGGAAACACCGATAAGTGCCACCGTGCGTCCCGCCGCACGCATTTTGCGGACAAGCTCGGCATACTTGTCGGGAGTATATCCCATATAAGCGCAAGCAGAGCTGTTCAGAGGTATCTCACCTTCCGAGGCATCAAGAATGCAATCATCCTCAAAGCCCGCCGCGGAAAGATAAAATCTGTTATATTCATTTGCGTCGGATATCACCGCGGATATACGCACGCCTTTTTTTGCCAAAGCGTCCCGTATCTCGCCGATGCTATCACATACACCCTCGCGAAGACCTATGATCCCCTCAAGAATGATCTCGCCGTTGACCTCGGATACGACCGCGTAAGAATTCTCACCGCGCGCGCCCGCTCCGTCCGCGTATTTTTGCACACCTTCAAGATAAGCGGCGTCAATACGTCTCAATCCCCCGTTTTCGCGAGCACTGTCGCATACGTCGAGAACCGAGAGATCGCGTCCTATGTATACCCTGAAATTCTGATTTGCCGTTTCGATGCACGCGACGGAGAATCCCTCCATCACAGCGCCGAAATACAGAGATTTTATTCTTACGTCGGCAGCATCGGTGTCAAATCCCGATCTGATTAGGCAGTTCATAAGTCCGTCAAGCATAGCGGAATCGTCAGAAAAATCCGATCCGTCCTCTTTTCTGGCCCTTATGTAATAATATATGCACTCAAATATAAACGCTTCGCGATCAATCGAGCTTATGCCATCGACGGTCGTACCCGAAAGATACGCGCTCGAAAAATACTTTTCTCCGTCGCAAATTCCCGAAAGGCCGCAAATTACCGCGTCTGTAATATTCGGCAGAATGTCGATCGCCAGATTGTTTTTTATCGCCGCATAATCGCCGCCCTTTCGTCTTGATGCGGTTTTTATCATTGACGAAAGCAGTATTCTTCCCGCGATGGGCGAGGATACCAGCGTCATGGACAAAATAAGCGAAAGATACATAAGGAAATTCTCAAGAATTCCCGTATGCTTTGCAGTAAACATTCCTACAATGGCAAGAACCAGGGCGATAACCGAGAGAATGAACACAAAGCCCGAAAGATATTTGTACGTGCGCTTTATTATGACGGGATCGGAATTTTTCTTTGCAAGTCCGCCCGCTCTTATATGATAAGACATGCGCGTATCATTACCCGTCGCGCATACCACGGCGATCACGTAGCCGCTCTTCACAAAAGAGCCCGCAAGCAATCGCTCACCGCCGTCAAACTCCTCGTTTATCTCTCTGTCCGAATAAATTACTTCCCCGTCAAAGCCGATCTCGGACACGCAAAGCTCCACGCTCTGTACAGGACACATATCGCAAGGAACAAAATCCCCCGTGCGCAGTATCACGACGTCACCGACAACGAGGTTTCGGCAATCCGTAAGATATTCCTTTCCGTCGCGCAAAACTCTTGCGGTAGGATTGGAATATATCTCCATTCTCTCACTGCTCCTTTGCGCGGAAAGGTAAAGCATTCCCGAGACGATACTGCCCGAAATGAAGGTTGACAGCACCGCGATCGCAAGTTGTGAGCGTCCCATAAAGAACGCCGCGACCGCAACGAGAGTCAAAATGGCGGCAGGTAACATCTTCACCACTCCGAAAAAGCACGAAAGAAACCTTCTCTTTTTGCGAACAAAGAACGACGTCCCGTCCCTTCCGTCCTCGGCAGCTCTCTTTCCCGCCTCGCGTCTCGAAAGCCCCGAGGAAATATCAGTATTCAGTTTTTCTTCAATATCTGCTATATCCTCAAAGATTTCGATATCCTTCATTTTTTAATCCAATGATCCTCAAAAATTAAATTACATGCAAATCACAACAAGCTCACCCGAAGAAACCGAGAGCTTGGCGCGTGTTATATTGTGACCGTAATCGGAAATGATCTGCTCGGCAAGCTTATCCTCAACGTTTTTCTGAATATATCTTCTCATATTTCTCGCGCCGTACTTCTCCGAGAAGGACTTCTCCGCAATATGCATTGCCGAAGCGGGAGTGAATTCGAAGGTGATATTCTTTTCCGCAAGCGCCTGTGCAAGCTCGGAGAGCATGATTTTTGCGATCTTCGCAAAGTCGTTTTTGTCGAGCGAACGGAATGTGATTATCTCATCAACTCTGTTTATAAACTCGGGGCGCAGGAAGCCCGAGAGCGCCTTTTCGGTCTTACTGTCAACCGACGCCCTGGAATCTCCCGAGAAGCCGACCACCGCAGACGCGTTCTCGGAGCCCGCATTCGTTGTCATAACGATAACTACGTTCTCGAAATTAACACTCTTGCCCTGAGCGTCGGTAATTCTGCCGTCGTCAAGTATCTGAAGAAGAATGTTAAGCACGTCGGGATGTGCCTTTTCAATTTCGTCGAAAAGCACCACGGA
Source organism: Eubacteriales bacterium (assembly GCA_045632305.1). GTDB lineage: Bacteria > Bacillota > Clostridia > Oscillospirales > CAG-272 > SVTX01. Next base: position 36,684 of record JAZQWL010000015.1, on the reverse strand, counting down.
ATAGGGCTTACGACGGATCTTTTCGGTAAGCTGTCCTGCGTCATCGTATCCAACGTAACCGGGAGGGCTACCGATAATTCTCGACACGGAATGCTTTTCCATAAACTCCGACATATCGAGTCTTATAAGCGTTTCGGGTGAATCGAAAAGATCCTCCGCCAGACGCTTCACAAGCTCGGTCTTTCCCACACCCGTAGGCCCTGCGAAAATGAACGATACCGGCTTTCTCTTGTACGATACTCCCGCGCGATTTCTCTTGACCGCGCGAGCGACCGCCATGACCGCCTCGTCCTGACCGACAACGTGGGACTTAAGGCGTTCCGCGAGTTTGTCAATACGCGCAAACTCGTTTTCAGTGATGGAGGAGGCGGGGACACCCGACCATACCTCGATAACCTCTGCAAGATGCTCACACGTAAGCTCGATCTTCTCGCACTCGCCTTCTATCTTGTTAAGACGTTCGGAAAGCTGCATTTCCTTTGACTGTATTTTTGCGATCTTCTCGTATTTTTTCTGATTTTCGGCGTCATCGGTAGTAATATTGGCGTCGATCTCCTCTCTCTCCGCCTTGAGAGAAAGCAGCTTATCGTGTATTTCAAGGGACTCGTTAAGCTCCGCGCTGGAAAGAGAAAGCTTGGATGCCGCCTCGTCAAGCAAGTCTATCGCTTTGTCAGGCAGATATCTGTCCGTAATATATCTCTCCGCCAAAATTACCGCGCTGCGCAAAATCCCCTCGGGAATGTGAATTCTGTGATATTCCTCGTAATAGTGACTGATGCCGCGAAGCATCTCCACTGCCTCGGAGATCGAGGGCTCGTTGACCATAACGGGCTGGAAGCGTCTCTCAAGGGCGGAATCCTTCTCGATATGCTTTCTGTACTCGGCAAGAGTTGTCGCACCGATAACGCGAAGTTCTCCGCGAGAAAGCGCGGGCTTTAAAATATTCGCCGCGTTAACGCTTCCCTCGGACGAGCCGATACCGACGATCTGATGAACCTCGTCGATCACAAGGATGACGTTGCCCGCCTCCTTCACCTCGTTTATAAGTCCGAGAATTCTGGATTCAAACTGACCGCGGAACTGTGTTCCCGCAACGAGCGCGTTGAGATCGACAAGATACAGCTCCTTATCGCGGAGCTTGTACGGAACGTTTCCTTCGGCAATCTTGATGGCAAGTCCCTCGGCAATCGCAGTTTTACCTACGCCCGGCTCACCGATAAGGCAGGGATTGTTTTTCTGACGGCGGCAAAGTATCTGGATAACTCGGTCTGTCTCCTTTTCTCTTCCGACGATCCTGTCTATCTTTCCCTCTCTTGCGTACTTTGTAAGATTTCTGCAATAGGTAGTAAGGTATTTGTTTTCCTTCTGGGGTTGCTCCTCCTTCTTTCGGTTCTTGCTCTCCTTCTTTTTGTCGGCAGCAGAACCGTCGGAATTGGAATTTACCGGCTTTTGGAAAAGACCGCTCTCACGGAAAAGCTTGGGGATATCGATCGCGGGCGCGCCGCCATCCTCCCCCTCGTCGGAGGACAAGCTCTCAAGCATACCCGACATCTCCTCCTCCATGTTATCGAGCTGATCGGGAGTAATGCCCATTTTTCCGTAAATATCGCCAAGCATGTTATCAACGGGCATGCCGAGATCGCGGGCGCACTTGATACAAAGTCCGCTCGATGTCTTCTCACCGTTTTCAAGCTTGGTTACAAAAACAACAGCCACTCTCTTGTGGCAATTAGAACACATTACCATAATAATTCCTCAAAATCAAATATATTAAACGGGCAAAATGCCCTCTGCAATTTTCAAAATAAACGACGATTCAAGCGCGTCACCGCCCCCTGCGGAAGAAATTATAAGCATAAGCGCGGAGATCACGGTTATACCGAGCAAGCCGTTAAAGATTCCAAGCACCGTGCCGAGGATCGCGTCCGTCTTTGCCAAGATCGGAACTCTCAGCTTTCTTATTAGCTTGGCGCAAACCGCTATCGCGATAATGAGAAGAATATAGATCACGATGAAGTAAATATATTCAAACTCAAATATTCTGTAGATCAAAGTCGAAATTATAAACGCCGCAATGCCCGAAACCGACAGAAGAAAACCCCTTCTGTAGCCCGTAAAAACCGCAAGGCAGAAATATAAAATCATAAGCGCGTCAAAAATCAATCCCATAATTTCTCCTATCAGGAAAAGGACGTAACGATATACGACGTATTCGGTCTTGCAAGCATCACGCGGTTATTATCAAGAATAACTATCTTTCCGTCAACGCCCTCAACGGTCGCAAACTCAAGCTCGCCGCTCGAAAGCTCTAACCTGTACACTCCGTCCTCGGCGGCAAAATAAGCGTGCTTATTTGATACCGCCATATCGGAAAATTCACCCTCAATGCGAATTTCCCGCTCAAGCTTTCCCTTCGAATCAACAATATAGAGCGTATTCTGCATGTTCACGCTGTCATCGGTGAAAAGCAAAGCAATATTCTTATCTGTAACGGAAATTCTGTACAGCTTGCCGTTCGGGTATTCGTATCTTCCCGTTTCCTCGCATTTGTTATTGTAGATCACAAGGGAGCTGTCCGACGTCACCGCGATCCTGTCATTTCCAAGATAATAACAGCCGTACGGAGCGTCTCCCCTCTCCTCGACATTCGACACCACCTCACCGTTTTTCGTGTTTATAACGGTAAGAGTGTATATGTACTGACCCGAGTCCGCATCGAGCGTAAGAAGCGCTAAGTGATTTCCCTTTTCGTTATACTCGCAGTCAACCGTAAGATCGCCGCGCTTATAGGAAAATTCTCTTCTGCCCTCATCATCGTAAAATACGATCTCGGTATTGTGTCTCTCGGATTTTCCCGCGACAGCAAAGCGACCGTCCGCCGCCATATCCGCCGCGCTTATAGGATATTCGCGGTTCTCGGAATAAATATCCTCAAAGGTGTTGTAAAGAGTAAAGCCGCGTCCGCCGAGATCGTACACGACAAAGGTGTTCTTCGAGGTTTCGATCATGGGATTCGAATAGCCCGGCTGCTCGATCAAGGTCTCGTAGCCCGCCTTGTTGAACACCTGCACCTCGCGGTCGGATGCCACGATAAAGCCGCGCTTAAATTCAGCAAAGCTCTGATTTCTCGTGGGTTGGGAATAGCTTATCTGCTCCCGCTCACCCTCGCCTATCCGTCCCATAAGGGATACCTCACGGAAAAAATAATAGACGTTCATGGGTCCTATATCCTTACCGAATATAAGAAGCATTGAGAGAAGGATCGCAATGCAAAGAACTATCGCGCATATACCCACGACGTAAGCGCGCTTTGCAGCTTTAGCGGAAACACGGCTCGTATCGACCCCGTCCGCCTCGAGCTTTCTGTCAATATCCGACGAAATCTTATCCACCATTTCCTCGGTATTTATCTTTTGCTTTAAATTCTTAAAATTCCGTGAAAGCTTCGGCATACCCTTCTCCTTTCATAAATTTATCAGTAAACCACTTTATTGAGGTATAAGCCCTCGGGAGGCGCGGTCTGTCCCGCACGAGCGCGATCGCACGAAGCAATTATTTCGTCGATCTCATTAACCTTTATTTTGCCCTCTGCAACCGCTACAAGCGTTCCCGTCATGATCCTAACCATATTGTAGAGAAATCCGTCGGCGGCAACCTTAAATTCAATCACATCGTCACAAGACGTAACAGTCGCATACTTTACGTCCCTTACAGTAGTTGCGACCTGCGATCCCTGAGCCATAAACGAAGAAAAATCCTTTTTGCCGACAAAATGGGATGCCGCATCATTCATTTTCTCTATCTGCTCGAGCGTAAATTTCTTTTTGAGTATAAGACATCTGCCGCTCTCAAACGGGGCGCGCGCATGTCCGTTATACATTCTGTAAACGTATTCCTTATATTTTACGTCATATCTCGGATGGAAATCATCGTCCACCCACTCGGCGTCGAAAACGCATATATCGTCGGGCAGATGCGCATTCAGGGCGCGAACGATCCTGTCGGGAGAAAGCGAGGTCTCAAGACCGCTCTCACCGCGCTTTGATACAGTCGCGCAGAACATATTCGCATGAACTCCGCTATCCGTTCTGCTGCAGCCCGTAATATCGCAATCGTACGAGAAAAGCTCTCTCGCCGCGCGCGTAAGCTCACCTTGAATGCTTCTTTTTCCGTTCTGCACCTGATAACCGCAAAAATCCGTTCCAAGATATGAAAGCTTTATCAATATCTTCATATCGGCACCGTTACATAGTATACCCTGGGGCGAAAACGTTTATAAGTACAATACCTGCGACAAAGATCGCAACTATTATAACCGCCACAAGATCCACCCAGGACATTTTAGAGGCGTGAAGCTTGGTTCTTCCCTCGCCTCCGCGATAGCAACGGCAGGTCATAGCCGTCGCAAGCTCGCCCGCACGTCTGAATGCGGAAATAAACAAAGGAATAAGCACAGGAATAAGCGCCTTGGCTCTCTTCATAAGCGATCCGCTCGTGAAATCCGCGCCTCTCGCCTTCTGCGCCGACATGATCTTGCCCGTTTCCTCGATAATGGTGGGGATAAAACGGAGCGCAATCGTCATCATCATAGCGAACTCATGAACGGGAACCTTGATCTTCTTCAAGGGAGAGAGCAAGCTCTCAAGTCCGTCAGTGAGCTGAATGGGAGTAGTAGTATAAGTCAGGAACATACAGCTTCCCACGATCATACAGATAATACGGATGATGATGAAAAGAGCGTTATAAAGTCCGTCAACGTAAATGTTTATAAACTTCCATGAGAATAGCAGATTCGCCTCATCGCCCTTCGTCCAGAAGACGTTCAGAACTGCGGTAAATACCATTACGAATATTATCGCCTTGATCGAGCCAAGCACGATACGGAGAGGAATTCTGCTTATAAGCACCAGTACAAGCGCGCTAAAAAGCAGAAGCGCAAAGCTGAAAATATTCTTACAAAGAAAGCTGGCAACGATATAAACTATCGCTAAAATTACTTTTATTCTCGGATCAAGTCTGTGAAGAGGTGACTTTGCGGGATAGAACTGACCGAGTGCTATACTACGACTCATACGCCACCTCCGAGCTTATCCATAATGCAGCTCTCCGCATCCTCAACGGTATAAACGCCGCAAGGAAGCTCGATTCCGCGCTCGCGGAGAAGCATCATAAGCTTTGTTATCTCAGGCACGTCAAGACCGATCGCCTCAAGCTCCTCAGCGCGGGAGAATATTTCGTTTCTGTTGCCCGTCATGGCAACCTTGGAATCACTCATAACGATTATATCATCGCAAAATCTCGCCATGTCCTCCATACTGTGACTGACGATAACGACGGACGCTCCCGTCGCCTCGGCATACTTTTTGATGCCTCCGAATATTGAGTTTCGTCCGATGGGATCGAGTCCCGCCGCGGGCTCATCAAGAACGAGCACCTCGGGCTTCATAGCCATAACGCCCGCGATTGCTACTCTTCTCTTCTGTCCGCCCGAAAGATCAAAGGGGGATTTATCAAGAAGGGCTCTGTCAAGGCCTACAAAGTCGGCGCATTCCTCAATTCTTGCATTGATCTCTTCCTCAGTAAGTCCCATATTACGAGGGCCAAAGGCAATATCCGCTCTAACGGTTTCCTCGAAAAGCTGATACTCGGGGTACTGCATTACAAGTCCTACGCGGAATCTTACCTTGCCTATCTCCTTGGGCTTCTCCCAGATGTCCTCGCCGTCAAGCAATATTCTGCCGCTTGTAGGACGGATAAGTCCATTGAACATCTGAACCAAGGTGGATTTACCCGAGCCCGTATGACCGATAATTCCGGTTATTCTGTTTTTGGCAATACTTACGCTTACGTCATTGAGCGCCACTGCCTCAAAGGGCGTTTTGGCGCTATAAACGTAAGAAACGTTTTCAACGATTATTTTAGACATTTTATCCTTATTTCCTAAATTTATTTGTTTTCGAGCGCGCGTGCGATCGCATCGACCGCTCCCGCCATTGTGCTGAAATCACCTTCAATGCCTACTCCCTTTTCCTGAAGACGCACGCAGATATCGGCGCACTGAGGAAGGTCAAGACCCGCCGCCTTGATTGCTTCTCTCTGCAAAAATACCTCAGAGGGCTTTCCGTCAAGAACTATCTCGCCGTCATTGAGCACAATTGCTCTGTCCGCTCTTGCCGCCTCGTCCATATAGTGAGTAATGGTAATTACGGTTATTCCCTTTTCTCTGTTGAGCTTTTCGATCGTAGAAATAACCTCGCGTCTGCCGACGGGATCGAGCATAGCCGTGGATTCGTCGAATATCATACATTCGGGCATCATCGCGATAATTCCCGCAATGGCGATCCTCTGCTTCTGACCGCCCGAAAGTCGGTGGGGCTCGTGATGAGCATATTTCGTCATTCCAACCGTTTCAAGCGCGTAATCAACCCTACGGCGAAGCTCGTCACGGGGAAGACCGAGATTTTCTGGGCCAAACGCCACGTCCTCCTCAACTATCGTCGCAACAAGCTGGTTGTCGGGATTCTGGAACACCATTCCGACTCTCTTGCGAATCTCGAAAATATCGTCCTCGGTTATCTCCTCGCTTGTAATATCAACGCCGTCGATAAGTATCTTACCCTCAAAGTAATCGTAATCGTCGATCACCATATTAAGGAGCTTGGCGAGTGTGGATTTACCCGAGCCGTTGTGACCGAGGATCGCAACGTACTGTCCCTTTTCAATTTCAATATTTATATCCTTCAAGACCTTCATCGGCAAGCCGTCGTCGTCCTTGTAGGAATAACTCAAATTCTTAATTTCAATAAATGCCATTTCGTTTTTCCAAATTCATTAAATTATTATCTTGATTTGCTCTGCCAACGCGTACTTGCACCGCAAGGAAGGACAAGTCCCGACTGGGATACCTTAAGACCAAGCTCGCCCGCCTCTGTGTAGCCGCCGTATCTCGACGTAACCTTGAGGTCTACTATGTAACCCATGGTCATGGGGGAAAGCCCCGTCGTATAAGAGTTTACAAGGAAGAAGAGCGGCTCGTCGGAAAGCACCTGAGAAACAAGTGTGATAAGCTCGTCGATATTGTCCTCGAGCTTCCATACCTCACCGTTAGGGCCACGTCCGTAGGACGGAGGGTCCATAATGATTCCGTCGTACTTGTTACCGCGTCTTATCTCTCGCTCAACAAACTTCTTACAGTCGTCAACGATATAGCGAATAGGCGCGTCCGCAAGACCGCAAAGCTGCGCGTTTTCCTTTGCCATAGCTACCATACCCTTGGATGCGTCAACGTGAACGACCTGCGCACCTGCGGCTGCCGCCGCCATAGTAGCACCGCCCGTGTACGCAAAAAGGTTCAAAACCTTGATAGGTCTGTCAGCATTCTTAATAAGCTTTGAGAACCAGTCCCAGTTAGCCGCCTGCTCGGGAAAAAGTCCTGTGTGCTTAAAGCCCATGGGCTTGATTCTGAAATTGAGGTCGCCGTAGCCCAGCGCCCACTGCTCGGGCATCTTGCTCTTTACCCAGCCGCCGCCACCGCCGGAGGAACGACGGTAAATACCGTCCGCCTTCTTCCAGAGCGGATGCTCACGTGTGTTCTTCCAGATGATCTGTGGGTCGGGACGAACCAATATATATTTTCCCCATCTCTCAAGACGCTCTCCATCGGATGCATCAAGAAGCTCATATTCTTTCCAATTTTCACTGTACCACATATTTATTACCTCATTTTCCTAAATACTTTGATAATCTCGAGCATCCCGCGTGTCCGTGACACATCGCGATCGCAAGCGCGTCGGCGGTATCGTCGGGCTTTGGCGAATTTTTAAGTCCAAGCATCGTAGTAACCATACTGATTACCTGCTTTTTCTCGGCGCGTCCGTATCCCACCACCGCCTGCTTTACCTGAAGGGGCGTGTACTCGAATATTTCAACTCCGCGAAGCTGGGCGGACATAAGGATCACTCCTCTTGCCTGCGCCACCATGATAGCCGTCTTTGAGTTGGTATTGAAAAACAACTCCTCGACCGCCATCTGCTCGGGCTTGTACTTATCTATTATTTCATTCATTCCGCGATATATCTCCGCAAGTCGCAGATTGGGATCCATTCCCGCAGGGGTTTGTATAGATCCGAATCCCAACGGACGGAACTTGTTGTTAGAGTATTCCAAAACTCCCCAACCGACTATCGCATATCCGGGGTCAATTCCGAGTATGATCATTTTATATCTCTTTTCTTAACTGTATTTTAAAAAACCGCATAGTTTCCCATTATCATCTATTTATTATATCACATTATATCTTCAATGTCAAATATATATTTTAATATTTAATTATAATATTTTATGAAAATTCTGCCCTCACCCCATTTACTTTTATATGAAGTTATGATATAATAATTATGTATGTTATAAAAATGGAGGCGTCTATGGACATTTTAAAGCTTGCGGCGGGAGACACCGTAAAACTTAAAAAGCAACACCCCTGCGGATGCGACACGTTCAAGCTCCTCCGCGTCGGAAGCGACGCAAGAATCGTCTGTACGCTGTGCGGACGGGATATGACGATGGACAGAGTAAAGCTTGAGAAAGCTATCAAAAAAATACTTTGAGGGATAAAATAAATGGACAACACGAAAAACAAAGAAATGCTTGAGCCCGTGACAGAAAATACGAAATTCCAAAAATTTACGGGCGGGCTTTCCCGATTCTATAAAAAATACAACTACATGATCTTCGCAGGACTTATTCCCGCGATCATATTCTTCCTCGTTTACTTAGTAAGAGGAATTCACCCGTTTGGTGAGAGCACCGTGCTCGTGCTTGACATGAACGCGCAGTACGCCTACTTCTACGAATATCTCCGCGAGGCGGTGCTAAACAGAGATCTCAGCTTGATATACACCTGGGAGCGTGCTCTCGGCGGTGAATTTATGGGTCTGTACGCCTACTATATCGCAAGCCCGCTTTCGTATATAGTTTGCCTTTTCCCCAAGGAAAACATGCAGGACGCCCTCTTTATGATATATCTTATCAAGGCGGCACTTTGCGGCGCGACGATGAGCTACTATCTTACAAAGACGTCGAAGAAAATTGAAAAATACGCGGTAGTCGCATTCTCCACCCTCTATGCCACAACGGCGTACATGATGGTGCAGATGCACAACCTTATGTGGATAGATGCAGTTATTCTCCTTCCCTTGCTGGTTCTCGGAATCGAGCGACTCATAAAGTTCGGTAAGTACAAGCTCTATATCATCTGCCTCGCGCTTACGATGATTAGCAACTACTATATCGGCTACATGGCTTGTATCTTCGTTATTCTCTACTACTTCTACTACATGTTCGCCTACTCGGACAGAAACAATCCATTAGGTGAAAAGAATCACTTCAGAAAATCCTTTATCCGAATCGCGACCTATTCCGTCATCGGCGTTGCGATCGCGGCATTCATCATCTTCGGCGCATACTACTCCTTGGGGCTTGGTAAGAACGAGTTCTCAAATCCCGATTGGACCGAGGTCAAGATGAATTATGAGCTTATGGACATTCTCTATAAGTTCCTTCCCGGCTCATACGATACCGTGCGCCCCGAGGGTCTTCCCTTCGTTTACTGCGGTGTGCTTACGATCATGCTCGTTCCCGCATATTTCTGCTCAAAGAAGTTTACACAGAGAGAGCGCGTATGGTCTGCGATCCTCATTATCGTTTTGATGCTCGGCTTTATGGTAAGCACGCTCGACCTTATCTGGCACGGCTTCCAGAGACCTAACTGGCTCAACTGCCGATTCAGCTTCATGCTCTGCTTCTTCCTTATCGTGCTTGCATACCGAGTATACACCAAGCTCGACGTTATCGCAGGAAGAAACTTCATAGTTTCCTCGGCGTGCATCATCGCCTTCGTCATGATGATCGAGAAAATTGCCGAGACACTCAAGACCGAAAACAAATACATTGAGATCGACGAGTACGCGACCGTGCTTCTTACGATCGCCTGCGTCGCTATATATCTCATTCTCATCGCGTGCAGAAAATCGGGCAAGAACCGTGAGATCGTGACCGTAATTCTTCTTTGCACCATCTGTGCTGAGGTGTTTATCTCGGGACTTACCAACGTAAACGATCTTGACGATGACGTAACCTTTACAAAATACGATAAATACGCTCAGTATAACACCTTGATGCTCCCCATTACCGACACAGTGAACTACTACGACGGCGGCTTCTTCAGAGCGGAGACTGTAACACACAGAAAGCCCAACGACAACATGGGAATCAACCTCAACGGCGTTACGAACTCCACCTCCTCGATCAACGCGGATACCATCCTCTTCCTTCGAATGATGGGCTACTCGTCAAAGTCCAACTGGTCAAAATATCTCGGCGGCAACCCCGTCAGTGACTCCCTGCTCGGTATAAAGTACATCATTTCCCCCAGAAACTATGACGATATTTACGGCGAGCCCGTATATACCGCGGAGGAATTTGCAAAGCTCAACGGCATGACGGTCGACGAGCTTATAAAGGAAACCTACTCCGACAACGCTTCGGGCGAAAAATTCCACGAAACGTCGGCTGCCGACTACGTTGTATATAAGAATCCTTACGCCCTCTCCCTCGCATTCCTCTCCGAAGGCGCGATCTCCGACGGACAGATGAAGGAATTCAATATCGACGTTGCTACCGACAGCGCAAACTACGAAAAGCTCTACAACGAGGAGGGTCACACCCTCGCTTTTGAGAGAATCAACGAAATGATCTCAAAGATCCTCGGCAAAGACGTTCAGGTGTTTGCGCCCGCTACACAGAACGGCGCGCCCACTCTTGACGGTGTAAAGCAGCTCGACAGCAACAAGGGTACTCACACAAAATATGAATATACGGACGGCGCGGGTACAGTTACGTTCACGTATACCGTTCCCACGAACACCCGTCTCTATCTCCAGCTTCCCGCTTACTATCTCAATGAAACCAAGATAATCGCCTCCACAACGCCTATTATCGATAACACGCTTGCGGTTCAGGGTAACGAAACAAACCGCATAATCGAGCTTGGCGAGGTTATGTCAAACGAGAAGACCGCAGAATACTCCTTTACAGTTATTCTCTCCAATAAGGAAGCGGACAAGGCGAAGTTCTACACCTCAAACAACGACTCCTTCATATACTACATCGACGAGGAAGTATTCAAATCCTCCTTCACCGAAATGCAGAAGGGACAGCTTGTGATCGACTCCGACTATAAGGACCACAATATCACGGGTACTATGACAACCGAAAAGGCGGATCAGATGGTTACCACCACGATTCCCTACGACCGCGGCTGGAGAGTATTCGTCGACGGCAAGAGCGTTGATTCCTACGAGGTAGCGAACGCGCTCCTCGCATTCGATATCAAGGATGCGGGACAGCACGATATCAAGCTCGTATACGCTCCCACAGCACTTGTACTTGGCACAGGCATCTCGGTTATCGCTTCTATATTCTTTATCCTCATAATCGTTCTCGAAAAGTGGCTCCGTAAGATAAAATTCGTTCGCGAGCTTTACCTTATAGATACCGATCAAACGGTTGACGATATCCCCTTCGACGAGGACTTTACCGAGGAAATTCCCTACGATCGCGGATTTATGAGCTTGAAGTACGGAGACGGAGCAAACAAAAGCTCAACCACTCCGCAGAAAAAGCCCACAGCAAAGAAAAAGAAATAAACTTTAAGGAAACGTAAAATGTTTTATTATATAAGCGGAACACTCGCATACGCTACGCCCAACACCGCGGTTATTGACGCGGGGGGCGTTGGCTACAAAATGACAATCAGCCAGAATACGTTCTCAGCTCTTCCCAGAAACGCCAACGGCACACCCGCTACCGCCAAGCTCTATTCCTACATGGCAGTGCGTGAGGACGGCATCGAGCTTTTCGGCTTTATCTCCGAAACAGAGCTTGCATCCTTCAAGATGCTCCTCTCGGTTTCGGGCGTAGGCCCAAAAGCGGCTATATCGATTCTCTCCTTGCTCACACCCGAAAAGTTTGCTCTTGCGGTTTGCACGGAGGACAGAAAGACAATTTCCAAGGCGTCGGGAATCGGACCTAAGACCGCGGCAAGAATCATTCTCGAGCTTAAGGACAAGCTCGTAAAGGAAAACAATATCGACACAACACTTGCTGCCGGCATTACCCAATCCACCGCGCAAAACGTAACCATGAGCGGCAAGCTCGCAGAGGCGCAGGATGCTCTTATGGTGCTCGGCTACACAAGAAGCGAGGCGCAGGCAGCTCTGCGCGGAATCGAGGTCGACAAGTACGACCTTGAGGGCGTGATCAAGCAGGCGTTGAAGCAGCTTATGAAGTAATTAAGGAGATTCACGGATGATAAACGAACAGGAATTTGAATTTGATTTTGAAAACCGAATAGTATCCACGAATTATTCAAACGATGACGTTGAAACCGAGGTATCACTCCGCCCGAAAACCCTTGATGACTACATCGGTCAGGACAAGGCAAAGGAAAACCTCAAAATTTATATTGACGCGGCAAAGCTTCGCGGAGAATCCCTCGACCACGTGCTTCTCTACGGCCCTCCCGGTCTCGGTAAGACAACTCTTTCCAATATTATCGCAACGGAAATGGGCGTAAATATCAGAGTAACCTCAGGCCCCGCGATCGAAAAACAGGGCGACCTTGCGGCGCTCCTTACAAATCTTTCCGAGGGTGACGTGCTTTTCATCGACGAGATCCACCGTCTCAACCGCTCGGTTGAAGAAATTCTCTACCCCGCTATGGAGGACTATGCTCTCGATATTATTATCGGTAAGGGCCCCTCTGCGAGAAGCATAAGAATCGACCTTCCCCGTTTCACGCTCATCGGTGCAACAACAAGAGCAGGTCAGCTGACCACACCTCTTCGCGACCGCTTCGGCGTAGTATTAAAGCTTGAGCTTTACACTCCCGAGCAGCTCGCTACCATCGTTACACGAAGCGCGGGAATTCTCGGTATCGATATAAATAAGCACGGAGCATACGAGATCGCTTCCCGCTCGCGCGGAACTCCCCGAATCGCAAACCGCTTGCTCAAACGCGTACGCGACTTTGCTCAGGTTATGGGTAAGGATATAATCGACGAGGAGATCGCGTCCTACGCTCTCTCGAAGCTCGACATCGACGAGCTGGGCCTTGACGCGACCGATAGACGCATGCTTGAAACAATTATCCGCTTCTACGACGGCGGTCCCGTTGGTCTTGACACGCTCGCGGCTACGATCGGCGAAGAAGCAATCACACTCGAGGACGTTTACGAGCCCTATCTTATGCAGATCGGCTTCCTCTCAAGAACTCCCCGAGGCAGATGCGTAACGCGCCTGGCCTACGAGCATCTCGGTCTTTCGCAGAGAAAAGACGATACTCAGCTTGATATTTTCAACGAAGAAAAATAAAAATGCTTATCATAAAAATAATCCCCCGACAGCTTCTGTCGGGGGAATTTCTTATTTCATTCCTCAACATATAGACGGTCATATTGCCATCTTATAGGGTTCTCATAAATATATTTATATATTTCATTATAATCGTCCTTATTGCGTATAACGTGGTCATAAAATGATCTTTGCCATATTTGTTTATCAAATGGCGGTAATATTCCATCCTTAACCATTTTAACATATTCTACCGTTGAATATCTCTTAAATGATTGAACGATTTCCGACACCGTAGGGGCGGATTCCATATCCGCCCGCGATATCGTAATTATTGCATGAAAATGATTAGGCATAACTACATATATTGGAGAATCGACACCATCATATTTCCGTATGGTTTCAAGAAAAGTCTTTTCAACCATTCGGGCGGATATGGAATCCGCCCCTACGGGTGCAAATAACGTTTTTCGATCCTTAGTACATACCGTTATAAAATATGCGCCCGGTGTATTATAATCAAAATTTTCCAATCTCAAACGCTTTCTTTTCGGAAATTTCTTTTCGTTATCCATTTTATTACCCTTTTAAACCGTTACCGCCTGGCTGTTCCAAAGCTCGGAATAGAATCCGTCGCGAGATAAAAGCTCGTTGTGGCTTCCCTTCTCGATTATCTTTCCGTCACGCATAACAAGAATTACGTCGGCTTCCTTGATAGTCGAAAGACGATGCGCTACGATAAACGAGGTCCTTCCCTTCATCATTGTCGAAAACGCCTTCTGTATCTTCATTTCCGTTCGCGTATCTATGCTTGAGGTCGCCTCGTCAAGAATAAGCATCGGAGGAAGCGCCAAGATCACTCTTGCAATACAGAGCAGCTGCTTTTGTCCCTGCGAAAGCACACCGCCGTCCTCACCGATCTTAGTATCATATCCGTCGGGCATTCTCTTTATAAATGAATGCGCGTGCGCCGCCTTAGCCGCCGCGATGATATCCTCATCGGTAGCATCAGGTCTGCCCATAGAAATGTTTTCCTTGATAGTTCCCGCTTTGAGCCACGTGTCCTGAAGCACCATTCCGTACGAAGCACGGAGCGAGCTTCTCGTTACGTCCTTGATATCGTGACCGCTCACAGAAATCTTGCCCTCATCAACGTCATAAAATCTCATAAGGAGGTTGATGACCGTGGTCTTTCCGCATCCCGTGGGCCCTACGATTGCAACCCTCTGGCTGTTTTCAATATTAAGATTGAAGTCCTCAATAAGCGTCTTCTCCTTTGAGTACGAAAAGCTTACGTTCTCAATATTTACGTTGCCGTTTATATCCTGCGCCTCAAGATTCTTGGCGTCGGGCGCATCGGGTGTCTCCGAAGGGGCATCTATAAGCTCAAAGAGGCGCGAAACACACGCGAGCGAATTCTGAAGCTCGGTTATAACGCCCGAAATTTCATTGAAGGGCTTTGTGTACTGGTTAGCGTAACCGAGCAAGCTCGCAAGCATTCCGACTGTAAGAGCCGCGCCGCCCGAGCCAATACAAATAAGCGAGCCCGCGAGCGCCACCGCAGCGTAAACGAGGTTGTTTACAAATCTTGTCGACGGGTTGGTAAGCGACGAATAAAACAGTGCCTTGAGCGAAACCTTCTGAAGCTCGTTATTTACACTGTCAAATCTTTCAATAACGTTTTCCTCCTGCGAGAAGGCAACGACCGTCTTATGCTCGCCTATCATCTCGTCGATAATAGCGGTTGCGTCTCCCCTTACCTCTGCCTGCTTCTTAAAGAGCTTGAACGTGCTCTTCGCAATGAAAGCCGCAACGAAAAGCGAAAGAGGAGTCATTACCACAACTATTGCCGCGATTATGGGATTTATGTATATCATAAACACCAAAGTCGCAAGTATCGTAAGCGCGCCCGTAAAGAACTGCGTAAAGCCCATAAGAAGCCCATCGGAAACTTGGTCGACATCTCCGATAACTCGGCTGACGGTACCACCCACCGAATTGGAGTCAAGATAAGACAGAGGCAAGCTCTGGAGCTTTAAAAACGCCTCTTTTCGCATGCGTCTTACCACGCCGAACGTGATTTTATTATTACAAATATTCATTATCCACTGCAAAAGCGCGATCGCAATGGAAATTACACCGATTGAAATCAGAATCTTCAAAATGCCGTCAAAATCCACCTGCCCTACGCCTGATGCGAGGTCTATCGCCCGACCGATAAGCACGGGGATATAAATGGTAAGTCCTACCGTTATCGCCGCCAAGATGAGCGACAAAAGAAATAGCCACTTATACGCTTTGAGGTAACGAAGAACCTTTTTTACGGTCTTACTGTTTCCTGTTTTTTCTTTTCTCATAATTTATGCCTTTGCCGCATAGAACTGCGACTCAAAAATTTCCTTATACGTTTCACAAGTCGAAAGAAGCTCGCTATGAGTTCCGACTCCCATAATTTTGCCGTCGTCAAGCACGATTATCTTGTCCGCATGAGCGATCGAAGACGTTCTCTGGGATATAATAAACACCGTCGGATCATAATCGAGAGACGCGATCTCGCCTCGAAGCTTTGCCTCGGTCGCAAAATCAAGCGCTGATGCGCTATCGTCAAGAATGAGGATGGGCGCGCGACGAAGGATCGCTCTCGCTATACAAAGTCTCTGCCTCTGTCCTCCCGAAAAGTTTTTACCCTTTTGAGACACGCGCGCGTCAAGTCCGCCGTCCTTTTCTCTTACAAATTCATCCGCCTGCGCGATACGTAACGCCTCCCACATTTCCTCGTCGGTGGCGTCTTCATTTCCCCACAAGAGATTTGAGCGAACAGTACCGCCAAACAGCACCGATCTCTGCGGCACCGTCGCAATAGCTGAACGTAGCTTGTCCACACTGTAATCGTTTACATTCTTACCGAAAACGCAAACCTCACCGTCAGTTGCGGGATAGTACGCAGTAATAAGGTTTACAAGGGAGGTTTTACCGCAACCCGTACCGCCTATGATTCCGACCGTCTGTCCGCGAAGAACAGAAAAATCAATATCCGAAAGCGTCCTGTCCGAGCCGCCGCGATACGTGAGATTTACACCCTTGAATTCAACCGCAACTTCAGTATTCTCAAGATCGATCTCACCGTCGCCCGCCTTATTGTCAACTGTGGGAATATCAAATACCGAGCTTATTCTCTTTGCGGATGCAACCGCCTTTATAACCGTGAACACCGTAGTCGCAAGCTTTACAAGCTCAACGAGGATCTGCGTCATGTAGTTATACGTTGCAACAAGATCGCCCTGAAGCATTCCTCCCTCGTTGATCTCGGGGGCGGCAAAATATATGAGCGCAATAATGCCTAAGTTCACACAAACGTAAGTCAGAGGATTCATAAGCGCGGAGATCTTGCCCGCCAGCTTCTGTGCGCTTGTATGCTCGCGGTTTGCGGCAGTAAACTCCTCAGTCTGCTTCTCCTCCATGTTAAACGCACGGATAACCCTGACACCCGAAAGATTTTCGCGAGTGAGGGAGGTTACTCTGTCGAGCTTCGACTGAACTCGTCTGTAAAGCGGGATTCCCGCCAGAATAATTGTAAACACTATGATCGCAAGCACGGGAATCAGGATCGCGAATACCCACGCCGTCTTGGGATTTACGAAAAATGCCATTATCATCGCGCCAAACACGATTATGGGAGAACGCAAAAACAGTCGAAGCGTCATATTAACGCCCGTTTGCACCTGATTTATATCTCCCGTCATTCTCGTGATCATAGTCGACGTACCGAGAGAATCCGTCTCGGTATATGAGAGCTTGGTCAGGTGAGAAAAGAGGGATCTTCTCATCGAGGTAGATGCGCCTACCGCCGCCTTTGCGGCAAAATACTGCGCCGTCAGAGCGCAGGTGAGTCCTATAATACCCAGCGCCACCAAAATCAAAATTCTCGAATATATGTAATTTTTATCACCGTTTTTAATGCCGACGTCTATTATGTCCTTAACCACAAGCGGCACGAACAGATCGAAGCAGGCCTCGAGCAGCTTGAAAAACGGTGCGAAAAAGCATTCCGATTTGTATTTTTTAAGATGCTTTAATACGAATTTCATATTTACTCCAATAAATTTACTATCATTTAATTATAACATATACAAAATAAAATTTCAATACAAATAAAAAATTCCTTAAAATATTAATTTTTTTAATTTTTATAGGTTTTCTTCATATTGCTTTAATAAAAGGGTGTTATAATATATTATTATTTTGAAAAATCTTTCATTTGTATACGGAGGAAAAAACAGTGTTAGAGTTAAAAAACATAAAAAAGACTTATGTTGTTGGCGACTCTTCCGTGGAAGCGCTGAAGGGCGTTGATATCGAATTCCGCAAAAACGAATTCGTATCCATCCTGGGCCCTTCCGGATGCGGTAAAACTACTCTGCTTAATATTATCGGCGGTCTTGACAGATACTCGGACGGTGACCTTATCATCCGAGGCAAATCAACAAAGACCTTCAAGGATTCCGATTGGGACAGCTACAGAAATCATTCCATCGGCTTTGTTTTCCAGAGCTACAATCTCATTCCCCACCAGACGGTTTTATCAAACGTTGAGCTTGCTCTCACGCTTTCGGGCGTTTCGAAGGCAGAGCGCCGCAGAAGAGCTACGGAAGCTCTCGAGGCAGTTGGTCTTGGCGACCAGCTCCACAAGCGTCCCTCGCAGATGTCGGGCGGTCAGATGCAGAGAGTTGCGATCGCGCGTGCGCTCGTAAACAATCCCGACATTTTGCTCGCAGACGAGCCCACGGGTGCGCTTGATACAGCCACCAGCGTACAGATCATGGAAATTTTAAAGGAAATTTCCAAGGATCGACTCATTATCATGGTTACGCATAACCCCGATCTTGCAGCTACCTATTCCACAAGAATAATCAAGGTTCTCGACGGCTTGGTAATTGACGATTCCGACCCTTACGTAAGCGAAAAGGCAGTCGAGGAAGCAGGAATCGAAAAGCCTCGAAAGACACGCAAGGAGAAAAAGGAAGAAAAGAAGGCAAGCAAAAAGACATCCATGTCCTTCCTCACCGCTCTTTCCCTTTCCTTCAACAATCTCCGCACAAAGAAGGGCAGAACGGTTATGACGTCCTTTGCGGGAAGTATCGGTATTATCGGTATCGCGCTTATCCTGGCGCTCTCCTCGGGTATCAACGCGTTTATCAATCAGGTTCAGGAAGATACGCTTTCAACCTACCCCTTGACCATTCAGAAGCAGACGCAGGATATGTCCGCAATGCTCAACGCTATGACAAGCGTATCCGACACGGAAAATTACCGCGATTCGGGTATGATCTACGTTGACGACTCGCTCGGAACAATGATGGGAGCTATGTCCTCTACCGTTGAAAATAACCTCGAAGCGTTCAAACAGCACATCGAAGGAAACTACGACGAGATAAAGGATTACGTTAGCGACATTCAGTACACGTACGACTACAATCTTCAGGTCTACACTGCCGACGGCAAGGTAAAGGTTGGCATGGAAACCGTATTCGAGCATATGGGCGACGCCTTCGCAGGCATGTCCGAACTTATGGAAATGAGCGGCGGCATGGGAATGGACGTATTCTCCGAGATGATCAATAACCAGGAGATCCTCGACCAGCAGTACGACGTTATCGCAGGTCAGTGGCCCCACGAGCCCAACGAGGTCGTTCTCGTAGTAAACTCCAACAACCAGATCAGTAAGATGACTCTCTACATGCTTGGCGTCCTTGATCCTAACGAGATCGACAAGGAAATGGAAGCTCTTATGAAGGGTGAATACAAGCCCACAGAAATGCCTCCCTTCACTTATGAGGACATTCTCAATATGAGATTCAAGCTGCTCACAACGTCCGACTTCTTTACGCCTACCGACAAGACGTATTATGCTGACGGTAACACATACCCCGTATGGAAGGATATGCGTGAGGATCCCGGCTTCGATAAGGCAGGATTCATAAAACAAAACGGTGTTGAGATCAGGATCGCGGGTATCGTTCGTCCCAAGGAGGGCGCATCCGCAACAAGTATTTCGGGCGCTATCGGTTATACAAAGGCGATGACCGACTATATTCTTGAGCAGAACTCCAAGAGCACGGTTATAAATCAGCAGAAGGCAACCCCCAAGACAAACGTGCTTACGGGCCTTGCTTTTGAAAGAACAAGATACACACGCGAAAATATCCAGGAGCTTATCGACAAGATCGACGCGGCTACTATGGAGATTTTCTACAACAATATCACTCAGATAATTATTAACGGAGCGGACGAAAACTCCGAGAGCATCGTTGACACGTCTGCGCTCATGAACGTAAACAGAGCTAATATCAATACTATGTTCATGCTCCTTACCGAAGAACAGCAGGCAGAGATCCTCACAAGAATCGTTGAATCCGCTGTTGCAAATAATCCTCCCGAAAACTTTATGGGCAATATGATGCTGCAGAACGTATTCAACACTATCAATATGTCGACGGAAAACAAGCTTTCCGTTACTGCGGACAATATTGTTCTTCTCCTCCCCATACTCAACGATATGGAAACCAAGCCGATTATTTCCGCGCTCGGTCTCCCCGGTATTATAACGCTCGCAAGTCCCGAGGTGGTAGCTGAGATCGCAGGCGAGATGGGAACTACTCCCGATAAGCTCTCAAGCGCTCTTATGATGGTTGCAGATCCCACCGTAAAGGAAGCTCTTTACACACGACTTATTAGCTCCATCGATAAAAACAGCGCGCCTATGGTGACAATCCTCTGCACGATGCTCGCTCAGGACGGCTCCGTTACCGTAGACAATCTTGCAACAACACTCGCAAATACTCCCGCAGAATCCGCTATGATGGCAGGTATGGTTCTTGGCGGTATGCCCGGTCTTGTTGATCTCGCGGCTGCTGACACAATGAACGCAATTTATACCGACATGAGCGAAATGGTTAAGAATCTCAAGGTAAATTCCGAGATCTTCGCTCTTCTCGTGCAGTCCGTATCCGACGAAAACTTCGCAATGATGGAATCCATTCTCTACAGCATGGCTCCTCAGATCGACGAAACCTACGACAGCGTTCTCAAAACTCTCGACGATGCTGAAAAGGCATCCCCCGCATCCATCAACTTCTTTGCAAAGGACTTCGAATCCAAGGATGCGATCGAGCAGTTCATCGCAGATTACAACGCCACGGCAGAAGCGGAAGGCAGAGACAGTGACGTTCTCGAATACTCCGATCTCGTCGGCACTCTTATGTCCTCCATTACGATCATCATCAACGCAATCTCCTACGTTCTTATCGCGTTCGTTTCGGTATCCCTCGTGGTTTCTTCTATCATGATCGGTATCATCACAAATATCTCCGTGCTTGAAAGAACAAAGGAAATCGGTATTCTCCGTGCTATCGGTGCATCGAAGAAGGATATTTCCCGCGTATTCAACGCAGAAACAATGATCATCGGCTTTGCCGCAGGTCTCCTCGGTATCATTATTACCGTTGTTCTCTGCTGGCCTATCTCCGCGATTATTCAGGCGCTCACGGGCATTGAATCCCTCAGAGCATTCGTTCCTCCCGTAGCCGCAATCATTCTTGTGCTTATCAGTGTAGGTCTTACGCTTATCGCAGGTCTCATTCCTGCTAAGTCGGCGGCAAAGAAGGATCCCGTTATAGCCCTCAGAACCGAATAATGGAGCTTGATACTTCGGCGCAGAACAAAAGCCACACGGAAAACAAACAAAGCTCCGTGAAAATTTAAAGGTAATAACATTCAATGTTGAAACCCACCGTTTCGGTGGGTTTCTTCGATTTTTATGTGGCTTTTTAGCCGCGTTCGGGCTCTCTGGCGTACACTCGTACGCCTACGATTGCCCGACCGTGTCTTCTGCATCCAAATTATCTGCGCCCGCCTGATTCATCGGCGCAGAAAAATAAACCAAGCCGTCGGCTTTTGCCGACGGCTTTTTTCTATCATATTACCTCTTTGCAAGACATATATTTTCTATAATCACAAACTCATCTTACGGTAGAATATATGTCATCAAGAACCAGAAATTTCTTTATAAGCGGACTTGTGGTAACCGCAACATCACTTATAATGAGAGGTGTCAGCGTTGCCTTCAATATTTACGTATCAAGTGTAGCGGGAGCGGAAGCTATGGGCTTATTTTCCCTCATTACAAGCGTATACGGCTTTTTTATTACCGTCGCATGCTCGTCCATAAATTTAGGAACAACACGCCTTATTTCCGAAGCGCTTGGCGAAGGCAAATACCGACATCTAAAGGAAAGCATCAAGGTCTGTATTAGGCACGCACTTATAACGGGGCTTTTGGCGTCGCTCGTTCTCTACTCCCTTGCGGGAATTATCGGATCAAAGCTGTTATACGATGAAAGATGCGTCATATCGCTAAAGGCGGTATCCTTCTCACTTCTTCCGATATCCCTTACCTCGTGCCTGTCGGGGTATTTCACCGCGGTAAGAAGGGTTAAGGTAAACGCGTTTTTCCAGATAATCGCGCAAGCATTAAAGATTTTTGCAACCGCGGCTCTGCTATCGGGCTTTTTAAAATTCGGCGCGGAATACGCGTGCCTCTGCCTCGTTCTCGGCTCGGTCATCTCCGAGCTTGTATCTCTTGCCGTAAATATTATTCTGTATTTCATCGACCGATCGAAGCATCTCCCTGCCTCGGTGGGAGATACAGAAGAGAAAAACACGAGCGGTATCGTCAAAAAGATATGCAAGATCACTTTTCCCGTAACCTTCAGCGCATGCATCCGCTCGCTCTTCAACACGCTTCAGCACATACTTATTCCCCGCGGCTTAAAGCTCTCGGGAAGCTCATGGGCGGCGGCGCTATCTTCCTACGGCATACTTCACAGTATGGTTCTCCCCCTCATTCTCTTCCCGTCCGCCTTCATTTATTCCTATGCAAGTCTTCTCATACCCGAGGTTTCCGAATGCCGTGTGCAAGGAAATTCCGAGCGTCTCAGCCGCATCACAAGGCGTATTATGAGCTTTGCAATGTTCTTCGCAATCGGAATTGCAGGCATTATGATAATTCTGTCAGACGAGATAGGTGAGGTGATTTACAAAAACCGAGAAGCTTCGTTCTACATCAAAATTTTAGCACCCCTGATCCCCGTAATGTATATTGACGGCGCAACAGACGCCATTCTCAAGGGCATGGGCAAGCAGATATATTCCATGAACGTAAATATCGCCGACGCCGCGCTTTCCTGTGTTCTCGTGTTCTTTTTAGTGCCTCGTCTGGGACTTTACGGATATATCATATCAATTTACGCCACGGAAATTTTAAATACCACGCTCAGTCTTATCGGCATGTTTTCCGCGACAAAAACCCAACCGAAGGTAGCCCACCAGCTTATATCTCCCCTCATTTGTATCGTGCTGACGGGAATTCTGTCAAATTTTATCCTAAAAAACATAAATCACCCATTCCCACCAACGGTTGAGCTTTGCATCCACGTTCTGCTCATTTGCATCATATATATAATTACTCTTCTTATTACAAAAACCGTCGGCCGCGAGGAAAATGAGGTCATACGTTATTCACTAAAAAAATAAAGGCGATTGCATTAGCAATCGCCTTTGTGTTTTTTAGAATTTTCTCTTTTTGAATACGGGAACGCAAACAAAGGAGATAATAATTACCGCGATCGCGCCAAAACCGATTGCGCTTCCGCAGCCCTTCGACTTGCCCTCATCATCCGCAGACGTGGGCGCCTCTGTTACGGGCTCGGTGGGCTGTTCCTGCTTCTTTTCCACAACAACGCCACAAACAGAACAAACCTTGTCGCCGTTTTCGTCGCGAAGCTCACCGTGAGATGCAGAAATTGTTTCCTGCGCTAAAATCACAGTATCACAAACGGAGCAAACCTTACCGTCGCTCAAGCCGTCTTCAGTACACGTTGCCGCCTTACCTTCAACGTCAACAGGGGTATGATCTACCGTAGGAATAGTTTTCTGCTCTTCGATCCACGTCTTACATACGGAGCACTGCTTACCGTCACTCAAGCCCTCCTCAGTACATGTTGCAGCTTTTCCCTCAACGTCAACTACGTGATGGTCTATTGTGGGAATTTCCTGTCTGTCATGAATGAGAACGTTACAAACGGAGCATATTGTCGCGCCGATATAACCGGGCTCGGAGCAGCTTGTCTGCTTATCGTCCTCTCTTACAGGAGTGTGTCCCGTAGCGGGCGCTCCAACCTTGTCAAGTGTTGCGTCACATTCAGCGCACGCATAATGGAGAATTCCGTCATCCGTACACGTGGGAGCTGTTGTGTCAGCAAGCTCGAAGGAATGAGCCAAGAAAACGTTGTTATTTAAAACGCCATTCAATTCACCCTTATCTACTGCGTAAACATAGGGGAAAATCGATCCTTCAACCGACTTTACCGCGGAAACCTCTGAGACTGTGAAGAGAATATCCTCGCAGGTTGTGTCGGTAACCTTAAATTTGATAGTCGCGCTACCCGTAGCGTTAGTTGTACTTGAAGCGTTGACGCTGGAATAACGAACGAATGTGATTTCGTCACCGGAGTTCTTGATGCTAACGTCAAAGTTGGGCAAAAGAATACCGTCAACGATAAGCTTGTTATTGGCATCCACTACGGGAGTTACCAATTCGGGATTATATTTAATATTGATCTGGAAAGAATCAATACCGGGGTTTTCACTGATCGAAACAGTTAACTCAATCTCGTCGCCTGGGGCAACGTTATAACGTCCGTCTTTCAAAATAGCAGTGGAAGACGAAACTCCCACTGCTATTTCAAACTGACCTTCGTCGGCAGAAGCCGTAACTACTGCCGCCAGTGAGATTAAGAGAACCGCAACGAAAACTGTAAGAATTCGTCTAAGTTTCACTTTTTCACCTCGTCATATTTAATTATCTGCCAGCAACATAATCGTATGCAATGTTGTTGAGCGTATCGTCGAAGTTAACCAATGCCTTCAAGATTTCATAGTCAACTACTGTTACTTCGCCGTCCTTGTTAAGGTCGAGAGTTACATCGTATGTTTCATCGAGCTGGCCATTGATCATCTGCTTGATGAGCAAGAGTTCAACACCGTTAATAACGCCGTCTGCATAGTAGTCACCGAGAACTTCGGATTTAATTGTCAATGTTTCATCATCGTAATTAGCGAACATTGTGATATCTGTGTATTCTTCGTCGCCTTCAACTGCAACCCAAACGCCATTTTCTTCTCTTTCTTCAAGTTCAAAATAAACGTCACCAATACCTGCTTCAGATTTAATCATGAAGTAAACTGTTGCAAGAACTGCGCCTTCTGCATCTTCGCCAACTGTGTTAACAGATGTGAAGGGAGCTTCTGCGTTAGGATTGATACCTGCAGATACCTTAACTGTTGTGCCATTGGACTTAACATCTTCAACTACGAAGTTGTCAATACCTGTTACCATGTCAGAACCGTAGAATACTACATTATTGTTGTATGCAAAGGAAATGTCGATCTGGCTGAATACAAACTCGGAGTTGCTGTATACGAGAACGTCAACTGCGATCCATGTGCCGTTAGCTGTTTCCTTGCGATCGGACTTTGTGAATCCTGTAAAGTTACCATCAGCATCGTATGTGGGATATACTACGTTGTAGTCGAGACCGAATTCAATACCACCAGCCAAGGGCTTGTTGATAGTGATTGTCTCACCGCAGTGAGGACATGTGTAAACTTCCTTACCGTACTCTGTGGGAGTAGCGGGAGTTACTACGGGAACAGTGTTGAGAATTGCTTCTCTGTGTTCTTCTTCTGTCCAAGGACCTCTTACAACTTCCATTGCCTTCTGAGTGTTACAGTCAACACATGTGTTGATGTGGATTTCACTATCCTTGCAAGTAGCGTTGGAGATCTGTGTATCATATCTGTGTGTAAAGTCGATTGTCTGCTGGCATGTTACGCAGAAACGATCGTCTTCAAGGCCTTCAACAGAGCATCTGTCTGTGTCAAGGAACTTGTCGCCGTTTGCGTTTGTATGACCTGTTGCGGGAAGAGTTGCGCCTGCAACGAATGTGTCTTCAGCATGGCATCTGTCACATTCCTTATCAGCTTCCTTACCGTCAACTGTACATGTGGGAGCGGATGCGCTGTTAGCGATTTCAACTACGTTGTGTCCGAGAGGAGCAATGTAGGAGATGAGTTCGAATGTTTCTGCACCGTTACATGCTGTACATACTTCATAAACGAAGCTGGGTGTTGTACATGTTGCGTCAGCTGTCTGAATCTGAACTACTGTACCTGCGTGGTTAGTAGCGGGAATTACGTTAGCTGCTGCAAGAGCTGCAACCTCTGCCTTTGTAGCGCAGCATGCGTTGTAGGAGTATTCGTGGTTACCTGCTTCAGTACATGTAGGAGCGTTTGCACCAACTGTTACTGTTACGCAAGGTGTGCAAGGAATAACTTCCCAACCGTCTCTTACGGAATCGTTGCCGAGGTCGCAATCGAGACAGTATTCATGGTATGTCCAACCTTCAATGCCGAGACCTTCGCAAGAAGGAGTCTGAGCGTCTGCTCTCATGTTGTGAGAGGGCTTGATCTTGGAGCCGATAAGCTTGCCTTCGTAAGCTGCGTTTTCGTATTCTGTGTAATCACAGATACCGCATACCCAACCACCAACTGTACCTTCCTGGCACTTGTTGGAAACGTGAGCAATATATGTCCAATCAGCTGTAGATGTGTTCTTGTCTGTGTAAGCGTCAACTGTTACGAGCTCACCGTTAACAACTGCTACGTAGCCGTGACCCTTTGCACCGTTGAATGTTACCTTAGTTTCAAATGTCTTACCGCAGTCAGCACATGTCTGAACGTAAACACCTTCAGGATTTTCGCAAGAAGCGAGAACCTTGATTGTGTAACCGCCGAGGTTGTGAACTGCCTTATCATTCATGTCTGCTACGTTGTAGGATTCATCGATTGTGTAGGAGTAACCGCAAGCGCACTTCATTTCGATGTAACCTTCAGTCATACATGTTGCGTTGTGAACGATTGCTTCGCAGTCATGTGTAGCTTCGATCTTGTCGCCAACCTTCTTATCAGCGTAGTTAGCGTCGATTACTTCTTCGCCACCGCAAGTACCGCAGATGTAACCGCCTACTGTACCTGTCTGGCAATTATTGTGAACGTGAGGAACGTATGTCCATACGCCGTCAATTGTCTGGTTCTTGTTGTCACCGTATACGGTTACGTAAACGATCTTGCCGTCTACGAGCTGCTGTGTACCGTGATCACATACTGTTGTATCAAATACAACTGTTTCGGAGTCGTCTGCTTCTGTTTCGAGATCACATACGGAGCAGTTCTTTACGTATACGCCTGCGCCGTTTTCACAAGTACCGAGTGTAACTACGGACTTGTAACCGTCGTATGTATGACCGAGAGCATCAACTGTAACTGTGTCACGGTCAAGCTCTGTGTTACATACTGTACAGTAAACTACGTTATCGTAGGAACCGTCATTGAGACAGTCGGGATCTACGTTATTTTTAACAACAGGTGTACCGGGCTTGTGACCGAGAGCATCAACTGTAACTGTGTCGCGATCAAGCTCTACGCCACATACTTCACAGTAAACAACATTATCATAAGAACCGTCGTTTACACAATCGGGATCTACGTTGTTTTTCACAACTGCAGCTGCATTCTTGTGACCGTGTGTACGGATAACGCCTTCAGCAACAACTACAGAGCATTCTGTACACTTGATTACGTAATAGCCGTCTGTTGTACATGTGGGCTCAGTAACTGTTTCTTCTCTGCCGGGTGTGTGACCCTTAGCGGGAGTAACGATCTTTACACGAGTAAGCTCTGTCTGGCAGTCTTTACAGTAAACTACGGAGTAATGTGTACCGTCGTCTACACAAGTGGGATCAACCTTGTCTTCAATTACTGCTTCATCGCCTGTGTGACCTGTGGGCTGAACCGTAACAGTTTCGCTACGGAGGAGCTTATCACATTCTGTACAACGAACTACGTTATCGTAAGAACCGTATGTTGTACATGTGGGATCTACGTTATTTTCAACGTGGGACTCACCATCAACGTGACCGTAAGGAGCAACATTAACTGTTGTTGTGTGTCCGCAACCGTTAGCGCATGCATATGTTTCAACACCTGCTGTTGTACATGTAGCTGTTGTGCTTACAAATACGTTGTATGCACCGTGACCTGTAGGATCAACGGTAACGGGTGTTGTGCTGAGCTTTTCGTTACATTCTGTACAATAAACTACATTATTATAAGAACCGGGAACTGTACATGTAGGATCAACGTTGTCTTCAACAACTGCTGTGCCGGGTGTGTGCTCGAGCTTTTCGAGAACAACGTCTGCACCGATCTGTGCGTTACATGTAGCGCAGATGTACTTTGCAAGACCTGTTTCAGCGCAAGTAGCTTCGTCGATTACTGTGTAAACGCCTGCGCCCTCGTTGGAGTGACCTGTTGCCTCGGGATGCTCTTCATAAGAAGCGGAACAACCGGGGTTCTGACACATCCAAAGCTTATAACCGTCATCTGTACATGTGGGAGCTGTATCTATAGAGGGGAAAGGATAGTTGTGACCTGTAGCAGTAACTGTGAATGTAAGAACATTCGCATATGCTGCCTTGAATTCGTTTTCTGTCATAACAGCTGTGATATCGTCAGCTTCGTGAGCTGTCTTATCAGCGCCGTTAGGAATGATCTTAACCAAGAAATCGCAATCGGAGCAGCCGTAGAACGCATAACCGTTGTTCAAGCAGTCAGCTACTACGGAATTAGCTGTGTCAATTGCAACAGTGCCGCTGTGGTTTTCGGGATTCTTTTCACCCTGAGGAACGCTCTCAAGAGTTGTACCGCACCACTTACATTCGGACTTGTAGATAGCGGGAGAAGAACAGTTTGCTTCGCTAACGAGAGTCATTTCGTCCTTCGCTACGCATTCAGCAAGCTGAGGAATTGTCTTACCGGGAACGATGTAACCGCAACCATCGTTAAGACAGATACCGCCAACTCTGTAACCGTCTGCCTGGCATGTAGCAGGGATTTCTTCAGTGTTATATGCATGACCTGTTGCAGGAATCTCTACGGGAGCTTCAAGAACAACGTCGCATTCTGTACACTTCTTACCTGTTGTGTAACCAACCTCAGTACATGTGGGGAATACGTATGCCTCAACGCCCGCATTGTGATAACCTGCAGCTTCGTGAGCTGCCTTGAGCTCAGCGTTGGAGATAACATCCTGAGCAACAGTGATCTTACCGCAATCTGCGCACTGCTTACCTTCTGTAAGGCCGTCGTTTACGCATGTAACCTCAACAGCTGCGAGAGTGTTAACGTTTACGTGGAATTCTTCAACTGTTGTTGTCTTGTATGTATCGTTGCAGTATTCACAAGTGTATGTTGTTACAACTGTCTTTTCACAGTATGCAACTGTTTCCTTTGTGTCAACAACCTTGTAATTGTGATCCTGTGTCTCGTACTTAACCTCACCGCAAAGAGGACATTCGGACTTCAAGTTGTTTTCAGTACCGCAAGCCAAGTTGGGGAGTCTTACAGGATCGGACCAAGCATGCTCTTCTGTAGCTGTTACGGAGTGGCCGCAACCGTTCTTACATTCGGAGATCATGTTATTTTCAGCGCCGCAAGCCATGCCGTCGATTCTTACGAAGTCAGACATGTCATGACCGAGAGCATCGATCTTGAGAGTGCTGAGGTCCATGATACCGCCTTCATTACCTACAGAGTTAGGAATGCTGAAGTTACGGTTACACATTGTACAAACGTAGTATGCCTGCATACCTTCTGCTGTACATGTGGGCGCAACGTAATCAACAAGCTCAGTAATGTGCTGGTTTGTACGCTTGATCTTAACGTTTTTCTGAACAGCGGAGCATGTAATGCCGGATTCATGTTCAGCAACGCATACGAATGTAACCTTACCGTCCTTGTTACAAAGGGGAGCTACATATGTTTCGTCGAATACGGGCTGGTAGTTGTGGTATGTTTCGTTCCACTCAACGCTTTCAACAAATCCGCAAGCGAGACATTCTCTGCTTGTGTGAAGATCTGTACAAAGGAAATCTGTTGTAACAGACCATTCTGTGAACTTGTGTCCGAGCGCGGGAATAACGAAAGCTTCAACGCCGCCTTCAACGATATTGCCGTTTTCGTCAGCTACAACGTCACAGTGAGCTGCCTTACATGTCTTGTAAGCAACGTTACCGTTAGTTGTACATGTAGGCACGTTTGCAGAGTGATCCTCCCAAACGTGATCGCCTTCGTCAGGGTCTACAAGAGAGTTTTCGAGAATATGAACCTCGTCACATCCCTCAACCTGACATTCATAGTAAGAATAGCCGCTCTTGCCGTTCACATGGTCAGGTGCAACCACATGGAGCTCGCCGCTAAAGTCGCATACGTGCTCAGCAGGTGCTTCACTGCCGGTCGCGAATGCAGGAACGTAAACTACACTAAGAGTCATCAATGTTGCAAGAATCCAAGCAAGCATTCTCTTAGAAAAAATCGTACGTCTCATCCTTATTTTCCTCCAATTTTTTATAGTATTTGGGCAATAAAATCCAAAATGGGCACAATTTGGACATAGTTACCCATACTTATTTACATCATTATAGCATAGAAATTTTGCTTTGTCAATAGCTTTGAAAATTTTCCGGTGATTTTTTTACAACTTTTATTTATAGTAATAATTTAGCTCAAAATGGACTTTTTCGGTGTATTTTTCACGTGAATTTTAAGCTGTTTCAGTGGCAAATCCGCGCGCCGCTCGCGAATTTTTCTTTCATTATTTATTTATACGCGCACACGCGAGGAAAATTCAAAAGATAGATGGAAATTCCGAGCAAATCAGATCTGCTTTCTCTCGCTTACGGTACACTCGGCACAGCTTTCAATCTCCATAATTTTTTATTAATTATTTGTTTCTTTATCAATATTTTGTTTATTTATTCATCAAAAAAAGAAGCGAGGCAGATCATCCTTCGCTTCTTTTTACAAATGCCATGTATCGTAACGTATCGTATACCCAATAGTCTGTGACATAGCGTCATATCCCATATCTCTCAGACTCACCGTCTGCGCTTGTCCGATATGCGTTACCGTTGCGTCCCATACGCCGTCGATCTTTTCAATTTTAGTCTTGTACACAGATATCTCAAGATTACTGCCTCCCGCGGTTGCGAGCGCGTCTGTATCAAATGTATACGCATAATACAGCGAATCCGTATCCTTCACAAGCACGAAATATACCTTGTGAGTATTGTATTTCGGGTCGATAACAAATTTCATATTACCGCCGCCTGTCTTCTGATTTGAGTAAACAACTCCCCTTTCATCGAGAAAATCGTGCAGAACCGAACCGCTATTATTAAGATGGTAGCCATTTTTCGCCTTGTTTACTATAAGATCAATTACCATAAAGTGGTTCTGTCCCAACTGAACCTCACCCGTATTTTCACCACCGCCGGGAAGCATTTGCTCAGGCGGATAGTCAAAAACTTCAATAGAAACTCCGACAGACGTTTCCTTAGGCATGGGATGCTCTTCGGCATACATCCACGTGGCGTATACGCCGCCTACGGAAATAACCGAGATCAGAGCTATAATGATAATAAGATAACGTCTTGCAATCGTCAATTGTCGCGCCCCCTCTCTATGAGGTCATGCACTTCAATTGCAACGCCGCCTGCCTCAACGATCGCATCACGCGCCTGCGCCGTAAAGCTGTTTGCCTTAACGGTAAGGGCTGTTTCAAGCTTGCCGTTGGCAATGATCTTAACTCTCTTGCAATCATTTGCGAGAAGTTTCTTCGCCTTGAGAGACCTGATATCAACTATATCACCGTGAACGTAATTGGATTGGAGGGATCCAAGACCTACCGCACCCACTCTACCGCTTGCCGCACGGGCATGCACAACTACTATTCTTGGTTCTTCACCAAGCTCTTCGGCAACCTCGATGCTTGTTTCGGGCTCAAGATCGATCTCGGAAGCCGCACATTCGGGATCTTCGGGTTCTTCGGGCTCGATATAGAGACGAAGACGTATATTTTTCGCCTTTTCGATCTTGATTTCAATAAGAGGAGAGGCGATCATGCCAAGAAATACGAACATGACGCAGAGCCAACCCGCAGGTGATTGCATGAAGGACACAAAGCTTCCCACGAACGGAATTCTCTTACCGCTGTAAATGCCTCTCATCTGCTCATACAGCACAGGGAAACGGTCGGGAGATTCAACCGCGTCGCCCTGAAGCTTAAAATGACGGCAATTCGGATGCTCGGCATTCGGCTCTTCTATTTCAATAATACGGTGGACGATAAACATACCGTCAACCTCATAAACTACGATATCATAAACCTCAAGATCCATTTCGTCGGGGAGTTTTTTTACCTGAATGAGGTCAAACGTCCGGATCTGATTGTCGATATTATTTTTGTACAAATACTCGTTTTCGGGATTCTTCTTTTCCATGGAGCCGGTGTTAACTACACGGTAAACGGGAATGCTTCCTACCACACCCTTGTCCTTTGCCCCGATAACAAGCGAGCTTATAAGCGCAAAGAGCAACGCCAAACAGACTATACCCGAAAAGGCATAGTCAACTATCTTCATGTATTTACTTGTCTTTGTATTTTTCTTTTTCTGATGTTCTTTAAGTATCTTTGTATCCTCGGCTCCGAAGTTAATAAGGCGGAGATAGAGGCGGGCAACCGTAACCACGCAAACTACCGAGAGTGTGGCAAGGAGCGCAAATACTATCAGGCACATCGTAAAGACATACATTTGATAATCTGTCATGGCGAGAACCTTTGCTTTTTGTGAATGCGTCTTGACGGCAAGGGGCGATATCGCCCTTGCCGTCAAAATTCAGATTTTAAATTAGTTTACTGTGCCGTCTGTCACTCTTGCAACAACGTTTCCTACAAGGCAAAGGCGGAATTCGTCGTGCTCTGCCTTTGTATCGAGAACAAACTCAACGTCGGGATTGAGCTTGATCATTTCCTTGAGCTGTGCTTCATTGTACGTGCAGATAAAGGATCCGTCGTCCTGCTTTGTCCACGCAATATTCACGTCAAGTTCGCCATTGGATACGTTGGAGAACCAGAGAATGTCTTTAGGTGTACCCGTTTCGGAATAGTTGCCTTCCGCGTCCATAGGATACTGCATAGTTACAGTCGTTCCGAAATAAAGCTCGGAGGGAATAGCTTCTTCCTTGATCTTAAGAGAAGCGTGGGAAGCGGGAGTAAACTTAACTGTCAAGTAAATGGGGGCGTCATTGTTGGAAGCGTATTCAAGAACAGCGGTGTGATCGTCAGTTGCCTTCTGATCGATTGTGAGAACGAGGTTACTTGTAATAGAGTAAGTACCGTTAGAACCAACAAGCTCGGCGTCCTCGATTGTAATCTTTGCCTCAGCAAAAGCGTCGGCAATGTCGTCTGTACCTGCGTAAGACCATGTTGCGTATACACCCGCAATTGTCAAGCAGAGCAACAATGTGATAAGAATGCTGAATTTTTTCATAATTTTTCCTCCTTAGAGTATAAAATGGAATAACTCCTTATAATAATTATAATATTAAATGAGAGACTTGTCAATATTGTCAATAAAATAACTATAATTTTGTATGACAAAAATTAAAGCTTAAATTTGTGCATGTTTAACAAATCAAGGCAAGATTACGGAAAACGAAAACGCCTCATCCGCTCTTTCAGCGTCACACTCCGCAAAATCACAAATTGCATTTTTTAAGTATAAATACCCTTGTTTTGCAAATAATAGTATTACCTACTATTAAAAACAAGGAGATTTTTTGCGAGAAGACCGGACAACAAGGTCCTCAACTTGCACGTAAATCTCAAATTTTTCATGAAAGTTGAGGTTTTTATATATATGAAAGCAACAGGAATAGTCAGGAGAATAGACGATCTCGGAAGAGTTGTCATTCCCAAAGAGATAAGAAGAACGATGCGAATCCGCGAGGGCGACCCGCTCGAGATATTTACCGACCGTGACGGAGAGGTGATCTTCAAGAAATACTCGCCCATCGGTGAGCTTGGCGCCTTCGCCGCGCAGTATTGTGAAACCCTGCACAAGACATGCAACCTCTCGGTTCTTGTATGCGACAGAGATTCCGTTGTGGCGTGCGCGGGCGTTTCCAAGAAGGAATACTCCGACCGCGCCCTATCCGAGGAGCTTGAGGAAATAATCGAAGCGCGAAGCATGTATATTTACCGCGACGGGCTCGAGAAGATCTATCCTATCCGCGAGGGCGGCGACAAATACGTCAGCTGCGCCATGCCCATCATTTCAGAGGGCGACATTATCGGTTGCGTAGCGTCACTTTGCGAGGATTCGAGCAACAGAATGCCCGATATGACCGAGCAGAAGCTGGTGCAGACCGCCTCCACCTTCCTCGGCAAGCAGCACGAATAACAACAAAAAGAATTGTCCTGCGGACAAAAAGGAGCCGCTCTCAAAAATCAGAGCGCGCATTTTTATGCAGGGCAATTCGTTTTTCTGTGTCAATTTTACAGTTTTAATCATCAAAAATAACATATTGACATAGCGGAATAAATATGTTAAAATTAAAACACAGATAAAAATAAACTTTTGGAGGTTTTTATGCTTAAAGGTATTCCGAAAATTTTACCCCCCGAATTACTTAAGGTTTTATGTGAAATGGGTCACAGTGACCGCATCTGCATCGCAGACGGCAACTTCCCCTCCGAATCCATGGGCAAGGACGCGATAGTTATCAGAATGGACGGTCACGGCGTTCCCGAAATTCTCGACGCGATCCTTACGGTTTTCCCGCTTGATACATACGTTGAAAAGCCCGCGATCCTCATGCAGCTTATGGAAAGAGACGTAGGACGCGTTGCTACTCCCATCTGGGACACCTACGCTGACGTTATCGCGAAGCACGACAGCCGCGGACGTGACGCTCTCGGTAACATCGACAGATTCGACTTCTATGACGAGGCAAAGAAGTGCTATTGCATTATCGCTACTGGCGAGAGCGCAATTTACGCAAACATTATGCTTCAGAAGGGCGTAATCTGATAAATTATGGGTATTTTATCATCATTGTTCGGCTCTGTAGCCGAAATGGGTAAGACCGAGCTTATAGCTCAGGGCTTGGGCATTATCGGTCTTATAATAATAGTTTGGTCTTTCCAGTGTAAGAAAAACCGAAACTTCTTCATCATGCAGGGAATGGGCAGCTTTATGTTCTTCCTCAACTTCCTGCTTATAGGCGCATTCGGCGGCGCGTTCTTCAACCTTGCAAACCTCGTTCGCGGACTTCTCTTTGCAGACGGCAAAAAGAAAAAGTGGAAGCTGCTTGTTGTTGAGGCCGCATACACCCTCTGCTTTGCGTTTTCCATCATTCTGGATCACACGCCCTGGGGTATTTTCCTCGTTGCGCTCCCCTACTCCGCTCTTATGATCATGAGCGTATTTATGTACGTTGGAAATTCCCGTCACATCCGCTATTTCCAGATCGCGTACATGTCACCTACGTGGATATTCCACAATATTTTCAACTTCTCGCTCGGCGGTATCGTCTGCGAATGCTTCAACATGGTTTCTTCCTTAATATATTTATTAAGAGAGAAAAATGCGAAGAAAAAGTAAAAGCAAAACACCCGACGTTAGCGTGATGTCCTTAACGGACAAATCACGCTAAGTTATGATTGCCCTTGCGGGCAAGTTATGAGTTATGATATGCTACGCATTGTTATGATTGGCTTCGCCAAGTTTAAAAATTGATGGGCAATCATATCATAACGTTTGCAAAGCAAACTCATAACGGCGAGCAAAGCGAGCCTCATAACTCTAAGCTAAAACCAACAGAAAAAGAGCAGACATACAAGATTTAATCCTGTGTGTTTGCTCTTTCTGTTTGTATAGTGGTTTGGGCTTAGCCCATAAAGCATTTGTCCGGTCAAATGAGATGCTCGCACTTAGCGGCAGTTTTCAAATTCTCCGCTAAGAACATCACACGTTTGTCGGGTGTTTTTTTATTCCATATTGCTCGAGGTCACGGCGGGCTTCTGCGTTTTCTTTCTAAAAGAAATCGGAGTAATGCCCTCCTGCTTCTTGAAGGACTTAAAGAACAGCACATGATCCTTATATCCGCACATCTCACCTATCTCGGTCGCGGACAGATCCGTTTCCTGCAAAAGCTTTTTCGCATAAGCAATGCGCTTTGATGCAACGTACTGCATGGGCGGCTTTCCCATGTATTTTTTGAAAACGTGGGAAAGGTAATATTTGCTTATCTTCAGCTCCTCGCAGATCGCGTCCATGGACTCGATCTCCGTGAAATGGTTGTTCAGATAATTATGTATTCTTGTGAATATTCCGTTTGTTACAAACTTTGCCTCGGAAATATTGGCAAGACGCAAAATACCGATCATAATAAGTCGCGCAATATATTTCGAGAAAATTTCATTGTACGGCTTGTCGGATGCGACCTCCTTTACAAGCGACATGAAATAGAATTCATATTCCTTGGCGTCCGCCCCTGTGTGCAGAACGGGCTCGGTATTTTCATCGAGAATATAATCCGAAGGAAGATTTCCTATCTTAAAATTCGTTATGCCGAAGAAGGCAAGCTCGATTCCGCTATCACCGGTAGTGTACTCCGCGTGGCACACATCGGGGTTGTAAACGATGATGTCGCCCTTTGTAACCTCGTACTCGATGTCGTTAACAGTTACCTTACCCGCGCCCGCCAAAACAAACATAATTTCGCAGAACGGATGGCTGTGCGGCTTTTCATTCCATTCCTTGATTCTTTCGAGCTTTCCTGCGTATAGGCATTTTGTATCAAGCTTTATTGCATCTGCCTTAGTGTATGCCACCTGTTTAGGGTCAAAATTCAATCCTGAAATTTCGTTTTTCATTGATATTCTCCAAATTAAGTTTACTGTTTTTGTATATGTTGTATAATTAACTGTCAAAAATTGCTTTATTTTGCCTTGTTTGTTTTTTGTGCATTTTTTACAGTTGAATTACACATTTTGTTGATAAAATATATAAATTATAATATTTTGTAAAGATATTATATCATATATATAAAATATTTGCAATAGCTTTTCGCAAAATTTGTGTTTATTTTTGTGATTTTTTTTGCAGTTTATGATATTGAAAAAAATTTGTCAAAGGATTATAATTATTGAGTAAGATAAAGAATTTGAAAGGGGGTATTCTTATGTCGCAAAAT
>JAZQWL010000014.1:0-19370 GCA_045632305.1 Eubacteriales bacterium | reverse complement strand
TCATGTCAACACCGCCCGTGCCATCGGAGTATGTAACGTCGGAAATCTTCTTCCACGTTGCGCCCATATCGTCGGACCAGATCATGTCGCCGTTGCCGCCTTCACAGAATGCCCAACCCGTAATAGAGAAGCGTCTGCAAGTGTAGTCCCATTCGCCCTCGATCGTGGGAGGATAGTAAAGAACGGGGTTAGTTGTGTGAGGTGTGTACTGAACGTAAGAATTTGTTGCGCTGAACTTCTTACCGTTCGGGCCAAGGCCGTTTACATCAGCGATTGCGCCCATGAAGGGAATGATCTCTTCAACAGGAGGTTCTGTAGGAGTTTCTACAGGCGCTGTAGTTGTTTCATCCTCACCGGGAACGTTGCCGCCGGGAGCTGTTGTTTCATCGTCACCGGGGAGATCTTCGCCGGGGGCTGTTGTTTCATCGTCACCGGGGAGGTCTTCGCCGGGGGCTGTTGTTTCATCGTCACCGGTGAGGTCTTCGCCGGGAGCTGTTGTTTCGTCTTCATCAGCAACTGTTGTGTCATCTTCGTCAGCAACCGTTGTGTCGTCTTCAGAAGGAGCAGCTGTTGTAGGAGCTTCTGTTGTGGGATCTTCTGCATCAGGAGCAGTTGTGGGAGCTTCTGTTGCGGGAGCGTCAGTTACGGTTGTATCGGGTGTTACATTTTCGTCTTCCTTGTTACATGCAACAAAGATTACGGATACTGCAAGCACGAGCGCCAATACGATAAGTAATTTTTTCATGGATATCGTGTCCTTTCAAATGATTTTTTCGTCAATATCATTGACATATTTTCGTATGATAATTATAGCATATATTTCCCCTTTTGGCAATAGATAATATAGCTAAATTTCACTTTTTAAATTGTATATAATATATAAATGAAGAAAGCAAAACAAAAGGCGGGGAGATCCCCGCCTTCTGCGTTATATTAATTTGTCAAATCGTGTTTGTCAAATCAGTTCCAGTTAATGCCGTATACAGAGTCGTATGCACCGCCGAGACCCTGCCATCCTTCAAGGAACACGATGGACTCGATATCGATTGTACAACCGGGAGCAAATCTAAGAACCATGTATGTTGTGCCTGTCATCTTCCAAGCATCGTTACATGTCAAAGCCCAACCGTTAGCTGCTGTACCGATCCAGCTTCTACCACAAGCGTTACCGCCTGCTGCGAGACAGCCGTCATAACATACGTTAAGCTGGTTATTATAAGTGTGGTTTCTGTACTTGATAGCCATTGCCTTGCCTACACATGCGCCAACGTTCCAACCTGTGTTGAAGTGAGTGCCGAAGTTCAAGAAGATACGACCACCGTCACCACCAGATGCGTTAGGAGTGAATCTTACGTATGTACCGTCAGCGCTCATTACAGCATCGTAACCCCACTGTGCGCCACCGAAGTTCTTCCAAGAGTCGTAGATCTCTTTAGCTGTGAATACAGAGTTACCTACTACGCCGGGGTTAACAAGGTTAATTTCCTTAGAAGCAACAACGTTACCGTTTACGCTGCCCTTATGGAGCTTAACTGTATATGTACCTTCTGTTGTAAGTTTTGCAAGAGTTGCATCAACTACTGTTACGTTAGAACCGCCATTTGCCTTGAATCCTGTAGGACCTGCGTATGCACCGTAGTACATAACGAGTGTGTCACCCTTCCAAAGAGCAACTACGTCTTCAAGAGCACCTGCAGAAGCTGCGAGAGAAATGTTAGCAGAACCGTCGTTAGAGTATGTAGCGTTTGCCTTGTCAATTGTGATACCTTCGGGCTGTCTTGTAAGAGTGAATGTATCAAGAAGAATAATTTCACTGTTTACAGCACTCTTAGCGAGAACCTTAACTGTGTATGCCTGACCGTTAACGAAGTCTGCGGGGAGCAAGTAAGAGAAGCAGTGCTGACCTGCAGCGTTAAGGGAGGATCCCCAAACGATATCATAGTCGCCAACCTGGATACCTACGTTTGCTGTAGGAATTGCAACGTAAGGCGCCTTAAGCAATGCTGCAAGGTTGAGCTGATAGTCTGTAGAGAGAAGTGTCACTGTCTCAAGGAGAATAGGATCTGTGGAATCGCATGTAAATGCGGGTACACGACCGGGACCGGAGATAATATTATCAGCGGAGATACCCTGGAATGTGAACTTTTCAAGTGTAGAACCGTTTTCTGTAATATTGATGTAATCGCCGTTGGGGTTAGCAACTGCCTTAGCTGCATCATAAGAATCGAAGAACTGAACGCCTGCTATGTCAATCCAGTCACCCTTAGCAGCTGTTATTGTACCGTCGAAGAGGATCCAGTTGATTTCTGTGCAGTTGTTCATATCGAACGTCTTGCCGCCGAAGCCGTTAGCGAGGTCAACGATAATGTAGTTCCATGTATTGTCGAGAGTAAGGTTGAACCAGTTAGCTGCGTACTTCTTACCACCTACGTTGTTGTACTCCTTACCGGAGCCGTTGATGTCGAAGTAGAAGTCGTAGTTAGTGCCGTAACCGGAGCCGTTACCTCTGTACTTGATGAGCATGTACTGACCAACCTTGATGCCTGTTTCGCTCTTGAAGAGGTTGATTGTGGGGCTATTGCCGCTTACTACGTAATGAACGTAGCCGTTCTCAATTGTAGCTGTGATATTGCCCTTCTGGCTACCTGCGGCTGCGAGGTAGTTGAAGTCGATAGTATCGTTAAGGTTGCCCTTTACTACCTTAATCTTTCTGATGTTAAGAACGGACGCATATTCTGTTGTCTTTCCGTCAACTGCGAGAACTGCAGCAACACGAATGTCAACTGTCTTGCCCTCGAATGCGGAAAGATCAAACTTAACTGTGTATGTACCGTTATTTACAACTGCGTTGCCTTCAGCGAAGTCGAACCATGTAAGACCGCCGTCAAAGGAGTACATAAGCTTCTGTACGCCGCCGTCAACTGTGATCGTACCAACAGCTGTAAGATTATAATTAGCGAAGAATCTGCCGCTCCAATCAACGATTGTAACACCAGCGTTGTTCTTTTCGTTGAGGTAGATACCGGGAGCGCCGTATTCGCCTGCACCGTTTGTGTTATTAAGAGATGTATTGTAATTCTTTTCTGTGGGAGCGTATACTACGGGAGTAGCAACTTCACCGTGGTTTGTTGCGTATTCTTCTGCCTCTGCTACTGCATCGAAGAATGCAACGTATTCAACGTCGATGGAGAGACCGTCTCTGTAACCGTTGAAGAGAACGTATTCAACTGCAGTAAGATCTGCACCGTTGAACATATCGTATTCAACACCGTCGATTGTGATCTGGCTCTTTCTGAAGTCGATGTTAAGGAGAGTCCATTCGCCTACTGTACCTTCGTTATCGTAGTCAACAACGTTCGTGCCTGTAAGACTTGCGTAGAACGCCTTGCCGTTTACGTTGAAGTAAGCATCCTTGTTTGCTGCGAAGGATACGTAATCAGCGGATACGCGGTACTTGATGGAGATAATATCCTGGAAGCTCTGGCCATTTGCGAGAAGGAACTTAACGCTTGCGCCAAATGCTGTAGGATTGAGTGTTACGTAACCGTCCTTGGGAGTTACGATAACGTTATTGTAGGAAACGCCGTTACCTGCGATGAGGTCTTCAGCTGTGAACATGAGAGCGGGAACTCTCTTTGCAACTGTGTCAGTTACAGTGTGACCGCATGCGCATGTACCTGTGTTAACACCGTCTGCTACGAATGTGGGAGCTGTTGTTACTGCCCAGATGTAGCTGTGGCCTGTTGCGGGAATAACGAGAGCGTCAATAGAACCGCAAACGGAGCAGTATTCACCTGCTGCGTAACCAATTTCTGTACATGTGGGATCCTTTGCCTCAACAGTAACTGTTGTGTGGGGCAATGCGGGAGCAACTGTTACACCGCAAGTAGCACATACGGAAGCTGCAGAGCATGTCGCCTCGGGAGCGTCGTGACCGAGAGCTTCGAGTACAACGTCTACCATTTCGCCGCAGTTTGCACATTCACCGAAGCCAGCGCCGGGTGTTGTACATGTGGGAGCGAGAAGAATGTGCCATTCTGTGCCTTCCTTAGCAACGTGGCCGATAGCGTCGATCGCTTCTTCTTCTGTAGCGCCGCACTTTGTACATGTGATAACGGAGCAACCGTCATCTTCACATGTGGGCTCTGTTACAACGGGATCACCGAATGTACATTCGCCGTCAGCGGAGTATTCTGTCTTACCGCACTTGGAGCAAACTCTTGTTAAGCGGTCTTCGTCAGCACATTCCTTGCCTTCAACCTTTGTCCATTCGCCAAAGGAGCAAGTATCTGCCTTAGTTTCTTTTTCACCACAAGCTTCGCATACTCTGTAGAGTCTGCCTTCGCCTGCGCACTCTTCTACAGATTCATCAACTGTCCACTCGTTGGGGAAGCTGTGTGTGCATTCCTCTACGGGAGCGTCTGTGGGCTGCTCTGTGGGCTGCTCTGTAGGAGTTTCAGTGGGCTTCTCTGTAGGTTCCTCTGTAGTAGGATCCTCAACAACGGGAGCGTCTGTGGGAAGCTCTGTTGTAGGAGCGCCTGTTGTAGGAGCTTCTGTTGTAGGAGTTTCTGTTACGTCAGGAGTCTCATTCTTGTTCTTGCATCCAACGAAAACAAGTGTCAAAACGAGAATCAATGACAAACAAATCAGTAATTTTCTCATAATTACAAAAATCCTTTCTTAAGGTTTTTCACAAACGGAAAGTTTAAGTCTGTGTATTCAGTTTATTATATCATGAAATATTAATTTTTGCAATAGGAAATACAAAAAATGTACCCTAAAAGTTACTTTTTTACACTTTAACCAAATTATTGGTATAAATTTTGTGCAAATTCATTTAATTGTTGTATAAAAGCACAATTTGTCGAAATAATTTTAGCTATATCACACAAAAACTCGCGGATTTTTTTGATCAAAACTCGTCTTTTTTGAAGCCAAAAGTAACAAATACCACCCAAAAATCGGTCAAAACCGCTACAAAAATCCAAAATTACAGTCCGCATCCGATAAGCATGGAAAATCGCGCAAAAATGCGCTTTGTCGCGCCCGTTTCACGAGTTCGGACGCGTTATTTTAAAGTAAAAAGCAAGCAGAGATCAACCCCGCTTGCTTTATCAATAATTTGTTGCATTGTAAACTGCAGATTTATATTCTTCCATTGTGTACGCAACTCTTATCGCCTCGAGCATTGAGTTGGGTGTCATATCCTTTGGAAGCCCCAAATTCTCCGCGACACGATTTCTTAACTCTCGGCTATTCTCTTTTCCCGTCAGACCGTCGCAATAGAAATCCAGCTTCGATATATCCGCTAAGGCATGCTCTTGCCCTTCGTCGGAATATGGAAGAAGCAGCTCTCGTAAAACATCTGCATCGACGCCCTCGACTCCAAGGTATCCCTCCTTTGAATCCTGCGTCTTTCTCTTTTCCCTGCCCCTGATCTGCGGGGTATAGAGCTGTATGATATTTTCCTTCGACACCGCGGAGCTGATATGCGAACGAATGAGCTTTCCCGCTCCGTCGCTATCACAAAGAATAATTATCTTGCCCGCGCGAGAAAGACGTCGGATCACCGCGAGCTTTTCACTGTTTTTAAAAAGTGAGAATCCGCCCGTTGTCACAACGCATGCGTCCGCTATGGAATCTATTTTTATCTTATCGTATTTTCCCTCGACGATTATCGGGTACTTGATCTTTAACTTTTCCATTTTACACCTTTACCGCAAAGTAGAGAATTACGAGTGTGCCAAGCGCGATTCTGTATATACCGAAGGGAATAAAGCTGTGCTTTTTCACAAAATCCATAAGGAATTTGATGACCGCCATGGAAACTCCGAACGCCACGATACTCGCCACGCAAAGAATTATCCATGCTTTAGCAGGTACAGAGATATTGTTTTCAAGCACGAACTTGAAAAATCCGAGTCCCTTTATTGCCGATGCGCCGAGCATTGCGGGAATTCCGAGCATAAACGAAAATTCTGCTGCCACTCCGCGTGATATTCCCATACATCTTGAACCGAGTATAGTCGAGCCCGAACGCGAGGTTCCCGGCACTATTGACAACGCCTGGAAGCAACCGACGAGCATCGCGTCGCGATAGGTGATCTCTTCAGTTGAATTGACCCTCGACGCTTTTTTCTCACAAAGCTTCTCGATTACAATAAACGCGATACCGTAAACGATGAGCGCAACCGACACTACCTGCCAATTAAAGATCCACCCGTCTATGTCCTTGCCGCTCATCTCTTCAAGTATCTTATCACCGACAACGCCGACAAGCGCCGCGGGTATTGACGCGATGATGATCTTTTTCCAAAGATCAAATGAATTTTTTCGCTGAACCGTTCCCTTTTTGCCAAGAAAAGGATTGATCTTTCCCCAGAAGAGAACTACGACAGCCATGATCGCACCGAGCTGGATAACCACCTCAAACATGGATCCGAACTCCGAGCGGAACATATCACCAAGCTCGGGGGCAACGTTCAATGATAAAAACTCATCGAGTAATATTATATGTCCCGTCGAGCTTACGGGAAGCCATTCGGTTATACCCTCGACAATGCCGAAAAGTATCGCCTTCAAAATTTCAATTAAAAGCATTATTTCTCCTTAATTTGCCGCTCTCATTATATCGCCCGCGCGAACCTCAAACGGAACTCTTACGAAGAATGTCATCGAGGGATGGGGGGCGGATTCCAACGCCTCACCGTTATCGGAATAAATTTCCGTCACCTCAAAGCCCCTGCCGAACTGAGATGGGGAGATGATCTCTGCAGGATCTCCGACCTTGACCTTATTTTTCTGTCTGAAACGGTAAAGTCGACCGTTTTCATTTGCAATTTCAAGCCCTGCTGCCAAAAGCTTCGCTTCATCCGCCTCATCGAACAAAATACACGTCGCAAAATATGACTTTTCTCTGATGTAACCTGTGGTCGAGGAGAGCTGAGCATTATCAAACGGCTTGTCAAGATAGAAACCCGTCGCGTATTCTCTGTGCGACACACTGTCAAGCTCGTCAAGAATTCTCGCATCAAACTTATAATTTTCGGGGTCTGCAAGATATGCGTCGATCGCCATGCGGTAGCAGTTCGTTACAACAGCCGCATAGTACGCCGACTTCATTCTACCCTCGATCTTGAAGGAGTCAATTCCGCACGCGATAAGCTCGGGGATGTGCTCAACAGTACACATATCCTTGCTCGACATAATGAAAGTGCCAAGATCATTCTGCTCGATCGGGATCGGAATATCGGGACGCTTTTCCTCAATAAGAGTATAACCCCAACGGCAGGGCTGTGAGCATCTGCCGCGGTTTGCGTCTCTGCCCGTAAGCATATTGGAAAGCATACATCTGCCGCTATACGACACGCACATAGATCCGTGGATGAACGCTTCAAGCTCAACGGCCTCGGGAATCGCGTCCTTGATCGCGCGGATCTCGGTAAATGACAGCTCGCGCGCAAGCACCAGACGCTTCGCTCCCATAGCTACGTATGCCAAGGCCGCCTCGGGAGATACTATGCTCGCCTGCGTGGAAATATGAATCTCCGCGTTTGGCATGACCTTTCTTACCGCCGCCATAACGCCCAAGTCCGCTACAATGAACGCGTCAATTCCCGCATCCTTTATAGATTCAAGGAATTTATAAAGCTCGGGGTACTCGTCGCCGTGAGGCATCGTGTTAAGTGTTAAATAAAGCTTTTTGCCGAATGAGTGAGTGTATTTCACCGCCTCGTAAAGCTCCTCGTTTGTAAAATTGTCGGCAGCAGAGCGCATACCGAAGCTCTGACCTGCGCAGTAAACCGCGTCCGCTCCGTAAAAAAGCGCGGCGCGAAGCTTTTCAAAATTACCCGCGGGAGCGAGAAGCTCGACCTTTGTATTTCTTATATCAGTCATTTTAAAACCTCAGAATTATTTTTTCTTTTTCTTCTTTGCCGCGGAAAATCCGAACTGTCCGATCTTCTTTCCAAGCTCAAAATATTCGCCGTGAGCGTAAGCGGTAAGATTTGCTTTGTCAAGTCTAAGCTTGCCGTTTT
Organism: Eubacteriales bacterium; assembly: GCA_045632305.1. Classification (GTDB taxonomy): domain Bacteria; phylum Bacillota; class Clostridia; order Oscillospirales; family CAG-272; genus SVTX01. The sequence goes on along the minus strand of JAZQWL010000014.1, from coordinate 11,334 downwards.
TATCGATAATACTCTCGTCAACGCTCACACCGACGATGTCCGCCAAAAACATATCGTGTGTTCCAAGCTCAACGACCTCAAAAACACGGCATTCAAGCGAGAGGGGGGATTCATTTATAATGGGGCAGGAAACGTTCTGCGCCTCGCCCTTTGTGAAATTGCACTTTTTGAATTTGTCCACTTTTTTACCCGTGTAAATTCCGCAATAATCCGCTTGTCGTACAAGATTTGTGGGCGTAAGATTTATGACAAATTCACCGCTCTCTCGGATAAGATTATAGGAATGACGGCTCTTTCTCACCGAAATATAGGTTTTCGGTGGAATTGTATTGATAATACCCGTCCAGCCGATCGTCAATATATTCGAATTTTCCATATCTCCGCAGCTAACCATTACGGGCGGCACGGGTGCAAGCAGTGCCCCGCCCTTCCAATTTACCTTAGCCATAATTACATTCCTTTCATTTCTCAATTTGACAAGCGGCAAAAGGCGGCAGACGCCGCCTGTGTCGATTTATTTATTCAAGGATTCAGTTACGATATGCTCAAACATAGCACCTGTGTAAGTGCCGGAGCCGCCGTCGTAGCAAGAATTCTTCATGTAGATACCAATTACCTTGTTTTCGGGATCGATCCAGAAGTGTGAGCCGTAAGCACCGCTCCAACCGAATGAGCCGACAGCCAATCTGCCGTAGCTTTCGTCAGTAATAACTCTTACTCCAAGACCCCAGATCTGGTTTGCAGGCATAACCTCGTAAGGCAACTGAGGTGTTCTCATAGCAAGTGCGGATTCCTCAGAGATGATTCTTACGTCGCCTCTCTTACCACCGCCAAGAAGCATTTCTGCAAAGATCATATAGTCGGGTGCGGTTGAAGCAAGACCTGCACCACCGCAAGTATAAGCCACAGGGAAATCGCCAAACACACAACCCTCGGGCGTGCCAACCTCAACGCTCTTTTCGTCAACTCTGTTGTGAAGACCGATCATTCTGCCCCACTGCTCGGGTGTGGGAGAGAACGTTGTATCCTTCATACCGAGTGGCTCTGTAATTTCCTTTTTTACAAAAGCATCGAAGCTCATACCGGTTACAAGCTCAATAATTCTCGCAACAATATCAAGACCCAAAATAGGACTGTAAAACTGTGCCTTACCGGGTTCGAACGCAATAGGATTATTTGCATAACGATCAACGATATTCTGCAACGTAAGACCGCTCTTATCCCCAATCATATTGAAAAGCTTGTCGCCTACGGGCATAGAACCGATACCGCTCGAGTGAGAAAGGCAATGCTTAATTGTAGGAGGCGTGGGATTTTTGCCCGAAATTACAATGTTTCCGTTCTCGTCAAGATGTGCGATCTCGAGATCGTGATATTCGGGAAGATATTTTTCAATTTTGTCGTCAAGAGAGAAAAGACCTCTGTCAACGCAAATAAGAGCAGCTACTGCTGTAATGGGCTTTGTCATAGAAGCCAAGCGGAACATTGTGTCAACAGGAAGCGGAATATCCCCTCCTACACGCTGGCTACCGAAGGTTTCGCTATATACAAGCTCACCATCCTGGTGAACCATAATAACCGCTCCACCGATCTTGGCCTCTGCTAAATCAAGATTTGTCTTTGCGTCAAGTGTTTCTTTGAGTGCTGCTTTATTTATAAGTTTCATAATTGTCCTCTTTTTTGTCTGTGCTGTGTGTTTGTGCTGAATTTATTTGCAAAGAAGTGTAAGTAAAACGTCGTAGATCTTCTGGCAGGAAGAAATGTCGCATCTTTCCTTAGGGGAATGAATATCGTAAAGATTGGGGCCCACCGAAATAATATCAATCTTGCCACCCGTCTTTGACGAAATGATTCCGCATTCAAGTCCCGCGTGGATAACGCCAACCGTAGGTCTTGTGCCGAAAAGGGATTCGAACGCATCAATATACTCATCACGAAGTGTAGACGCGGGAATATATTCCCAACCGGGGTATCGGGAATGATGGGAAACATCAGCTCCGATCGCTCTGCCAAGCAGATCAAGCTCTCTCTGGGACGCGTCAAGCTGCGCCTCAAGAGAGGAACGTGTGGAAAATGAGAAAATGATTCTGTCCGACACGGTTTCGATAATGCCGAGATTTCTTGAAAATTCAACAAGCCCCTCAATATCGTTGCTCATCTTAAGCACACCGCATCTTACCATACACATAAATCCGATAATTTTCTCGGTCGCCTCAACGCCTATCTTCGGTCTTCTGCATTCGGTATCCTCAAGCGTTACGGTGAAGCCCGAGTCAAGTGCGCAAAGCTCCTTCTTTACGGACTCCTCAAACTGCATGATCGCTTCAATAACGTTCTTTTCGTTACCGTTGATACCAACCGTTGCATAGCACTCACGCGCGATCGCATTGTCCTTACCTGCGCACGTAATATCAATAAGAGAAATGCCGCATTCAAGATATAGCTTCGAGAGAAGTCTGCCCATGAGATTAACCGCGCTTACTCTACCGGAATTGATGTCCGCGCCGGAATGACCGCCCATAAGTCCCTTGACTGAAAGCTTATACGCGCACGCTTCTCCGTCAACGGAATAAGGAATTTCCACCTCGGTTCTGTGACCGCCCGCGCATCCCGCGGTAACGGCGGTATCCTCCTCACTGTCAAGGTTTATCATCTTTGTTGCTGTAATTTTATCCGTATCAAAACCGCGCGCGCCCTCAAGTCCCGTTTCCTCGCAAACCGTAAAGAGCATCTCAAGCGCGGGCTTTGTGTCCTCGTCAAGAAGCGCTAACATAAAGGCAACCGCGATTCCGTTGTCCGCGCCAAGCGACGTACCCTCAGCACCGATAAGACCGTCACGGTAAAAAAGCTTGAGTCCGTCGGTCAAAAAGTCATGCTCAACGTCGGAATTCTTCTCACACACCATATCGGTATGCCCCTGAAGAAGCACAGTGTCAAGATGCTCAAATCCCGACTTTGCGGGCTTTGTCAAAAACACGTTGCCAAGAGAGTCGACCGATGCCTCGATTCCTCTCTTTGCCGCGAAATCAACAATATATTTCGCAACCCCCATCTCGTTACCCGAGCCGTGAGGGATAGCGCAAATGTCCTCAAAAATGTTAAACACACGCTCGTGCTTAACTCCGTTTACTACGTAATTCATAATCTATCTCCGAAAAATAAAATTATCTCTTTCTGCCGTCGGCATCCTCGCCGATCTTCTTCATTGACTGTAATTTAAGTCCCGTTCCGATCGCAACGCAATCACCGGGATTGTTTGCCACGTATGTATGAATGCCCGTGACCTTCTCGATAAGCTTGTCAAGTCCGCCGAGCATGCTTCCGCCGCCGACAAGCACGATTCCGTTATGCAAAATATCGCCGACAAGCTCGGGCGGCGTCTTCTCGATCACCTCGCAAATGCCGTCGATAAGAGCCGTCATGGGACGGAAGGTCGCGCCGATCATTTCCTTGGAGCTTAAATTAATAACTCTGGGCAGGCCCGTCGAAAGATCTCTTCCCTTCACCTCGACGATTCGGGCGTCCGTATGCTCAAACACCTCGCCTATTGCAATCTTCACGCTCTCCGCCGTTCTCTCACCTATAAGCACGTTGTACTTTTCGCGAACGTACTTGACGATGGATTCGTTGAACTGATCTCCGCCAACCTTGATGGACTTGGATTCAACGATGCCTCCAAGAGAAATTACCGCAATTTCGGTAACACCGCCACCGATATCAACTATCATGTTGCCAACGGGCGTATCGATATTAAGCCCTGCACCCATAGCACCCGCGATAGGAGATTCAAGAAGAAAAGCTCTTCTCGCTCCCGCTTCAAGCGCCGCGTCCTCGATGGCGCGTCTCTCGACCTCCGTCATCTTGGTGGGTACCGCGATAACAAGACGGGGAGCCAAAATTGTGTTTTTACACGAACGGCGAATGAAGTATTGAAGCATCTTGAGAGTTACCTCATACTCGTTGATAACGCCTTCCTTAAGCGGGCGGGTAGCAACGATGTTTTCAGGCGTTCTTCCTATCATCTGCTGTGCCTCACGGCCAACCTTTATGATTCTGTCTATTGAATTGTCTATTGCCACAACCGATGGCTCGCGGGCAACTATGCCCTTTCCCTCGACGTACACAAGCACCGTCGCGCTGCCGAGGTCTATTCCTATGTCTCTGCTAAGAATTATGTTTTTGAACAATTCACTTACCTCAAAATTTTTTTATAGTTATACATAGTAATTATACACCATAACGTGTACAAAAGTCAATTATTTTTTAAGATTTATAACATAAAAATACAAAAAAGCGGTCTTGCCAAAACGCAAGACCGCTCATATTTCATTCATTTTTGGTTTTCGCTACGCAGGCGAAAATCACTCTTTCGGCTCCCGCCTCCAAAAGCAGCATTTCTGCCGCCTTCATAGTCGCTCCGCTGGTTACAACGTCGTCAACAATACAAACCGTTCTGCCACAAATTCTTTTTTCTACACCGTTGCGAACACGAATCGATTCAGTGATATTCTTTCGGCGCTCAAGCGCATTCAGCTTTTTCTGCTCACGACCGCTCGATCTGACAAACAACGGTTTTGCTCCGTGCTTGAAACCGCAAAAGGTGGCGCAATAATTCGCGAGCCGCCTGCCCTGATCAAATCCGTCCTTGCGGATCGCCGTCTTTCTTCTCGGCACGAACGTGAAAATACACTCACACGGATCAATATTTTCCGCCCTCATCATATCCGTCAAGCTGTGCAACAGCTCGAGAGCCATCATTTCGGTAATTCTTTTATCATCGGTATGCTTTATCGCATATATGACCGAGTTTCCGACGAATCTTTCCTTTTTCGGCTTATAGAAAAAGCATTTTGCAAGCGGAGATATCTCAGCCGAGCCGATCCGCGCGCCGCACGTACAGGTGTACACCGAGCGGTTACACAATGGACACACCTCTGAAAAGATGCTTTCATAAGACGGCATGCATCTTTTACAAATACAATTTATTTTGGAAAGCTCATATGTTACGTTTATTCTCTCGCCGCAAATTATACATTCGGGCGGGAACAGTAAATTGACCGCCGTATTTCTTAATTTATTGCATTTCATTTTTCGTTAAGTATTCTGCTGCACAGACAGGTATATCTTTCAGTAAAGCTGTTGTTTTTAACCATTTTGTCAATTACGTCCTCAAACCCAACGAGAATTACCATCTTCTGCGCTCTCGTTACAGCGGTGTAAAAAAGATTTCTCGTAAGAAGCATCGGGGCCGCTCTGTAAAGCGGAATAATAACTATCGGATACTCCGAGCCCTGCGATTTGTGTACCGTTATGGCATACGAATGCTCGATCTCATCAACCGAGGAAAGATCGTATCTCACCGTTCTGTCATCAAACAGGATCTCCATGTAGGATTCCGAGACATTGATCTTCTCAATCACGCCGCAGTCTCCGTTGAACACTCCCATGCCCGTAGTACCGTCATCTCGCCACCACTCAAGCTCATAATTATTCTTTATCTGCATAACGCGGTCGCCCTCGCGGAACACCGCTTCGCGATATTTGAATTCCTTTTTATTTTTATCTGGAGGATTTAATGCGTCCTTGAGCAAAATATTGAGATGCTCACATCCCGACTCTCCCTTTCTCGACGGAGATATAACCTGAGCCGAGCGCCCCATCTCACCGTAAGCGCGGGGAAGACGTGCGCGACAAAGCTCAAGCACGGTCGACGAAATTTCTTTCTCGCTCGATCTCGGCAAAAAGAAAAAGTCGTTGTTCTTAACCGAGATATTCGGCATCTCGCCGCGATTTATCGCGTGAGCATTAGTAACTATCAGGGATTCCTCCGCCTGACGGAAGATCTCGTCAAGACGCACGGTGGAAAATCTCTCGCTCTTTATAAGATCGGACAGCACGTTACCCGCGCCGACACTCGGAAGCTGATCAGCGTCACCGATAAGTATCAAGCGTGCGCCCGGCTTTATCGCCTTAAGAAGCGAGCACATAAGCGCGCTATCTATCATGGACGCCTCGTCAATAATAATTACCTCTTCCTCAAGAAGGTCGGTCTCGTTTCTGCGAAAGCCCTGATTTCCGTCATCACCGAACTCGTATTCAAGAAGTCGGTGAATGGTTTTCGCCTCGTAGGAGGTGGATTCGGAAAGTCGTTTCGCCGCTCTGCCTGTAGGGGCTGCAAGCGCGACCTTCATTTCCATGCTTTTAAAAATTCCGAGAAGTGCCTTTACGATCGTGGTCTTACCCGTACCGGGGCCGCCCGTAAGTATCATAACGCCGCCGTCAAGTGCCGCCACGATCGCCTTTTTCTGCTGTGTCGCATAACTTATGCCCGAGTACGCCTCTTCCTTTGAAATAAAGGCATTTACGTCACTTATAGCAACCCTTGGACACACCTTGTCGAGAAGAACGAGCTTGCGCGCAATAAACCTCTCGGCAAAATCCGAGTTTCTGTCAAATATATATTCAACACCCGCAAGACGGTAGTTCTTCAGCTTACCCATCTCAAGCATTCCCTCGATACATGCGGTAACGCAATCTCCGTCAGCGTCAAGGATCTTGATCGACTCACGCTCAAGGATCTCTCTTGGCAGACACGTGTTTCCGTTCTGCGCTCCGACGTTGTTCAAAACGTAAAGAATTCCTGCGGAAAGTCGCGCCGCGCTATTTCTTTCAACGCCGAGCTTTCTCGCCATACTGTCGGATTTCTCAAAGCCGATTCCGTCGATCTCCTCGCAAAGCCGATAAGGATTTGCCTTAGCAACGTCGATTGCCGCCGCGCCCCATCTCTTGTAAATTTTAATGGTAAGAGCCGCTCCGAAATACTCGCGGAAAAAGATCATAGCCGAGCGAATACCCGCCTTTTCCTTAAACTCCTCGCAGATCGCCTTTGCCTTTTTGCGGCTCATTCCGGGAATATCCGAAAGCCATTCGGGGTGGTTTTCAAGCACGTCAAGTGTGTTGTCTCCAAATTCGTCCACGATCTTTTGCGCGGTCTTTTTACCCACGCCCTTGATCGCTCCCGAGGAAAGATAGCGCAAAATAGCCATTGCGTTTGCGGGAAGCTCTTTTTCGTACTGAACAACAGAAAACTGTCGCCCGTATTTGGGGTTATGCTTCCATTCGCCCCAGACGGTAAGACGGTCGCCCTCCGCAAGATACGGCATAATGCCCGTAACCGTTACGATATCATCGTCATCCGTACCGAGATCGCACACTGTATAGCCGTTTTCCTCATTGGTGTAAATAATACCCTCAACGCATCCCACAAGCTTTTCGTATCCGTCGGTTTCCGAAAACGCACTCATCATATTCTCCTGCACTGTCCTCTCCTCCTTTCCGTTTCGCGATATTCACAAAACAACTTGCTTGCCAATGGCAAGCATAACGCCAAGTCCCGCTTGGCTCATAGATGAAGCCAACGGCTTCAACATAACTCCGCAAGCAATATAACTGTTGTACAGAAAAAGGGAAAACCCCCACTTGTGTGTTTTCCCTCTTTCGGCAACGCCGAAATTCACCCTTTCGTGGCGCCTATTAACGATAAAAAGGTGTTTCGCATTCTGCGGAATGCGACCAAAGGCGTTGCCTTTGGAATCTACAAGCTTTTTGAAAAAAGCTTGAGCAAAAACTTTTAAATAATTTTTAAGTTGATTTTAGATTAGAATTCCGCCTTGAGCTTTTCAGCGAGGTCGAGCTTTTCCCAGGGAGCTTCAACGTCCTCTCTGCCCATGTGACCGTAAGCTGCGAGGTTACAGTAAATAGGACGGCGAAGATCGAAGTCACGAATGATTGCCGCGGGACGAAGATCGCAATACTTTTCAACTGCCTCGGAGATCTTCGCTTCATCAACCTTTGCTGTGCCAAACGTATCAACCATTACGGATACGGGACGAGCTACACCGATAGCGTATGCAAGCTGAATTTCACACTTGGATGCAAGACCTGCCGCTACAATGTTCTTTGCGATATATCTTGCCGCATAGCAAGCTGAACGGTCAACCTTTGTCGGGTCCTTACCGGAGAATGCGCCGCCGCCATGACGAGCGTATCCGCCGTATGTATCAACGATGATCTTTCTACCTGTAAGACCTGTATCACCTGCAGGGCCACCGATTACGAATCTGCCCGTGGGGTTTACGTAGATCTTTGTTTCTGCATCCATGAGCTTTTCGTCAATAATGGGCTTGATAACGTGCTCGATAACGTCAGCACGGATCTGCTCAAGTGTTACTGTATCACTGTGCTGAGAGGAAACAACGATAGTATCAACTCTTACGGGAACGTCATCGTGATATTCAACTGTTACCTGTGTCTTACCGTCGGGACGGAGGTAATCAAGTGTGCCATTCTTTCTAACTGCAGTAAGCTGTCTTGCAAGCTTGTGAGCAAGGGAGATAGGAAGGGGCATAAGCTCGGGAGTTTCATCACAAGCATAACCAAACATAAGACCCTGGTCGCCTGCGCCCGTGTCAAGACCGTCGTTATCAGTACCCTCTTTCGCTTCGAAGGACTTATCAACGCCCATAGCGATATCGGGGGACTGCTCGTGAATGGAGCTGATAACTGCGCAAGAATCACAGTCAAAGCCGAACTTTGCTCTTGTATAACCGATTTCTCTTACTGTTTCACGAACGATTGTCTGAATATCAACGTATGCGCTCGTTGTGATCTCACCCATAACAGAAACAAGACCTGTTGTACAGAATGTTTCGCAAGCTACACGAGCCATGGGGTCCTGACGAAGAATTTCGTCAAGGATCGCGTCGGAAATTTTGTCTGAAATTTTATCGGGATGTCCCTCAGTTACGGACTCCGATGTAAAAAGTACCTTTTTCATTTTGTTTTACCTTTCTTTTATATACATTTATTTTTAATCTGATCATAAAAAAGCCCTCGGATTTCCCGAGGGCAGAAATGCTTTGTATGCACTCATCTCTCAGGATTTGGCACCTTGCTAAATGTAGGTTGCCGGGCTTCGCAGGGCCAGTCCCTCCGCCACTCTTGATAAGGATTTATGTCGGGCTATATTATAACACATAGCACCCGAATTGTCAATAGTTTTTTAAAATTTAAGCTTTTTCGCTCTTTTCGTCGGCAATTTTCGCTATTCTGTCGCAAGCAACGGTCAAAGCATAGCCCGCCGCAGTTCCGACAACAATGATAGCGATATAAAGAGCGATATTCCAGCCCGTCATCGTTGCAAGGATCGTAGGATTTCCGTCCTCAGATGCCGCAAAAAGCATTACCGTAGTCGCAAGCACGAATCCAAGAACTCCGTGAGCCGCGATATTATGACATTTGTCAAACACGAATCGCATAACTCTCGCAAGACCGAGAATGGTAACAAGCATCGCAAGTCCCATGGGAATCAAAACCGCCATATCAAAGGTGTTGATGCCCTCGCTCATCTTGGTATAAATTCCGAAGAACATAAGGAGAGTTGATGTGGAAAAGCCCGGAATTATAAAGCTGAGTCCCCACGCAAAGCCGCAGAAAGCAAAGCCGAACGCATTAGCGGGAATGGTGATATGCCACACGCTCTTAAACACCCAGAATATTGTAAAGATAGCCGCAAAGCTTACAGCCAGCGAGATATAAGACGCACGACTTCTGCCCTTTTCACCCGCAGTCTTCCAAAGATCCGGAACGGTTCCGAGAATAAGACCGATAAACGCGCAAAGCACAACGGGGGCGTTCCAACGAAGCAGCTCTGCGGTAATTCCCGCAAAGCCGATAAAGCCCGCCGCGCAGCCGATACCGACAAATATAAGCATATACCAATGCTTTTTGATGCCCTTGATAGGAGTTGTAAGAACCTCAAGCAAGGGGGTGTAAATTCCAAATGCGTAGCACAGGGTTCCGCCGCTGACACCGGGCAGGATCGCGCCAATACCAACGATAGCTCCCTGAACCAACCACATAATTATCTGAAGAAGCTTTTTCATTTTAATTTTCCGTTTATTTAAATTTAATTGTTTTCACATTTAAGATCAAGAGAAGAAACCAATCTCACCCTTGAGGAATATAAAGAACACAACCACACACAACGCCGCAATAAGCAATCCCACGCCCGTAACAACAAGACTGAAAATGAGATTTTTCTTCTTTTTCTCTTCGGGAGTAATATTTTTGTTCGTTGTCTGTGACAAATTGCCGGATGGCAAAACTCTTGCCGCCTTCATCGCCGTGGATGCGGGCTTATAAAGAACAAGAACGATAGCCGCATTAAGCGTCGCCTTAGTCAAATTGAAGGGCAAGAAAAGTGTGGGAACCATTTTAGCAACCTCGGCGGTTGTAAAATTGGGGGTATAAAGCGGCACGATAAAGAGATTGAACAGGAGCATGAACGCCGTCATAGCAAAAATTGCCGACACAAGTCCTATAACCGCGCCTTTAATATTCTTCTTATACTTATAAATAAGCGCGCACACCGTTGAGAAAAGTGCGGTCGACACAAAATCCATGAAGAATCCCCAGAATCCTGCATCACCGATAGTTATAAACTCAATCAATGCCACCGCAAGAGAAATTCCCACGGAATATATCGGGCCGAAAAGCAGACCCGCAATCGTAATTACCGCGTCCTTGGCATCAAAGGTCAAGAACATAACCTTGATGTGCATAATGTACGTGGACGCAACCGCGAGGGCGCAAAAAAGCGCCGCCATGCAAAGCTTTTTGATTTTTATAGCTGAGCTTTGCCTTGAATTTAAATTAGACATAAAAAAATCCCCTTTCATAATAGGGGGGACACAAAAGCCAGTTATGGCTAACTTGTTTTTTCTCATCCGGACTTTACCGTCGGTCGAGGGATCTCACCTCATCGGCGTCAATTGACGTTCGCAGACTACGTTTTCACGATTACTGCCGGTATGGAATTTCACCAATCCCCAAATCAAGTTTTTATAAATTTTCAGAAAACGGGTTGCCGCAAGCGGCAACCCGTTTTACGGTTATTTGTATATATAAGTTATATATTCAAATTATTCGATGATTTCGGAAACTACGCCGGAACCAACTGTTCTACCACCCTCACGGATAGCGAAACGAAGACCCTTTTCGCAAGCGATGGGCTTGATGAGTTCAACAGTCATGTTTACGTTATCACCGGGACGGCACATTTCTGTACCTTCGGGAAGCTCGATAACACCTGTAACGTCAGTTGTTCTGAAGTAGAACTGAGGTCTGTAACCGGAAAGGAAGGGCTTAGAACGGCCACCTTCTTTTTCTGTAAGAACGTATACCTGACCTACAAACTTTGTGTGGGGGTGTACGGAACCGGGCTTAGCAAGAACCTGACCTCTTTCGATTTCGTCCTTAGCTACACCACGGAGA
>JAZQWL010000013.1:0-15996 GCA_045632305.1 Eubacteriales bacterium | reverse complement strand
TTATCGCAATATACCGTTCGCTTTATTAGGAATATTGATAATCGTATTATTCTTTATCAGCGCTAAGAAAAATCAAGATAAAGAATATCGTTTCATGTGGTTAACAATTGTTTTGAGCTTTGCATTCTATATCCCGGTTGTGTTATGGTCAGATTTGGTGCCTGCAATTGGATTCTTGATGATGCCTAAAACGTGTGCTTATGTTTGGACAGTCTTAATAGGATTTATGTCCATGCGAAAGTGTATTGAATAAAGTCTTTTGTGAATTTTGACAATTGACATTCAATTAACAATGTGGTATAATCCTCTTGGAAGTTCAAAACACCGAGGAAACGCAAATGCCAAAGATTATTTTTAACGTAAAAGAACAGCTTCTCACGGAGGCAAAAAAACAGGTAGCGAAAAACGGTTACGCCGCCACAACCATGCGCTCTGTCGCGGGTGCGTGCGGATTCGCCGTTGGAACGATGTATAATTATTTCGACTCAAAGGAAATACTTATAGCCACCTTCGTAGCGGAGGAATGGAATACACGCTTGGAGGATATGGCAACGCTTCCCGCAGACTGCCCCAAAACGCTGTTTTTTGGAATATACGACACACTCACTTCATTTATAAAGAACAACGAGAAGCTATTTTCGGACAGCGATGCAGCCAAAATATTACACAAAAGCTTTCACACAAGACACAAAATGCTCCGCGATCAGCTCGCGAGCTTTATATTGCCTATATGCCTTAAGCGAGAGCTTGAATTGCCCGAATACACCGCCGCGTTCGTAGCCGAAACCATTATATCCTCGGCTGTCAACAGCTCGGATTTTGAAAAGATTTACCCAATTCTCGAAAGAATAATAAAGAAATAAACAAAAATCCCACAGGCATTCTGTGGGATTTTATTCGTTTGCCCTTGAAATCGTCAAAAATATGTGCTATACTGTAAAAAAAATCAAGAAATCAAGGAAAAATATGGCAACGTTATTGCTTTCACTCATATATATTTGTTTTATCAGCTTGGGGCTTCCCGACTCGCTTCTCGGCTCCGCGTGGCCCGTACTTCATGCGGAAATTTCCGTTCCCATCTCTTATGCGGGAATAATTTCCGTCATCATGTTCGCGGGCACGATCATAGCGAGTCTCTTTTCAGACAAGCTCCTTCGACGCTTCGGTGCGGGAGCCGTAACCGCCACAAGCACCGCCATGACCGCCCTTGCGCTGCTCGGCTTTTCTGTAAGCACACAATTCTGGATGCTTATTCTGTTTGCCATTCCCTACGGTCTTGGCGCAGGCGCGATCGACGCCATCTTGAACAATTTCGTCGCTCTGCATTTCAAGGCGCAGCACATGAGCTGGCTTCACTGTATGTGGGGCGTCGGAGCATCAATTTCCCCGTACATCATGAGCTTTGCTCTCATAAAGCTCGACAGCTGGAGCTCGGGATACCTTACTGTTTCGATAATTCAGATGATCCTTTCGATAATCATCTTCGTAAGTCTTCCTCTGTGGAAAAAGGGCGTCGAAAATACCGCTAAGACAGTTCAGTCTAGCGGACTTTCGTTCAAGGAAATCTTCAAGATCCGCGGAGCTATCCCTTGCTTCTGGGCATTCTTTTGCTACTGCTCTATGGAATTGACCTCTACTCTCTGGGCAAGCACCTACCTTGTTGAACGCTGGCATTTTTCTCCCGAAATTGCGGCGGGCTTTGCAAGTATGTTCTATCTTGGCATCACCGCGGGAAGATTCTTAAACGGCTTTCTCGCCATGAAATTCAACGATCATTTCCTGATACGTACGGGCTGCACTATCGTCGCTTGCGGAATCGGGCTTGTGTTCCTTCCCTTCCATTCAACCTTCACGCTTGTCGGATTTGCAATAACCGGACTCGGCTGCGCGCCAATATACCCTTGCATCATTCACATGACTCCCGACGTTTTCGGTAAGGAAAACTCCCAGGCAATGATCGGCGTGCAAATGGCGTTTGCTTATATCGGCTTTATGACTATGCCACCGCTCTTCGGTGTTATCGCAGAGCGTATCTCCATTTCCCTGCTCCCGGCATTTTTGCTTATCTTCCTTGTGCTTATATTCGTTATGCACGAGCTTGTGGTAAAGAAAACGAAATAAAAAATAAGCCCACCGTTTCGGTGGGTTTTAATTTTGCAATTTAAACTTTATTATAGGGGAAAGTTCTTTGGAGACCAGAAAGCCGAGGCGCAGATAGTTTGGATGCAGAAGGCGTGATCGGGCAATCGTAGCCGTACGAGGGTACGGCAGAGCGCCCGAGCGCGACTAAAAAGCCACATAAAAATCGAAGAAACCCGCAGTTCTGCGGGTTTCAACATTAAATTATACTTACTTTAAATTTGTAGAGAGCTTTGTCTGTTTTTGCGCGTGGCTTTTGATCTGCACAAAAATATCAAGCCCAATATGTTAATTCTCCATAATTGGCAAGCGGCCACATATCCTTCGGCGTTATCTTCTCCGCCTCGTCAACCACGTCGCGAAGCACCGCCATAAGCGGAACGACCGTATTCTTATAGGAATTTGCCTCATCGGATGCTGTGTCCATCATGCTTGCGCGCTCATTTGCCGCCTCAAGCTCGTTTGCGGTATCATAAATACCGTACGAAAGAAGCGAAAGCTTTTCAATAAGTGATTTCTCAAGCTTCATCGCGTTTTCGTCAAGCATAATGTCACTCTTCATTTTCGCATTCTTGCAAAGCACCGCAAGATATCTTTCGATTGCGGGCAAGATCTGAGAACGCGCAATATCGACCATAGTCTTCGCCTCAATGCTGATAGTGTGAGAATACGTCTCATACATGATCATCTGACGGGCGGAAAGCTCGTGCGCACTCATTACGGAGAAGCCCGTGAAGAGATCGACGTTCTTTTCTTCCGTCAGGCACGCATAAGCGTCGACCGAGGTTTTGAGGTTGAGAAGTCCGCGACGCTCTGCCTCTACAGGCCACTCCTTCGAATAACCGTTTCCGCTGAAGATGATCCTTCTGTGCGCCGTAAGATTTTCTCTTGTTATCTTCTTTGCCTCAAGCTCAACGTCTCCGCACTTCTCGAGTCGGTCTGCGTAATCGCGGAACACCTTCGCAACCGCGGTGTTAAGCACGATATTGGGAAGCGCGATATTCTGCGCCGAGCCAACCATTCTGAACTCGAACTTGTTGCCCGTAAATGCAAAAGGCGAGGTTCTGTTTCTGTCTGTAGAATCGTATCTGAAGGTGGGAACCGACGGAACTCCGAGGTTCATTGTGTTCTTCGCCTTCGCGGTATAAGGAGAATCTCCGATGATGGAATCAATGATCTCCTCAAGCTCCTGACCAAGGAAAATTGAAATTATCGCAGGGGGAGCTTCGTCCGCGCCGAGACGGTGATCATTTGCCGCAGTAGCGCAGGACATACGAAGAAGATCCTGATAATCGTCGACAGCGGTTATGATCGCGGACAGGAACAAAAGGAATTGGGAATTTGCCGCAGGGTTCTTGCCGGGGCTGAGTAAATTCTTACCCGTATCCGTTCCGAGCGACCAATTGTTATGCTTGCCCGAGCCGTTAAGTCCCGCATAGGGCTTTTCGTGAAGCAGAGCAACCATATTGTGACGCTCCGCAACTTTTCTCATCGTATCCATAATAAGCAGGTTGTGGTCAACCGCTACGTTTGTATTTGAATAAATAGGAGCAAGCTCGTGCTGTGTGGGAGCGACCTCGTTGTGCTTTGTCTTGGAAGCAATACCGAGTTTCCAGAGCTCACAGTCAAGCTCCGCCATAAATTCTGCAACGCGTGTCTTGATAGGGCCGTAATAATGGTCCTCAAGCTCCTGACACTTAGGGGCGGGCGTTCCGAAAAGCGTTCTGCCCGCATATTTGAGGTCGGGACGGCGGTTATACACGTCCTTATCAACAAGGAAATATTCCTGCTCAGCGCCAACGCTAGCAATGACTCTCTCGCTCGCAGTGTCGCCAAAAACACGGAGCAAGCGGAGCGCCTGCTCGCTGAGAATCTCCATAGAACGAAGCAAGGGCGTCTTTGTATCGAGTGCCTCGCCCGTATAAGAGCAGAAAACCGTGGGAATATAGAGAGTTCCGTCCTTTATAAACGCATAGGACGAAGGGTCCCAAGCGGTATATCCTCTTGCATTACAGGTTTCACGAAGACCGCCGGAGGGAAAGCTCGACGCGTCGGATTCGCCCTTTATAAGCTCCTTGCCCGAAAAATCCATAACGACCTTGTCGCCGGGGATGGGGGAAATAAAGGAATCGTGCTTTTCTGCGGTTACGCTGGTAAGCGGCTGGAACCAATGGGTGTAGTGAGTCGCGCCCTTCTCAACAGCCCAGTCCTTCATGGCGTTTGCAACCACGTTGGCGATGGAAACGTCAATGGGCTTGCCTATCGCTATCGTATTTGTCAGCGAGTTATAAACCTCTCGCGGCAATCTCTGGCGCATAACCGCGTCATTGAACACCATACTGCCGAAAATTTCAGATACGTTGACCATAATAATTCCTCCGTCATCTGTCACTTTTAAAATTCGCGGAAAAACATTCCCCACTTTAATTAACCTTATTATACTTAAATTGTTTTATTTTGTCAAGTACAATGGTGAATTTATTCCATCTTGAAGTGTCTGCCGCTCGAAATTATTTAAATTAAACCGAATTTTCTTAACTCTTAATTTATATTATAAGCACAACGGATAGAGATACGTCATCGAACTTATCTGCGGCGCGCATTTTTTCGCCCGCCATATTAAGAAGCTTATCGCGAAGCGAAGAAATGAACTCCTCGATCTGCAAAATGTCCCCCGCCGCGTCGGGAACACCCGCTTCGCACAACGCGTGAGCTATCCATTCACACTCGTCGCTCTCGCCCGAAATTCCGTCGCTCATCATAAGCACAAGATCGCCGCGCCTCATGTCGAATCTCGTAACCTTAATATCGGGATTCTTGATAATTCCCACGGGCATGGTCTTCGACGCAATGCGGTAAACCTCGCCGCCGCGGAGAATATAAGTCGGTGCGGCTCCGCTCTTTATAAATGATGCAACTCCAAGCATAAGATCAAGCTCAAAAAGATCCACCGTCACCGAGCATTCAACACCTCTGCGACTATTCTCGCCGCGAAGAAAATTATTGAGCATACGAATGGTGATGTCCGCGCGATTCCCCGCCATAAGCATTTTTTCGCAAAACACGGAGGAAATACCCGCGCTCATCGCCGCCTCCTCTCCGCTTCCCATTCCGTCGCTGATAAGAGAATAAAAGTAAGACGTATCCGTCAAAAAGGTATTCGTCACATCGCCGCAAAGCTCCTCGCGTCGCTCCTCCAGAGTCTCGTCAAAGGGATTTACCCGCAGCTCCTCTGTGTTTTCCTTCTCGTTTTCAAAGGCGGCACGGCGACCGCTCGCGCAAACAGCTCCAAGCTTCGGCTTGGCGGAAAACATCATAAGCACGCCGTCATCTCCGACCTCAAACACAGGGCCTACCATTTTTGCACCGACGATCTCGCTTATATTTCGACAAAGCCCCTGCGCGCTTTCATCGTGTGCGTCTCCCGAAATGCTCACTCCCTTGATCATTACCCGTCGGCATCTTTTTCCGCAGACCACTACCCCCTCGGCGTCATATCCCTCGCCCTTAAGATAATCGTATATTTTCTCACCGATCACGGTATCGCATTCGTATTCATCGCTCCCCGCCGCCACGGCATCCTGCAAAACGTCCTTTATGTCATCGTAGCTTGAGGCAAAAAAATTCATGCTTCGGGAACGCAATATTCTGTCTGTCTCGTCCGAGCAGAGCGAATTCATATCGTCAACGAGCTTCCCACTCCTTACGCAAACCTTCAAAAAATCCTCTCCGAGATCATCCGAGCAGACAACTCCTTTTTTGTGAAGCGCGCTCGTTATTCTCCCTGCCACTCCGACCGTTCTGTCATACTCCGCACCGAAGCACACGTCAAAGCTCGGACATCCGCGGCACGTACGCTCAAAGCCCCTGTCGGTTATCGAGCGAATGCCGAGCGTATCGGGACGGGAAAATTTGTCACTGAGCGAGCTTACCGCCTCGGAAAGCGAGGAGAACGCCTCGGACAACGACGATACCTTTGCCCTGACCGCTAAATTTTTACTTTCCTCCGAAACGGATTTCGCAAAATATTTATTTTCCTCAAACGTGCGCCGTGCCTTTACCGACGTGTCCCCTATCAGCTTATCAAAAATCAAAAACAAAGGAAGCGCGACAAGCATTGGCGGCAGCAGAGTAACAAACGAGGTGATGTCAAAGAAATAATAGCTCCAGGCAAGGCATACGCCCGCCGCAAGCGCCAGAGCCGCCGCGCGCTTTATCGGAGAGAGCGCAATATACGCCAATACCGAAAGCGCTAAGGGCGGTATGCATCTCGGATCGAAGCACAAGCCCGACATAACGGCGACAAAAAGTCCCGCAGCAAATCCGCGCGTCTTGCACGCGATAAGTGTAAACAGCATCGAAAGAAGCGGCGACAGTGTCAGAGCAAGAAAGGTCGCCCCGTCGGTCGCATATACCGAAAGAAGCATCGCGCACGCCACGGATACGGTCGGCAAAAGCCGTCTGCCGCCGTCAAAAAGTCCCGATAACAAAAAGCTCATCGCGGGACAGAGCACCATCATAAATACCGTCCCCGCAAGTCGGTAATATGAAAAATCATTGCTTATAAGTAAAAACAGACCGCATATAAAGCCGCCCGCCGAGGAAATGATAAGACGGATGCCCACTCTGTCAAAAAAGCTCTCGCGGTGCCCATCTCCTTTGACGTCTGACTCCTCGATACCGAAGGTATCAAGCAAAAACCTCTTGACACGGTAAAAGATACCCGCTCCCGTGCCCCTGACACGCGCCGCATCTGCCTGCTCCCCGTCACGCTCCCCCTTCGGTGTATTCCGTTCCTGCAAAAACGTTCTCGGCATAAACGGCAGCTCCATAAACATGCGGATCGCAAATACAAACAGATAAGAGATAACGTATTCCCAGCCCGTTTCATAAAAAAGACCGCCCACGATTCCGCCCACCGTCGCGGCAAAATAATATTTACCGATACCGCCGATAAGCGCGATCGACAGAGGGTAGGTGTTTAGCGGCATAATTCCGCCCGACAGCACGAACGACAAAAGAAAAACAGCCAAGCCGCAAAGCGTCTTTTTCGCTCGCAACGTAACCTCCTCGCTTCTCTTCCCCTTTAATTTTCCGTGAAGCTCACGCAAAGCGCCGCTTCCTTTGATTTTTGCGCGTTTTACACGTTTTTTAAAAAAATTGTCCTGATTTTGCATTTCACTTGACCTCTCGACATTAAAATTCCAATCTTTTTCTTAATTATAATGCACTCCGCCCGTGTTTTCTGTCGTCTTTTGGGTGGATTTTTTTATCATTTGAAGACGGAATTTATCAAGCGCAATTTAAATTCATCGCAGGGTGTCACAAGCTATGTCGGGAAGCTCCGTATTTTTTTGTGTTGTGTCGAATACCGTCGCACAAAAATTATAAACATTTTGTAAAGAGTATTTACATTGAGGAAAAATTGAGATATAATTTATATATCGGCAACACCGAACAAAGGAGGCGAGAAAATGCAGGATTCTGAAATTGTAAGGGTTGAAACCGTCTGCTTTACGGGACACAGAAGCATTCCCGAAGAAAGGGCGATCCTGATCCCGAGGGCGCTTGACACCATCATTTCGGGACTTATCGCTATGGGTGCGAAAAGCTTCCGCCTCGGAGGTGCGGTCGGATTTGATACGATTGCCGCCCTTTCCGTTCTCGAAGCCAAAAAAAAATATCCTCATATAAAGCTCGATCTCATTCTTCCCTGCCGCGACCAGACCGATAAATGGGACGAATACAACGTGACGGCATACAACTATATTTTAAGCCGCGCGGACAGTGTGAGCTACGTTTGTGACAAATACAGACGCGGCTGCATGTACGAGCGTAACCGCCGACTCGTCGACGGCTCGGATATGGTCATCGCCTACCTTGAACGCACAAGCGGAGGTAGCGCGTATACATACCGCTACGCCAAAGAAAAAGGCGTCGAGATAATTAACATTTATGATATCGTAAAAAATGAGCAATAAAAAAGCACCGCCGCAAAAGCTCGCGGCGGGGCAAATTTTATTCTTTAACTTTAATCGCCTCTGAAATTACGGGGTGTCTTCCGCAGGAGCGGGATTTTGACTCGTTGCAGAAGCAATAGGGCTTGTTTTTCTCACACTTGGGAACGAGATATTCGGCGAGCATGGGCTCGATCGCGAAGACCTCCTTTGCCATCTTTCTTGCAAGCTCGCGGATCTCCCACTGAGCGCAGGTACACATTCTTTCGTTGCAGAAATGAATAAGCTCGCGAAGATTCATCTTAACGCAAATTTGCGTAGCGCAAGCGTTGGGAAGAAGCATTCTCGCATCCTCCGCGGGAACTCCCATAGAAAGCAGCTTGGAATACGCCTCGTGGATTACATCAAGCGTCTTGTTGTATTCCTCGAGCGCCTCTTCGTTGTTCTTTACTGTGTTGGGTGTTACGAATTCAAAGCCGTCCTCAGTACAATATCTCTGGCTTCTCTGCGCAAAGCTCGCCATTCTGTGACGAACGAGCTGATGTGTGAGCGCGCGGGAAACTCCCGTGATCTTGAATGTGAATTCCGCAAATTCAAGAACGCTATGGTGACCACTCTTATAACAGTGATTCATAATTTTTCCCTTGGTGGGCTGACTGTCGTAGCAGGTGCTCGCGGCAAGCTCAATGGTTTCAATCGGGTTATGCGTGTAGTTGATAAGCTTAACTTCCATGTTTTGCCCCCTTTTCCATATTCTTTATATGAAATCATTATATCAAAGCCGTCGAATTTTGTCAATAAAAATATTAACGGCGCGATAAAATTCCTATTCTTCTTGACAATGCAATCGCGATTTGATATAATGAGGTATGTTATTACAAAAAGGGGAATTGATATGAAAAAGACTTACATTCCCGAGGGATACACCTCTCATCTCGATAAATACGATACTCAAAGAGCCATTGAATACATAAAGCAGACGTTTCAAGCGGAATTTTCCTCCGCTCTCCACTTAAAACGAGTTTCTGCCCCCCTCTTCGTAACCGAGGCAAGCGGCCTTAACGACAACCTCTCGGGCGTTGGGCGTCCCGTTACCTTCGACGTACCCGCAATCGGCGCCGAAGCGCAGGTAGTTCACTCACTCGCAAAATGGAAGCGTCAGGCACTGGGCGAATACGGTTTCAAGCTCGGTCAGGGCCTTTATACCGACATGAACGCGATCCGTCGTGATGAGGAGCTTGACAACATTCACTCCATTTACGTTGACCAGTGGGACTGGGAGAAAATAATCGGCGAGGAAAACCGCAATCTCGATTACCTGAAGCTCATCGTCCGCGCAATTGTCGGAGCGATCTGCGACACGGCAGACCGACTTCACGTGCGCTTCCCCCAGCTTCCGCAGAAGCTCGAGCGCAACGTGACGTTTATCACGACTCAGGAGCTTGAGGATATGTATCCTGACGCCACTCCCGACGAGCGCGAAAATCTCTTCGTTTACGAGCATAAGACGGTATTCATTATGCAGATCGGCGACAAGCTGAAAGATGGCAAGCCGCACGGCAACCGCGCGCCCGACTACGATGACTGGACCCTCAACGGCGACCTCATTTTCTGGGACGATACCTTGAGCCGCGCGCTTGAGATCTCCTCGATGGGAATTCGTGTGGATGCGACGGCTCTCGACCGTCAGCTTACCGTATCGGGCTGCGATGACAGACGCGCGCTTCCCTTCCACAAGGCGCTTCTCGCGGGTGAGCTTCCCCTCACCATCGGCGGCGGTATAGGTCAGTCCCGCCTCTGTATGCTCATGATGGGCTGCGCCCATATCGGCGAAGTACAGTCGAGCATCTGGGACACAGAAACTGTCGACGCGTGCCGTGCAGCAGGTATCAGATTGCTTTAATAAGTGCAGAGTGCAAAGTTGTAGGGACAGGCGTCCCCGACTGTCCGAGAATGCAGAGTTGTCGAGCGCTCACGCCGCTTCGCTACCCCCTACAAATTTGGGTTCATCTTTACACTAAAACAAAAATGCTCGGGTACCCGAGCATTTTTTATTTTCCTAATTTTCTCTTGATTCTTGAAGCAACCACGTCGAGCGCTACCGAATTTTTACCGCCGTTAATGATAATGTCCGCATATTTCTTTGTCGGCTCAACGTAAATTCCGTGCATGACCTTAACCGTGCTTACGTACTGGTTAATAACTCCGTCAATATCACGGCCGCGCTCCGTAACGTCGCGGCGAAGTCGACGCAAAATTCTCTCGTCCGCATCCGCATCCGCAAAGATCTTTATATCAAAAAGCTCACGAAGTCGCTCGTCATGGAACGTAAGAATTCCGTCGATAATAATTACGGGAGTAGGACACAGGCGCGTCAGCTCCTTACA
Source organism: Eubacteriales bacterium (assembly GCA_045632305.1). Taxonomy (GTDB): domain Bacteria; phylum Bacillota; class Clostridia; order Oscillospirales; family CAG-272; genus SVTX01. The sequence continues at coordinate 5,513 of JAZQWL010000013.1, read as the reverse complement.
TCTTGTGTGATGACAGAAATCGTAATTCGGAACTTCAACGCAATCGCCCGCAAGCAGCTGACGAAGATGCTTAACGAGAAGATCCGTATCAAGCGCGTCGGGGCAGTCATAATTCGTCTTGACTCTCTCCTCCATCGTAAGATGATCCTGCGCCTTATAATAATTATCGTAAGAAATAATGGTCACGTCGTCGGGAAAGAGCTTTTTAAGTCCGTTTGCAAAGGTGGATTTGCCCGAGCCCGTACCGCCCGCGATGCCTATTAACATGGGTGTTGACATAACGCCTCCAAAAAATTACTTGTCGTTGGTTTCTCTCTCTCCGTTATACTCGTTTACAAAGTAGAGAGGACGGTTCTTTGTTTCATTGAAAATTCTGCCGATATACTCGCCCGCGATGCCTATCATAAGCAGAATAAGTCCCGCAAAGAACAAAAGCAGGAAGATCAGTATCTGCGTGTCGGGCGGGAATCTGTCCACGATTATTCCGTTCACGATCATGTAAATAAAGTAGATCGCGCTTGCCATAAGAGTAGGCACGGAAATTATAGTGGAAAGTCGGAGCGGCAGCATCGTAAACGAGGTAATGCCGTCGATCGCAAGGTTGATAAGCTTGAGGTAATTCCACTTCGTCTTGCCCGCAACTCTCGCGTCGCGATCGTAGAGAACCTCCTTTTTCTTGTAGCCGATCCACGAGAACAAGCTCTTTGTGTTTCTCTGGTATTCCTTCATCTGCTTGAGTGCATTCACGCATCTGCGGTCAAGAAGACGGAAATCACCCGTATCTCTCTGAATGGGCACTCTCGTCATCTTCTGAAGCAGCTTATAATACATCTTCGCGGTGAACTTTTTAAGGAACGTCTCACCCTCTCGCGAGGTTCTCTTGGCGTAAACGTCATCGTAGCCCTCTTCCCAATACTTTATGAGCTCCTCGATAAGCTCGGGCGGATCCTGAAGATCGGCGTCGATGAACACCACCGCGTCACCCGTTGCATAATCAAGGCCCGCCATCATGGCGATCTCCTTACCGAAATTTCTCGCAAAGTCCACGTAACAGTAACGCGGATCCTGCTCTCTGTACGATCTTATTAAATTAATGGTATTATCGCGGCTTCCGTCGTTAACGAAAAGGATCTCGAACTCATAATTCGACATGTGATCCATAAACTTATTGAGTCGCTCGAACAGATAAGGCAATGCCTCCTCTTCGTTGTACGCGGGGACTATTATGCTTATTTTCTTCATAATCTACCCGTCCTTTCATATACTACTACAATTCTACCACATTTGATAAGTTTTGTCAATATAAGTAAAAGCCCTGCAAGCAGGGCTTTTTTCTTTAATCAAAATCCTCCCAACGCCATTCGTCATACCAATAGATCTTTGGCATATCTCCCTCAAATTCAATGGGCAACCAAACGTATTCGGCAACCGAGGTGTTCTTCTTTGTTGTTTCCATCATATTGAAAGGCATCGCCTCAAGGTTGGGATTATAAATGCTATTGAAAATATCGCAAATATGGGGCATGTTCTCAGGAATGTCGTCAAGCCATCTGTCCGCCATAGCGATAAAGAGATTTTCCTTCTTAGGATGCTTGAAAATACAGCTTATCTGCGAGTCGAAAGAGGTACGCTTTGTATCGTTGACGTGTGTAATTCCCTGCATTACCCAATCACCCATATAATCATCTGCCACCGCGGATTCCGAGGGATTGGGGAACTTTGCGGTTGTTCCCGAAGTGATCATATAAATCTTGCCATTGTATCTGAACGTAGCAGGGGCTTCACGGATAAACGGAGGATGACCGAAATGGAAATAGCTCTTAAAGTTGCCCTCCTCAACACCGAGATAGTCCTCTGTCAAGGGGGAAATTATCATTTCGGTATGGGGCTTTTCGTAAATAACGTAAGCACGCTCACCGTCGGAAACCACCTCGAAATCTCCAAAGCCGTGTCCGTTGGGATTATAGTGATCAACCACAAGCGTATAAGGTCCCTTGATACTGTCCGCGGTCAGAATGATCGCATAGTCGAGCTTGTCGGGTCTGCCCGTCATAACCTTTGCCCACATAACGTACTTCTTGGTTTTCTCGTTGTACAAAAGGTGGGGGCGGTCAAGGCGCGCGTTATAATAAAGCGAATGAGTTTCGTCATCAAGCACTGGCTCGATAATAATTCCCTCGCTCTTCCAGTTGTAAAGATCCTTTGAAGAATAAAGACGAATTCCCCAATGCCAGAGCTCCCACTCGGACTGGGACTTTTCTTTATTTTCACCGTACCAATAGAACGTATCGTTCTCATAAAACATATATCCTGCGTGTGCCTGGATTCGATTTCCGTCTGTATCGTACCAGGTCACACCGGGCTTGAAAGAATTGTAATACATATTTTTCTCCTCATTATTCACCAGCGATTCTTTAGTGCAGAGTTCAGAGTTACGAGTGCAGAGTTTAAGTGGATTTTCGGACGAGCCGAAAATCTCCATTTCATTTTAACTCTGCATTCTGCACTTTGCACTCTGCACTTTAACCGCTCTGCATTCTGCACTCTGCACTCTGCACTTTATCCGTGCTTTGCTCTCTCTATCGCTTCGGGCAAAAATTCATTCAATGCTCGAACCGTTACGGTTTCTTTTCCGTTAAAGCCGACAACTCGGTCTGCGGCAACCATTGAATTGTAAATTGCCTCCTCAACACTCTCGCCAACCGCACGGAACGCCTTGTCGATCACGCCGTCGCTTATGCAATTAACAGTTCGGATCTTCTCGTCACCGCCGCGACGGTTCGCTGTTGAAAAACCGATAACAACGTCGCCCGAGCCATGACCAATATATGAGCCCGTTCGAGCAAGACCAACAATCGCACGCTTCAAAATTCTCTTTAACTGCAATTCGGTTACGGGAAGATCCGTGCCGATAACTATCATGATCGAGCCGATATCGTCCTGACCTGTGATAGCTCTCGCCTTTTCCTCTTCCATCATCTTGACGATCTCCGCGCCAACCTTGAGTCCGTCGATTGAAAGATCCTCAATGCAACCGAAATTCGTCTGCACGAGCGCGCCGAGCGTGTATTTTTTATCGTCAATTTCAATTACTCTTGAAGCCGAACCGATGCCGCCTTTAAGTCCAAAGCAAACAGTTCCCTTGCCTGCTCCGACGTCACCCTCGGCAAAATCGTCAGATGCGTTCTTTATTGCTTCAAGCACCTCGGCTTCATCCGTCGGACGAACTGCGCCATAGGAGAGTGTGCCGTCATTAGTTTCGCCAACTACGGGATTAACAGAACGGGCAAAGCCGCCCTCACCCTCGCACTGTGCAACCGTATAGCTTACAAGCGCATTATGAACCTTACCTACGTTGAGCGTACCCGTTAAAGCAATCGGTGTCTCAATCGTCCCAAGCTCCTCGACCTGCATAAGTCCTGCTGTTTTGCCAAAGCCGTTGATAACGTGGCAAGCACCCATTACGGGATTTGTGTGAAGATTACCATTTGCAGGAATGATCACGGTAACACCCGTCTTGGATTTGTCCGTATCGATAGTCACCTGACCAACCTTGACGCCCGGCACGTCGGTTATTTTATTTTTCTCACCGCAAGGAAGTCTGCCCACAGTGATGCCAAAATCTCTGATTCTCTTTGAATTCATGTGAAATTCCTCCACAATGTCTTATATAAATCCATTTTAGCACACTTTTTGTGTTTTGTAAAGGAAATAATCAAAAATAGAGCAACGCAATAAGCGATGCCCTGTTTAAAATCATTTATTTTTTAATGTGGTGACAGACGAAACAAGCATTCTACGAAGCTCAATACACTGAAATTGAAAACTCTTAAAGTCTTGTTCCGATAGCGAATGAGTTTCATAAAGAAGCTCAAGCCAATACTCACTCTCATTACATTCCTTAAGTGCGATTTCGAATTTCGAAATAAAGTCTTTTATCCCCTGCGCATACTGCGCCTCATGAACATTCGCCCCAATAGATGTACCGCTACGCATCAATTGATTAACCAATGCAGCTTCAACACCGTTCTGCTTTAACCTTCTGCAAAGGAAAACTATATCCTTTGCAAACTGTTTAGATTTCATTCTTAATACACTATCTGCCATACCCATCTCCACTAATTTCAAACTTGGCGAAGCCAATTATAACTTGCCGAAGGCAATCATCACTGACAACTCGTTTCGCAAATGGCGAGCGAAGAGTTATGAGTTTAGAGTTATAAATTTGGCTTCGCCAAATGTTATGATATAACCGTTTCTGCGAAACGTTCATAACTCACTTGAGCAGAGCTCAAGTTATTCTACTTCAACTACACCATCGGGCTTAATTGTAATCTTCATTCCGTCCTTAACGTATTCGAGGAACTCGTCGCCGAGAGAGTCAACAACGGGCATGGAAACTCCGTCAACCCAAACGTCAGCCAAAATTGCGCCGGCGGCCGCCAAGGAGTCAATATGATTTGCAAAAAGCATGCAAGCAGGGTTCTTTTTCATAGCGCAAGCGCAGTAAAGCACAAGACCGCCTGTTGTTGAACCGATGGTCTGAGGTAAGCAAAGCGCCTTACCGATCATGGGCTTGCCGTGGAGATCGTCATTATTCTGGTCGCCGCACTTTACTTCCTTGTCGCCAAACTGAAGCGCCATCTGGAAAGATGCAAGTGTGTTAAACCCTTCGGTTGTTACAAGTGCTTCTGCTGTAACCTCACCGGGAGTTACAACTCTACCTTTGAATACCTTCATTATGCCTTACCTCCTGTGATAATATTGAGAATTTCATCTTCTCTGTAATACTTCGCGGTTGTATATGTACGAAGCTTGTTGGAGCATGTAATTACAGGCATCTTCTTACAGAGAGGATTATTCATATACATAAGAGGACAAATGTAAGATGTAATTACACCGCACGCCTTAAGTCTTTCAGCATATTCTGTCTTGTTAAATGCTTCAAGAACTGCAGGAGACGCAGTAAATACCGTCTTCATTGTAATCTTCTTTTTGCCGTTTGCCGCCAAGGACTTTTCAATGTTTTCCGTCCAAGTCTTGAGCTGTTCAAGAGAAAGGTGAGGACAACCTACAAAGCAAAGCTTCGGCTTTGCATCGGGATTCTTCCATACAACGGGATATTCTCTCTGCACTCTTTCAAGCTCTGCATCATCAATGATATATTCCTTTGCGCCCTCAGAGATGAGGTTCTCACCAAGCTCAACCGCTTCGGGAGTAAGATTTTCGATATGGTAAAGACCAACCGCACCGTTGGATGCCGTAGCCGCACCGAAGTCCTTAAGATATGCGCAAGCAGCATCGTTGAGCTCATTTCCGATCCACTTGTCAAGACCTACTACGTAAGGAACGTCCTCCATAACCTTCATACCGATTGCAGAACCGAGGAGCTGTGCTTCGGGCTTCTTTGTTGTCTGAACCTTTACAACCCAAGTTGCTTTTCTGCCTTCGTCTGTCAAAAGTCCAAAATAAGGAACGTAACCAACGATTGAGCCCATAATATCGATAATACC
>JAZQWL010000012.1:0-13420 GCA_045632305.1 Eubacteriales bacterium | reverse complement strand
TGCTTTGTGCGCGGTCGAAGATCCGAAGAGAACGCCGACGGGAACGATGACTGCGCATCTACCACCCACGCGAAGCATACGGAGCATCAACGCAAGGAACAGAAGCTCGGTTTTCTTGGTCTTGCAAACCTTTAAGAGATCGGCGGAAACGGTATCATAATCAAGGCTTCCCTTAAAAGGCGGATTTGCCAAGATCAGCGAATATTTCTCCTTGTCGGGGTTTTGGTCGGACAAGCTATCACGGTACTCAATATAGGGGTTGTCCACGCCGTGGGTCATCATGTTCATCGCGCCGATGCGGAGCATGGTTCTGTCCATATCGTAGCCGTGGAACATTCCGTTCATATAATGAGCCTTCTTCTGTCTGTTGAAGAAGATCTCCTCTTTGCGCTTTTCCTTGAGATAGTCCCCTGCCGCCACAAGAAATCCCGAAGTACCGCACGCGGGGTCACAGATAACCTCATCGGCCTTGGGATCCATCAGCTCGACCATCATACGAATAATATGACGAGGGGTGCGGAACTGACCGTTCAGACCCGACTGTGCAATCTTTGAGAGAAGATACTCGTACACGTCGCCGCGGATATCGCTATCCTTGATCTGCGCCATCTGTGCGTAGATGTCGTCAAGGATGGTTACGATCTTATCGAGAAGCAAGGGCGTGGGAATTTTGAAAATCGCATCGTCCATATATTTGGAGTATGCGCTATCCTTATCATCGTGAAGCCCCTTGATAAACGGGAACACCCACTCCTGAACAGTCGAGTACATTTTAGCCGCCGGAAAGTCGTGGAATACCGACCATTTGAGCTGATTGCCGTCGATTTCTCGGTCGCCAACCTTTACCTTTTCAGCAAAGATGCTCTTGTGAGGAAGCCCGAGCATCACGGCTTCTTTGGCGCGAAGATTGTCTGTATCGTCGAGGTCGCGAATAAACATCAAGTACGTAACCTGCTCGATAACGTCAAGAGGATTGACAAGTCCGCCTGCTGCAAACACATCCCAAAGTCCGTCAATTCTATTTTTAAGTTCGCCTGTAATCATATTTTACTCCTTTTCGTGATTCCACGTATATGCGGTGTATCGTCCGCCGCCAATTTTCAGAATGTCACCGCTCGTTACCAGTTCGTTAAGTGTTCTTTGCACGGTAACTTGGCTGATATCCGGGCATTTTTGCATAATTTCGGTTTTTGTTATTTTACCGAGTGTATCTTTGATGATCTCTCTGATGCGTTCGGGCTTGGACATATTACTTGTAGCTATGAGTTTTACTCTTGATGAAAACTCACGATACGCAGCGACTACCACACCGAGCGTATATTGTACAAAGGGAATATAGTCATTTTTATCTTCATGCCAATAGGCAGAGCTGTTTTGCAGAGCTTCGTAGTAGGTGTCCTTCGTCTGTTCAATTAGCTTTTCGATACTTATATATTTTCCGACAATATAACCTGTGCGATACAAGAGTAGCAATGTGAGCAATCGGCTCATTCTGCCGTTACCGTCATTGAAGGGGTGAATGCAAAGAAAATCCAATATAAACATCGGAATGATAAGAAGCGGATCCGCATCCGTCTGAGCTAAAATTTCGTCAAATGCCTCGCAGATTGCATCAATAGCCGCCGGTGTTTCCCATGCGGGCACCGGTTGGAAGCGAATATGCTTATTTCCCTCACCATCTTCCTCTGCTATCACATTATCCGTACCCTTGTAAGATCCACCAATGGACTTACCGCTGAATTTATACAGATCACGGTGGAGCTGCAAAATAATTGAGGGCTTTACGGGAATAAAGTCGTGGCTTTCGTGTATCGTTGAAAGCACATCTCTGTATCCGGCAATCTCTTGCTCGTTTCTTGTACGAGGGGTTGTCTTATTAGAAACAAGACTTTTGAGTCGCTCATCTGAGGTGTAGATACCTTCGATTTTATTTGATGCCTCTGTACTCTGTGTTTTTGCAATCTCAACGAGCTGAGTAAGTGTATCAGCTTTTGCTTCTATGAATAGGGTTTGTTCACCCTTGTACTCATGAATCTGTGTCAACAGGGACACTACTTCAGGGGTTAGCAATTTCTGCCATTTGTTTTTGTAATTGTAATTACGCATATAAACCTCGCATTACATTATTTTTATCTAATATATAGTATATCACCAATTTTATCGTTTGTCAAGTTTAATTTGCTCATTTTTTGCTTTATGATCAAATTGAAACAGAATAACAACAAATAAAATCGCGCCAATAAAGCAATTCGCAACATTTCCGCAAACTCTCCAGACACATCATTTACGGAAACATCAAAACGCGTTATAATGTTTTCAGGAAATACGCAAATGATGTGTTCAGCGAAAAGGATTTTTGCAATGAAAAAGCTAAAAATGGCGAGAGGAACGTTGCTCACTTTTGAGGAGGGCTGCAACAAATATTTAGAGAATTGTCGGCAACGGAATTTAAGAGGAGTCAATATGAGACGTTCGGTGTAAAAATGCTTGCAATCCATTTGTTGAAAATCACTTGCATTACAAGAATTTATATGATATAATTATGTCAAGCAACAACTGCGGCACGAAGCATAGATGCGATCAAGTTCATCGAATCAGCAACCGCGCCGCAAATTTTTCGAGGTCTGTCCTACTTAATATTCACAGCTTAGAGGTAATTTATGGAATACGTACTCACAATAGCCATACTTTTAATTGCATACGTATCCATAATTTTACTTATGGGACGCATAAAAAACACAAGAATGGCAAACCTTGTATTTTTCGCTGGCGTATTTGGTTGCTACGTTATCTATACGCTGCAGGTGCTGTTTTTATCGGGGTATAACAGCATATATTTTCACGGAGTTATTGCCACGGCAAACATTTCTCCGTTTATGTTCAGCATCATGCCGATCATATATTTTTCAAGAGGAAAGCTCCGCAAGCATCTATTCATTCTTATTTCGCTTCTCTCCGTCGGCATGCTCCTCTCCCCCACCCTGAACGCGCTCACCTATGCTGTAAAGGGTTATCCGTTCACCTTCTATGCGGCTTGGGACTATATCGCGCATCTTTTGCTCTCGCTTTGGGGAATTTATATTGTGCGAAGCAGACAGGTAAAAATCAACGTCCGAGACGCTATTTTAAGCGCGCTGATAATAATCGGCGTTGCAATATTCATGCTTTTAATGAACCTCATTCACGGCACCTCGTTCTTTGGATTGGCGCTTGACGGCAATCATAATATCTACCACAACGTCATTGTTGACAACTCATACATATCGGCGCTCATCTATTTTACAGGTCTTATCGCCGTTCTGATCGCCGGATTCTTTTACAGTAAACTGTTTTACCGGGAAAAACACAATTGATTATAAAATTGCACAGGGCAAAAACTTCGGTTCCACCCTGCGCAATTTTAACAACCGCAATATTCTTTAATACCCCCCAAAAAGATTTTCCGTCGGGTGCTAAAGGACAGTTAAAAAGCCGGTATGGATTAGTTTCCATATCGGCTCTTTTCTGTTTCTACTACCACCTTTGGTGGTGAGTAAGTGCGCTTTTCCTGATGGTTTTTAGTGATATGCTGTCTTCGACAGCGTTATATTTTTGCTACCGCAAAAGTGATATTGCAGAGGCTTCGCTCTGCAGTGATATAATATTCGACGCCTAAACTCGCGTAGCGAATACCACTCGGCTGAGGCCGAATATCACTGCGAAGCAATATCACTCGCCAAAGGCGAATAGAGTTGGCGTTGTGTCCTTAGGAACACAACGCCTTTCCTGCGGGGTTGATTTTTCAATTAATCATTATCATTAAGACGCTTATACTGTGCGAGCTGGGCGTCTTCTTTACTCTTGAGCTTTTCAAGCACCGACATATTTTCAATCATGAGCTTCACGATCTTTTCAAGAGTAGAATCCTTGGAATAGTCGGCAACACAAACGTAATTGATACGCTCGTCGTCAACTAGGGGCTTTACTGTCTCGCTCTTGCCTGCGGCATAAAGCGCGATGGACTTGCCTCCCCTTTCCTTTACCATCTTCATACAGGGAATGTCCGTCATTCCGTCGCCGATATAGATGAGATTTCTGTAAGGGATTCGGCGCAAGCTTTCGTCCTGAACACGGTTGAGGTTATAGTCGTCGGTCGCATCGAGAATGCCCTTGGAAATTCTATAAATATACTGAGTTTTAAGCGTATAGTTGATTGCAAGCGCTGGCCAGATCGCCTCTCCGTTTTCGTCGTACATATAACGGCACGCGTAAATTCTCTTGAAGTATTTCGCAATAGGTGTGCCCTGAATTATCTCGTACGTACCCGATGAGATGATGTAATGCTCGATCTCAACGCCCATCTGCTCGCCGAACTCGTTGATTCGGTCAAACCAAGTTGTAACGCCCTTGAAAAGCACGACGTTCTCGCCGCACTTCCTAAGATATTCTTCGGTAAGCGGAATGCCTCTCTTCTTGCACTCGCGGATCATAACGAACATGTAGGAGAGGATCTTCTCAAGCTCGTGCTTCTTTGTGAGCTTTGCCGCCTCGCCCCAGAATTCACCCGAATCCATACCGAGGTTCTTTATAAAGCTGTACTCCTGCATATCGGTCGTACAAAGTGTTTTATCAAAATCGTAAAGTATGCCAATCTTCGGCTTTGCCATATTTTTTCTCCTTTACTTTTAATTTCTGTATTTACACTATAATTATAGCACATTTATTCGGTAAAAGTCAAGAGGGGAAAAAATATTAAATTCTCCATATCTCTTGACAAACAGACAAAAATTTCATATAATATATTGTAATAGTTTTTATTTTGGAGACGTTTATTTTTTATGAGTATTAAAGTAGTAAAATTCGGTGGCTCGTCCTTGGCTGATGCCAAGCAATTCCGCAAGGTTGCTGAAATCATTAAGGCAGATCCCACAAGAAGATATGTTATTCCCTCGGCTCCCGGCAAGAGATTTTCAACCGATACAAAGGTTACGGATATGCTCTACCGCTGCTACGATCTTATCAAGGCGCGCGCATCCTCGGAGGAAATTGACGCGCAGTATACCCAGATCGTCGAGAGATACAACAGCATCATAAACGAGCTTGGCCTTGACTTTGATCTTTCAGGTGAATTTCAGTACGTAAAGAATGCGATGCTTCACTCCGCAGGTCGTGACTACGTAGCTTCCCGCGGCGAGTATCTCAACGGTATCATTCTTGCAAAATACCTCGGTTTTGGCTTTATCGATGCCGAAAACGTGATCTTCTTCCGTGAAAACGGCTCTTTTGACGAGGAAAGAACAAACGAAGCGCTCGCAGCAGAGCTCGAAATGTATGAGAAGGCGGTTATCCCCGGCTTCTACGGTTGCATGCCCAACGGCACTATCAAGACGTTCTCACGCGGCGGATCGGACATTACGGGCAGTATCGTTGCTCGAGCTTGCTGTGCCGATCTTTACGAAAACTGGACGGACGTTTCGGGATTTATGATGGCAGACCCCAGAATTATAAAAAATCCCCTTCCTATCAACACGATCACTTACCGCGAGCTTCGTGAGCTTTCATATATGGGCGCAACAGTTCTTCACGAGGACGCGATCTTCCCCGTAAGATATGCAAAGATTCCGATCAACATCAGAAATACGAACAAGCCCGACGATGCGGGCACGATGATCGTATCTGAAGCGTCAAGCTACGACAGAGATAATATTATTACGGGTATTGCAGGTAAGCGCGGCTTCTCGGTTATCCGAGTTGAAAAGGACATGATGAACTCCGAGATCGGCTTCGGCAGAAAGGTGCTTGAGACAATCGAGGAATTCGGACTCTCCTTTGAGCATCTTCCCTCAGGCATCGACACAATGAGCGTTATTATCAGCACTCAGGCGATTGCAGACAAGCGCGAGCGTCTTCTCACCGCTATACAGAGAAGAACTAACGCGGACGCCATCACAGTTGAAGACGGCGTAACTATCCTCGCTATCGTTGGTCGAGGCATGATCAAGGCAAAGGGTACTGCGGCGAGAGTATTCACTGCCCTCGCAAATGCAGACATCAATATCCGTATGATCGACCAGGGCTCCTGCGAGCTTAATATCATCGTCGGTATTGATGACGCGGAATATGAGCATGCGATCAACGCGATCTACAACGAATTCGTAAAATAAACCATTAAAAAACGAGCAGACTAAGATCTGCTCGTTTTCTTTTATAAGCTGAAGATTTTTATTGATTTTATCGCAACACCGTCGGGCGTTTCGATCACGTCGCCGAGCGAGAAAAATTCGCCTCTCTCATTTGCTACGCGAAGACGCGTACCGCAAGGAATCTGAAGTCCGAGTTTCTTTAAATAGATCGGGCAGCCGTCACGGTAGAGCTTCTCATAAAACGCGGAGAGATTTATCTTTTCGTAATTTGTAAAAAGCTCTTCGGTGGGAGTGACCTTCTCCCATCTCTGCTCCTCCGTCATACTGCCAAGCTCCTCGAGAGTATACGCACGGGCAATTTCAATGCCGCTTGCCTCATTTCTGCGAAGGGTTGCCATAACCGCTCCGCAACCGACCGCTCTTCCTATATCCTCGCAAAGAGTTCTGATATAAGTTCCGCCCGAGCATGCAACCGTGAGAGAAAAATCGCAGGGAAAATCCGTCGGCTCGACTTCGATCGAGTAGATTTCGATCTCTCTTCCCTGCCTTTCAACGGTTTTACCCTCGCGGGCAAGATCGCAAAGCTTTCTTCCGTCGACCTTGAGCGCGGAATACATCGGAGGTATCTGAACAATTCTGCCCACAAATCGGGAGCATATCTCCTTCATCTCCTCAAGTGTCGGGAAGGTATAATTATCAGCGGTATAAACAGCTTCACTTACAACCGCTCCCGTTACGTCCTGCGTGTCGGTTTCAAAGCCAAGCCGCAGGGTTGCGCGATACACCTTTTTATCCTTGGAAATATACTCGCACGCCTTTGCCGCGCGGCCTATGAGAAGCACAAGCACACCCGTCGCCATGGGGTCAAGGGTACCCGTATGTCCCACTCGAGAGGTAGCAAAAAGCTTACGCGCCTTAAACACCACGTCGTGTGAGGTTATATCTGAGGGCTTATCGATAGCGATAAAGCCACCCGGCTTATTATCATTTTCAGATCGCTTCATACTGCCCTCCGAATTAAATCAAAATATCACTTCTGCGGAATTAATGGTAAAGCCCTTCTCGGAAAAGTTCTTTTCGTATTCCGTCATTACGTTGGCTTCAGCTCTCTCACTGTTGTGAAGATCGCGCGTCTGCCAGACAATATTAAGACCGCACGCCTCAAATTCCTCAAGACTGAAATCGAAAAGTCCCACGTTATCCGTCTTAAACACAAGGCGACCGCCCTCCTTCAACACCTTGCGGTATGCTTCAAGGAAGACCCTGTGTGTGAGGCGTCTCTTCGCATGTCCCGCCTTGGGCCACGGATCGCTGAAATTGAGGTATATCGTATCAACGCTATGCTCGGGAAACCACTCGCAAAGATTTTTAGCATCTCCGATAATAAAGCGAAGATTGTCAGGACGGCTCTCACCGCTCTTCTTTGCCTTTTCAAGCGCGATGCAGCAAACGTCGGAAAACTTTTCCATAGCGATAAAGTTCACGTCGTGATATTTAGCCGACATACCGCACGCGAAATTACCCTTGCCGCAGCCGATCTCGAGTGCGAGGGGCTTTTCCTTATTTTCGAAAGCATATTTGGGATCTGCCTTCAATGCTTCGAAATCCTGTATCATAAGCTCGGAGCAAGCGAGAATTCTTTCAGCTCCGTGCTTTTTCTTTCTCATTCTCATATACGTCTTTTCCTTAAAAATAAAATTACTGTTACACTTACCGAAATTAAAACCACAAGACCGAGCAGAATAATCGCGACGGTGAGGATCGTGTCGCTAGGAATCACGTTCATTTCTCTGTCAAGATTCTTTTCAATAGTCTCCGATTCGGTAGGACCTACCGTGTTTTCTTCGGTTTTTGTCTCAAACGAAGCGTTTCCGTAAATTTCGGCGTAATGCGCCTGCGCTTCGTAATTTGGCTCTGTATTTTCACCAAGAGAGTAAATATAAATATTATTCACGACACCCTTCGCGCCGGGAGAAACCTTCAGAGCAACGATATTTCCAAGCTTGTCCTTGGGAAACGCGCCGCTTCCGTTATTTATAGGAGTGAGATTCGTTATCGATTCCGCAAAGCCCGCGTTGGTTTTACCAACCTCAAGACCGTTGACGTAAATTTGAATTTCACGCGGCATTCTGTTCTCGACAATTGATACCTTAAGCGTTACGGCAAGCGTCTTTCGTAGATTGCTTCTCTCACCCGAAATAGCAGATATAAGTCCACTCGGATCCTTCGCATTCAGAATACTGTCTGCCGATAAAACGGATATTCTGCCGCTCGGTGTAACTATCGCAATATCACCGCATCCGTTATGAGCAATGTTGACCTCGATATAGTACTCATAATTATATGCGAAAACTATCGAAAACGCGCCGAGCGCCTCTTCACTGTAATCTACCGTGTATTCAACAACGAAATCATCAGAAAGATAATCGGTATAATTCTCATCCGACACAAGCCACTCAATACTGTTACTGCCCGCAAGGTAGTAAAAAGAGGACTTTTCATAGGTGTTATCGAACGAAGCTGGATAGCCGCCGTCGTCCGTCATGAACACGTCCTTGCCGACGAGCAGCCACGGTTTATTTGCAACTCCGCTCGTATCGATCGGATTTTCCGAAATAAAGCTGCCGTTCATATCAAACAACGTGTATATTCTGTCTGCGCCGCCGGCGTTTTCCTCGGCATTTACCGCAACGCAGAAAACACCTATGGACAACAGAAGCGCAAACACAATGCAAAATAATCTTTTCATTATACGTTGAATCTGAAGAGAACGATATCTCCGTCCTTCATAACGTATTCCTTACCCTCGCTTCGAACGAGTCCCGCTTCCTTTGCCGCAACCATATTGCCGCAGGATACGAGATCGTCAAACGCAATTACCTCGGCTCTGATAAAGCCGCGCTCAAAGTCACTGTGGATCTTACCTGCCGCCTGGGGCGCCTTTGTTCCATTGGTAATCGTCCAAGCTCGAACCTCTTCAGGGCCTGCGGTAAGATAGGAGATAAGTCCGAGCAAGGAATAGCTTGCCTTGATAAGCTTATCAAGACCGCTCTCCTCAATGCCCATGTCCTCGAGGAAAATCGACTTTTCTTCTGCGTCAAGCTCTGCGATCTCGGATTCGATACCCGCGCAAACCGCGATAACGCCCGAATGCTCCTCTTCGGCAAACTTCTTTACGCTCATATACGCCGCGTTATCAACCGGCTCGCTTGTCGCGTCATCCTCGGACACGTTTGCTACGTAAATTACGGGCTTGAGTGTCAAAAGAGGCGTATCGTAAAGAACAGCAAGCTCGTCCTCTGTAAGAGTCATAGTTCTCGCGCATTTACCCTCTTCGAGCGTAGCGTAAATTCTCTCGAAAAGCTCAAGCTCGGAGATAAGCGTCTTGTCGCCCTTCATCGCCTTCTTTGTTCTGTCCATTCTTCTCTCAACCATTTCCATGTCCGAGAAGATAAGCTCCATATTGATAGTTTCAAGATCACGAAGCGGGTTTACGGAACCGTCAACGTGAATGATATTTTCGTCCTCAAAGCATCTTACAACGTGAACGATAGCATCACATTCGCGAATGTTGGAAAGGAATTTGTTGCCAAGGCCCTCGCCTCTCGACGCGCCCTTAACAAGACCCGCAATATCAACGAACTGAATGATTGCGGGAGTGTACTTCTTAGGGTCGTACATCTCTGCAAGCACGTCAAGACGCTTGTCAGGAACCGTTACGATACCAACGTTCGGCTCGATCGTGCAGAAGGGATAGTTTGCGGATTCTGCGCCCGCATTTGTCAATGCATTAAAAAGTGTGGATTTTCCTACGTTGGGAAGTCCTACGATACCAAGTTTCATTTTTTTATTCCTGCTTTCCTGAAAAATGCACATAATTATCTATTATACGTATATTATAATATATTTCGATACATTTTGCAAGAGTATATCGAAAAAATAAGGAAAAGATTTGAATATAAAAAGCGGTGAACCGAAGCTCACCGCTGATCTTTTATTATTCTACAACCTCTATCTGCACCATCTTCATGGCTTCGAGCGCGTTTTTGTGGCTCACCTCGGTAACACCCGCGCAGGCATTCGCGAAGACCTTCATTTTTGCCTCGGTGAAGTTTGCCTTCAGTATCATTGCGTTCGAAATAACGCAAATGTCTGTACAAAGTCCGCAAAGCTCGATTTCCTCAACGGGCTCGCCAAAGCTCTTTATCACCTCGGGAAGCTCCGTGCTACCGAAAGTGATCTTATCAATAATCTTCTTTGCGTAAGGCGCAAGCTCGTCGCATATCTGCCATCCCTCGGTATCCTTAATACAATGCGGTACGGGAAGCTTGTTCCCTTCCTGCGTTTCCATATAATTTTCGAAATGTGTATCTCTTGTGAAAATAATTTTACCGTCAAAGCTCTTCACCTTTGCCACAACCTCGGGAACGATGTTCTTTGCCATATCACTTCCGAGTGCCCCCGAAATAAAATCATTCTGCATATCAACGACGATCAAAAATTTCATTGCTTCGCCTCCTGTATTTTTATTAAGATCATTATACTACATTTCAAGATAAAAAACAATAGCGCAAATTAATAAACAAAAATGAACAATTTAACAACCCGTCTACAAAAATCATTAAAAATTTGTCCAAAAATCTATTAACTTTTTTTGAAAAAATACTGTACAAATCGATTAAATTGTGGTATAATTATTAACAGATAAGCTTTTGGACAATAAATAATCAAAAAAAGGTCAAAATTCGGACATTTTTTAAACAAACTTTATTGACAATAGTTTACAATTTATTACGCGTGCATAAATGAAATTCTGCGAACAAAGCGGTAAAAATAAATCTATAGGAGATATCAAAAAATGATGGATACCAAGATTCTTGTTATTGACGATGACCACGGTGTCAGCGAATCTATTAAAAACTATTTTGAAAATGAAGGATATGAGGTTAAGGTTGCTTTTGACGGCTCCGAGGGTATAAGCTTCTTCAAGATGTACGAGCCCGATATCGTGCTTCTCGACATTATGCTCCCCAAAAAGGACGGCTGGCAGGTTTGCCGCGAGATCCGCGAAATTTCATCAAGACCTATTATTATGATAAGCGCAAAGAACGAGGTTTTTGACAAGGTGCTCGGTCTCGAGCTCGGCGCTGACGATTATCTTGTAAAGCCCTTTGACATCAAGGAGCTTTCCGCAAGAGTGAAGGCAGTTCTTCGCCGTTGCCAGACTCATTCCTCAAAGAATGACGACGAGGTTATACGCTTCGAAAACATTGAAATCAGTCTTCAGAAATACGAGCTTAAGCTTCAGGGCAGATCCATCGACATTCCTCCCAAGGAGCTCGAGCTTCTCTACTTCCTCGCATCCAACTACAACAGAGTATTTACAAGAGACCAGCTTCTTGACAAGGTTTGGGGCTTTGACTATCTCGGTGACTCCAGAACCGTTGACGTTCACATCAAGCGTCTGCGCGAAAAGCTCGAGGGCGCATCCGACAAATGGATACTCAAGACGGTTTGGGGCGTTGGCTACAAGTTTGAATTCTTGGGTTAATACATACCGATCTTACGCCAACCCACACGGGTTGGCGTAAATAAGCATTATTCACGGAGGACTTATATGTCTGACAATCAAAACAACATTTACGAAAACGACGAGAGCAAAACTCCCGCAGAAAATAACAACTTCCCTCAGAGTGAGGAAAACACCTCTCCCGTAGAAGACGGCATTCTCGACACACCGCAGGAGGATACACCCGCTGATCCACCTTCGAGTGAAGAACCCGAAGCTCCCGTAGGTGATGGTGTTCTCGGCGTTTCGCAAGAAGAAACGCCCTCGGACGTGCCGCAGGAAGAAACGCCCGAATCAAAAGAAGAATACGCGTTCAAATGGAATTACGAAAATATTCAGAACGCTAACGAATACAGAAAACCCCGTCGCAAGCGAGCAGGACTTATCTTTGGCATAATTGCAAGTGCGGCATTCGTTTTTGCGATAATCGCTCTTGTAGTCGCGGTAATACTTGGCACGGCGAACGGATGGTTCAATTTAAACGCGTCAAACGGAGCTCCTTCCGTTGACTTCAATACCCAAATAAACGTTTCCGATCAAGTTCCCGAAACGACACCGCCGGAAGATGATGCGTCCGCCGAGATCATTGAAAAATTCAAGCACTCTACGGTCGTTGTAATTTGCGATAGCGGAACGGGAACGGGTATTATTCTCGATGACAACGGCATGATCGTTACCAATCATCACGTAATTGAAAATTCAACGGCGATCAACGTACATCTCTATGACGGCAGAAGCTACTCCGCTACCCTTATCGGAAGCGACGCGTACAACGATATAGCAGTTATCAAGATCAACGCTCCCGACCTCTCCCCCGCTACGTTTGCAAATTCCGACAATACCTACACAGGACAGAAGGTTTATGCAGTCGGTACTCCCGCAGGCCCCGAATTTGCATGGAGCGTTTCGGCGGGTATCGTTTCTCACCCATCAAGAGAGCTTAAATTCTACAACGATCAGGGACAGCTTGAAAGATCCCTCTTTCTTATACAGACCGATGCGCTCGTAAATCCCGGTAACTCGGGCGGCCCGCTTGTCAATGCCAATTGTGAGGTAATGGGCATAGTTACGATGCGTCTTTCCGACGATTACGTCGGCATGGGATTTGCGATCCCGACAAACGTTGCGCTTCCCATAATCGAAAACATTATCAAAAATTACAAAGCCCCGTCAAAGCTGCCCACATCCTCCGCTCCCCAACTCGGTATCAGCGGAATCGTGGTTGAAAAGGGCGAGCTTTTCATGATGTCGGACATGGGCTTTAAGGACATCGTAACCGAGGATTATTACAACAGAAATCCCGACAGATGCAAAAAAGCCACACACGCAGGCATTTACGTGCTTGCGACAACAGAGGGCTTTGACGCCGCGAGCAAGCTCCAAGTGGGCGATATTATTATTGCCGCGGACAAGGTCACGGTTACATCCATGGAGAGTCTCAAGAACGTTATAACCTCAAAGAAGGTTGGCGACACGATGAGTGTTACGGTTGTAAGAAACAATCAACAGATAAAAATTGACGTTGTCTTGGGCAAAGCAGTTCAATAAAAAAGCGCTCCGCTAATGGGTGATGTTCTTAGCGGAGAATTCGAAAAACGCCGTTAAGTGCGAGCATCGCATTTGTCTGGTCAAACGCATTATGGGCTAAGCCCAATCCCCTATACAAACAGAAAGAGCAAACACACAGGATTAAATCTTGTATGTCTGCTCTTTTTTCTGTTGGTTTTAG
>JAZQWL010000011.1:0-10922 GCA_045632305.1 Eubacteriales bacterium | reverse complement strand
AATCAAAAAACACGCCCACGGTGATACCGCGAGCGTGTTTTTTGGCACCCCCAGCGAGAATCTGAACTTATATCTGCGCTAATGACTATCCATATCAAAGACTTTTTTTGCGCAGACAGGACATTTGCAGGCAAATGTCGGAGCTCGATCTCTTAAGGGAATCAAAAAACACGCCCACGGTGATACCGCGAGCGTGTTTTTTGGCACCCCCAGCGAGAATCGAACTCACAACTAACCCTTAGGAGGGGCTTGTTATATCCATTTAACTATGAGGGCAAATGGGCGGCGTGCCGCCCATATTTATTTTATTTTTTATGCTCCTTCGCTGCAGTAAGCGTATTTTTCATGAGCATTGTTATCGTCATAGGGCCAACTCCACCGGGAACGGGGGTGATAAACGATACCTTCGGTTCAACCTCTGCGAAATTAACGTCACCGCAAAGCTTACCGTCCGGTAATCTGTTTATACCGACGTCAATGACTACTGCACCATCCTTCACCATATCTGCTGTAACAAAGTTGGGTTTACCGATGGATGCTACAAGAATGTCTGCTTCTTTACAGATATTTGCAAGATCCACGGTTTTGCTATGACAAATCGTAACCGTTCCGTTATCATGTAAAAGAAGCATTGCCATAGGTTTGCCAACAATGTTTGATCTGCCGATAACTACGCACTTCTTCCCTGCAACGGATATCCCGCTTCGATGGATCAATTCCATAACTCCTGCAGGAGTACAAGGCAGAAAGCTGTACTCACCAATCATTATCTTACCAACGTTTTCCGGATGAAAGGCATCAACATCTTTCGAAGGAACAATGGTTAGAAGAACCTTCTTTTCATCGATATGTCGAGGCAACGGAAGCTGGACGAGAATACCGTGAATATGATCTGCAGCATTTAATCTTTGAATTAGCGCGATAAGCTCTTCCTCTGTGGTTTCCTCGGGAAGATCATACGATTCAGAAAGAAATCCGATCTCCTCGCATGCACGCTTCTTATTTCTGACGTAAACCTGAGACGCGGGATCAGTTCCAACGATAATAACCGCAAGCCCCGGAGCGTATCCAAACTCGGACTTGAATTTGACCGTCTCCTCCTTAAGCTCTGCGCGAATCTCAGCAGAAATGGCTTTACCGTCAATAATTTTAGCCATTATTATTCTCCTTGTTTGCCTTGCGCTCTGCCGCCTTCTGCTTGTTTTCTTCTCTTTCGCGAAGAAAAGCTTCCTTGGCATCAACAATAGAAGGGATTAAAATCTTATCGAACTTCTTCGGCTCATATCCTTCTTCTTCAAAACGCTTAGAGTACAAAAGTCCCCAGATGAGAAGCGCGCCGAAAATGACAACGCAAGCAAGTCCAACGACCTGTGAAATTCTGAAAATACCTACGTAAAGACTGTCTGTACGGAGTCCCTCAATAAACATTCTTCCGAATCCGTACCATGCAAGATACATGCAGGAAACCTGACCGTTGAATTTCTTTTTCTTGTAGAGCAATGTTATAAGAACAAATCCAGCTATATTCCAAAGCGATTCGTAAAGGAAGGTGGGATGAACGTAAACCATCTCAAGCGTCTTGAAATCCGAAATGGAGTTCGAAGAAATGATACCCATTCTCATAAAGTAGAGAGGACTTTCCTCGGCTACAATTCCACCAAAAGCTTCACCGTTAAAGAAATTTCCCCAACGTCCAAGTGCCTGAGCGATCATAACGCCGGGAGCCGCCATGTCTGTAACCTTAAATGGATTGATCTTCTTGATAAGGCAAACGGCAACGATTGCCGCGCAACCGCAAATAATACCACCGTAGATTGCAAGACCGCCGTCACGGAAGCTGAATATGTTTTTCAACGTTTCTCCGAAGGTATCCGCGCGGTAAAGATCAAATTTTGTAAATACAAAATAAAGTCGCGCGCCTAAAACACCGCATACCACCGTCCACAGCGCTATATCGATAAGATCGTCAACTGAAACACCCTCGTTATATGCTCTGTAGCAAGCGTAAATGAATGCCAGTATAATACCCGTCGTTATAATTACTCCGTACCAATATACGGGAAAGCCGTCGCCGAACGGAAGCGTAAATGCGACGCGATTTACGTCAAACGCGCCAATTCCAAATCCGGGAAAAGATAATGTTGACATAATATTTCTCCTTTTCTTTTTCAGCTTATCGGCAGAATTGCTGACACCGCAAATTTTTCGGGTGAAAACATTTCGCCTAAAAGCTCGTTTATGTATTCAAATGTAACACTGTTAAGTATTTCGGGATAATCGAAGATATCAAGATCCTCATCTGCGTACGAGAGCATTGAAAAAGCAATGTCTTCAGTTGAATCAAAGCCGGCTACGTAGGAAGCGTAAGCGGCGCGTTTTTCTCTCTCAAATGCCGCTCTATCAAGTCCCTTCACCTGTGAATTAAGAACATGCTCAAATATTTTATTCTTCAAAAGCATTGGATCGGGAGTTTCGTCAAAGATCATCACGTATGCGGCGGTGGGACTTGAAGAATAACCCGCATCAAAGCTTGGCGTTATAATTCCCTTGTCGAGCATTTCAAGATAAAAATCGCAGGATTCTGCAAATAGCATCTTGCATAAAATATTAACGCCCGCAACCTTTCTAAGTCGTTCGCGCGGATCCGTGGAAATACTTGTATCTTTTACGCCAATGCTAACAATGGGCTTTGCAACCTGCATTTTTCTTTCAATATAGTTAAGGCGAACGTTTACGGGCTCAGAAACCGTAGGCACCACAAGCTCCTTGCTACGTTTTGCGGGCTTGATGATTCTATCTACAACCTTTATTACCGTTTCAATGTCAACGTTGCCGCAAACGGTCAATATCATGTTCCGAGGCGTATAAAAATGCTTACAGCAGGAATAAAGAACCTTGGGATCAATATTTGCAATGGATTCCTCAGTGCCGCATATTTCATTTCTGACATTATTGAAATAATACATTGCATCAAGCAAATTCATATTACAACGGTCATACGGATCATCGAGGCACTCACGTATCTCTTCCGAAATGATACCAATTTCTTTTTTTACCGATTTTTTTGTAAAATACGGCTCGGTAACAAATCTCAAAAGCTCAGTGAGGCATTCCTCGAAATGTTCACTGCAGGAAAACAGATACGCCGTACGGTCATTTGAAGTGTACGCATTATCATAGGCACCGAGAGCGGAAAATATATCGTCAGCACCTGGCCGATTCTTATTATCGAACATCTTATGCTCAAGAAAATGAGCGCATCCAAGCGGAATGTCATAATATTTATTTCCGTACTTGTATTTAGAGACAGAACCGCCGAATTTTGTTGAAAATATGGCATAAGTGCCCGTTCTGTCCTTGGGGAAAACGTATACTCGAAGACCGCTTTTGTGTTCAACTCTATAATATTTTTCGCCTAAAAGCGAGGATTCAAAAACAGATAAATTATCCATCAGCTTCCTCCTCTCCACGCAAGAAATATACAACCTTTGGCTCAACGAGGCGAGCGACTCTTACTATATCATCATAAGAAACCGCGTTGATCTTTTCAATCGTATCCATCGTGGACTCGTCAAGACCTGCCATAGCTCTTCTGAATGCATATCCGTCGATACCCCCTGTGCTATCAGTTACCTGACGCAATGATCCACAAATCATTTTTTTAGCGGTCTTGATCTCGTCTGGGGTGATCTCTCCGTTTTTCATGATATCGAGTTGATGCATTATCTCGTTGTATGCTTCGTCCTTATTGTCAGGATTTACGCCGCAGGAAACGAAAATTGCTCCTTTAGAAAGATGATATACGGAATTGCAATAATAGCAAAGACTTTTCTTCTCACGAACGTTCATGAAAAGCTTGGAGGTAGAAGCACCGCCGAAAATTTCGTTGAAAACACTCATTGCATAGTAATCTTTATCGCCTAAGACAACGCCGCAGGACATACCGATAGAAAGGCGTCCCTGAGTTACGTTCTTGATTTCTTCGGCATACAAAAGATCCTTGTCAGACTGAAATGCGGTATAACCGTAGCTGCATTCGTTTAAAGAGTCGGGCATTTGAGCGAAGAATTCATTTAGCAGACGACTAATAGTATCAGCATTTTCCGATCCAATGTATCCGCACTCTACTCTTGCACTTAAAAATATTGATTTGTAGCATTCAACAAGAGATATTCTGTCGAATGAAGATACCGTTTCTTCATCCCCATCAACCGAAATGCCACAAGGAGCGCCGTCATACAAGAGCTTTTTGCATTTGCTTGAGGCATAAGCGCGCTGATCATTGATCTTTGCACGGATATTATCTATCGCGATAGCTTTTTCGCTATCAACATATTCTGAAATAAACATTCCGTCACTGTCAAACAAGGGGTTAAACAAAATATCACTCAGGATCTTCAAAGTGCCACCGGTAATGTCCATTCTGTCGAAGGAAGGAATGTATTTCTGCTCCAACATCTCACATATAAATGTAAAGGTGTGTCTGTCGCCATCACTTGAATAACGGTAAAGCACAGTGCTTCCGTATAAATCATCAAGCGCGCAGTTGATTTTTGTTACCGTGGGATAATTCTTGCTTCCGCGCATAAGCGTTGAAAAGGTGAGCATCTTTTTCGGAGATTCGACCTTGTCAGCGTCATATATGAACGCGATCGACAAGCGTGACATTTTGAATTTATCCGTTTGATCAATACGCAAAGCGACGTTATTCTTTATATTTAACTTTTGTCTGTTCATTCTAATCTCTCAAAAATAGTTATTCACTATATTGTACACTATTTTTTGAAATTTTGCAAGTACTTTGATAAAAATAACTCCCTGCTGATTTGCAGGGAGAATTTTTTGATTATTTATTGCACTTTGTTTCAATAATATTTGCCGCTTCTTCAAGATAGTTTGTCTTGATCGTTTCGATCCAACCCTTGTCAACGTAAGAGGCAACCTCGGGATCCATCGGGATCTTTGCGAGAAGATCATATCCAAACTTTTCCGCGATTTCTTCAATGTGACTGTCACCGAACACCTTTATTTCCTTGCCGCAATCGGGACACTTGATGTAGCTCATATTTTCAACGAGACCAAATACCGGCACGTTCATCATATCCGCCATATTAGCCGCCTTCTTTACGATCATAGACACAAGATCCTGAGGGCTGGAAACGATTACTACGCCATCAAGCGGAATGCTCTGAAAAACTGTAAGCGGAACGTCACCTGTTCCGGGAGGACAGTCGATAAAGAGATAATCAACGTCCCAGATAGCATCCTTCCAGAACTGACGAACTGTACTCGCAATAAGGGATCCACGCCAGATAACGGGCGCGGTTTCATCGTCGAGCATGAGATTTACCGACAAAACCTGAATGCCTGTGCAAGTTGTGGGAGGAATCATGGAGCCCTCGCCGTCGCCTTCTACAGGATCGTTTAAGCCGAATGCCTTGGGGATAGAGGGACCTGTTATGTCGGCATCGAGAATACCGACTCTGTAGCCCTTTCTTGCCATACTGATGGCAAGCATACATGTTACAAGTGATTTACCTACGCCACCCTTACCGGAACATACACCGATAATGTGACCTACGTTGCTATGAGGGTTTGCTGCGTCCTTTTCAACGCCGCCCTTGCGGGAGGAGCAGTTCTGTGAGCAGCTTGAACAATCGTGATTACAAGAACTTGACATTTGACAACCTTTCTTCAAGATATCTCTCGAAAATTGAATATATTAAAGTATTATTTTTTACACCTTGACTATTATACACCTTATATTTGAAAAATGCAAGTCAATTTATCAAATCTTCATAAAATTTTGAAAATTTTTATAGTTTGCTCTTGAAAAATCACGCAAAATAGTTTATACTGTATCTGTATGAAATTTTTTTGAAAGGTAAATTCAAAATGGCAAATGTTTTAAATAAGGCAAAGAATTTTGACGGTGTTAAGGGCCCTGTCCTCACAATTGTTATGGACGGTATCGGTCTTGCTCCCGAAACGGTTTCAAATGCCGTTGCAACATCCTTCACTCCCAACCTCGACATGCTTATGCACGTTTATCCTACGCTTTCTCTCAAGGCACACGGTACAGCGGTTGGTCTTCCCTCCGATGACGATATGGGTAACTCCGAGGTAGGTCACAATGCTCTCGGCGCAGGTCAGGTTTTCGCTCAGGGTGCTAAGCTTGTAACACAGTCCATCGAGACAGGTAAGATGTTTGCATCCAACACTTGGTGCGAGGTTATTTCCAACGTTAAGGCAAATAATTCTACACTTCACTTCCTCGGTCTTTTCTCCGACGGTAACGTTCACTCTCATATCGATCACCTCAAGGCAATGATCGTACGCGCAAAGGAAGAAGGCATCGCAAACGTAAGAATCCACATTCTCATCGACGGTCGTGACGTTGGTGAAACAAGTGCGCTTGAATACATCAATCCCTTTGAGCAGTTCATAGCTTCCCTCTCCGATGACACGTGCTGCATCAAGATTGCATCCGGTGGCGGTAGAATGAAGATCACAATGGATAGATATGAAGCTAACTGGGCTATGGTTGAGCTTGGTTGGAAGACTCACGTTCTCGGTGAAGGCAGACAGTTTGCGTCTGCTGCTGAAGCAGTTGAAACATACAGAGCTGAATATAAGGTTATCGACCAGGATCTTCCTCCCTTTGTTATTGCAGAAGACGGCAAGCCCGTTGGTACAATTAACGACGGCGACAGCGTAGTTTTCTTCAACTTCCGCGGCGACCGTTCTATCGAAATCTCCAAGACATTTGATGCTCCCGAAGGTGCATTCGATAAGTTTGACAGAGTTCGTGTTCCCAAAGTTGTTTATGCAGGTATGCTCGAATACGACGGCGACCTCCATATTCCCTCCAAGTACCTCGTTTCTCCCCCCGAAATCACAAATACAATGGGCGAATATCTTGCAAATACCGGTGTTTCTCAGTACGCAATTTCCGAAACACAGAAGTACGGTCACGTAACATACTTCTGGAACGGTAATAAGTCAGGAAAGTTCTCCGAAGAAAACGAAACATACGTTGAGGTTCTCTCCGACGTAGTTCCTTTCGAACAGAGGCCCTGGATGAAGTGCGCAGAAATTACCGACAAGCTCATTGAAGCTCTCGAGTCGGGCAAATACAAGTATCTCCGCGTAAACTTCCCTAACGGCGATATGGTCGGTCATACGGGCAGTCTTGCCGCAACTCGTTGCTCTGTTGAAGCACTTGATATCCAGCTCGGCAGAATTCTCGCAGTTGTAGATAAGCTCGGCGGTGTTGCTCTTATCACAGCTGACCACGGTAACGCTGACGAAATGTTTGAAATGGACAAGAAGACAGGTCAGCCCAAGGCAGACAAGAACGGTAAGCTCAAGGCGAAGACCAGCCATACACTCAATCCCGTTCCCTGCATCATTTACGATAATACAGATGCCAAGGAGCATTACACGGTTAAGCAGGATCTCGGTCAGTTCGGTCTTTCCGCAGTTGCTGCTACAATGGTTAATCTTTTAGGTTACGAAGCACCCGCAATGTGGGATGAAGGCGTAATTGAACTCAAGTAATTAAAGATATAAGGCACTCGCCCAGCGAGTGCCTTGTTTTTATATTCATATATACCCCATCTTTTCAAAATAACTTGAATAATGAAGCTTTTGCGTTGGGATCATATTATCGGAATTCACAAAAGAAATAAACTCTTCTTCATTTACCCATTTATACGTAACGGTTTCACCCTCTTGTAAGGATATCGACGCCTTATCACAATCGGTAATACACAAGTAATTGTGATAAATCGTATATTTTGAAACGTAAATTCCTATTTCCTCGCAGGATAACGGATTAATTCCCGTTTCCTCGAAAAGCTCACGCAACGCGCAGGAATACGCATCCTCGCCCTTTACCGCAGAGCCACCCGCAGTCGCCTCAAAATATCCACCCCAATTTGGTTTTCTATCATCTCGCTGTATAAGGAGATAATCGCCGTCGGTGTGGCGGACGAGAACCTCACTTACCAGATGAAGCAATCCATCGGGTATCGGCTCACCTCGTACAAGATCAACTCCCGCAAGCGAGCCGTCACTTAAATATCCGTCCCAAATTTCCATATCAACCCTCCATGGATTCTTCATCGGGTGTGTCCGAAATCAGATTAAAAAGCATTATTCTCTTCACAAGATCGTCGCTCCCGTTCATCTTTATATATTTATTTTAGCATAAAATCAAAGAAGTGTCAATATTTTACGCCTCGCGGTAATAACTTATTAAGCATTCACCATTATGATCAAACGTTTCGATTTCATAAGTCAAAGCTCCGTCTCGGTAAATTTCATCGTATATCTCCTTGAGCTTGTCGGTTTTACCACTGACTACTAACCAATTTTCGTCTGGAAGATCCATTGTAAGATCCGCCCCGTCAATATTGCCATTCTTTAATCCAATTGCATAATAAATAAATCCGCGTTCCCACCTGTAGCCCAATCCCCGAAGATTTTCAAGGCCGTACTTTTCCGCCATTTCGTCCCAAAATGCACCTATCGTGTTATATTGATCTTCATTTTTAAGTGAAAACACTCTCGATATTCCAATAAATCTCATAATAAATTTACCATTTGCTTTCATTAATTTACAATTTAATTATAACACACTTTTTTAAAAAGTAAAGAATAAAAGCCCTGCATCCGCAGGGCTTTTGAAATTATCAATTGTAATCCTTATCGTAAGGATCATCTTCGGTGTATCCTTCATCGTATTCACCGCGATTGTCCTCGTATCCCTCATTATAAGAATCATCAAATTCTTCCTCGTAATATTCGGGGGGGGTTCTTATCCTCAAGAGCATTATTGATTACAGACTGAGGAATTTCAACGGATGTAAGGTCAATATTTGAATAAATCAAAGTCATCTTCTGGTAAGTAAGCTCTGATTCCTCGAAATAATAGTTAGCACTAATATAGCTGATCTTACCGTCTGTGATCTGAACTACATTATTATAGCAGAAAAATTCCATCTCATGCTCGCCAACGATATACTTTGCGGTAATCGTTTCATCACAAACGTAGCTTCCTGTCGCTTCATCGTATGTAAACTTTTCAAAGTTTTCTTCAAAGGAAATCTTGATTATAGATTCCTGCTTACCTCTAATCAAAAACATGTCGCTTGTAGTGCTGAGCAAGGTATACGGTGTTTCGTCATCACCGTACTTCTGATATGTTACACACTTTCCGTCAGAGTTTTTGATTGAATAAAACTAATGGTAACCGGGGATCGAATAGAAAATGCTATTGGAAGTTACTTCGCAGTGGTTATGCTGTGTTGCGGAACCGTCAAGCATCTCAAAGTAAACGTCAAGCGTATAGTTTACGGGCTCAAAGCTCTTAAACGCCTGGTCCCAAGAAATCTCGTCCTTGATTTCGGTATCAACGTTCTGTTCTTCTACCTTCTTGTATTCACAGTCAACACAAACTGAAGTGATCGTAATCTTACCGTCTGTGTATTTAACCTCGGGATTACCGAATGCATGCTCAGTCTTCTCACCCTTCTCGTAGCAGTTTTCAACTGTACAAGCATACCAGTGGAAGTTTTCGTTGCTGGAATACTTATCCTCGAAAACGTGCTCATGCTCAGGGGCCGTGGATACCTTATCATTTGTGTAACCGCAAACCTTGCACTTGTTTACGGGCTTATCGCCTTTCTCAACGACTTCAAAATCGTGAGCTGCCTTAGAATCCTGCTCTGTGCAACCGTCAGCGGCTGTACAAGCGTGCCAGTGATAATCTTCATCTGTTGACCATTCACTTGCAAATGTATGCTCGTGCATGTCAGAATTACATGCGGTAAAAACGGAGAGCATAATTGCAATTACGGAAAAAACGAGTAAAAACTTCTTCATAATTTTTCTCCTTAAAACTGTTTTTTGCACGGCAAATCACACCATACAGATCTTTTTCAGGTTCAATATTCATTTTAGCACAATTTAGAAATTTGTCAAATATATTTTTTTGACATACAAAAAGCCCCGCCGAAGCGGGGCTTTATATGCATAAATCAATCTAAAGTTATAACATTATCCACGTTTATAACATCGTTCTTTGGAACAATTAAAGTATAATTATATTCGCTTACATAATCCAATAATACTGTAGGTACGTCTCTTTGAATAGCAACGTATGCCGTATTATCAGATACATAGACGTTATAAATCGACGTTTTTATTTCTCCGGAAGGACAATGTATTATTTTCGTAATGATCAAAGCATTTTCTTCGAAAAATGCGCCGTCATACAGTTCTCTGGCCTCATTAACCTCGCTTTGCACATAAGAAGACGAGTTTTTATCAAGAAGAGTGTTCAAATATTCATCATATTCCTGTTTTGACTTAATTATATAACTTTCATTATAACTGTCCGTAATAATCCCGTTAGCTTTTTCAAAATTAATCGCCAGAGCATTGTCCGAATAATACTCTATTCGCGGCACAAATACTTTTACGTACGTTTCATCTAAAACAAAATCCAAAGAATTTACTTCAGAATCCTCTTCAGTGATCTGATTCAATTTTTGGTACATTGCTTCGGTAAAATTATTTCTGTCGACTGCAATTGAAATATAATTTGAATAACCGGATTTCCTAATTTCCGCATCAGGAAAAGAGTTATGCATATCATATCTTTCAATTATTAAATCTGCTGAGGCATCTTTGTTTAAATTCAATGAGCAAAAAATTTTATTAACAGCTTTAATTGAAATATCATATTTGGAATTATTTCCGACGCTATTCAAAAGCTGCTTTTCATAATCAAGTATAAATTGCGCAATCATATCATTGCCGATTTGTTCATCGCTTGTTGTTTCGTCATCGCTTGTTGTTTCGTCAGCGCTTGTTGTTTCGTCAGCGCTTGTTGTTTCGTCAGCGCTTGTTGTTTC
>JAZQWL010000010.1:0-132910 GCA_045632305.1 Eubacteriales bacterium | reverse complement strand
ACGTCAACGTCCTCGGGACGAACAACTATGTCAACCTTTTCCATGGGATCAAAGCCCTTATCGAGACATTCGAACGTATGACCTGAGAATTTCGCCTTGTAGTCGCTTATCATTACGCCGTCGAGAATATTGGATTCTCCGATAAAGTCCGCAACGAACGCGTTTACGGGCTCGTTATAAATATCCGTAGGAGTTCCGACCTGCTGGATTCTGCCGCCCGCCATAACTACAACGGTGTCGGACATGGAGAGCGCCTCCTCCTGGTCGTGAGTTACGTAAATAAACGTAATTCCCGTCTTCTGCTGAATATTCTTAAGCTCGGTCTGCATGTCCTTACGAAGCTTCAAGTCAAGAGCTCCGAGCGGCTCGTCGAGAAGCAAGACCTCGGGCTGATTGATAAGAGCGCGCGCAATCGCAACTCTCTGCTGCTGACCGCCCGAAAGAGTTGAGATGTGTCTCTTCTCAAAATTACGGAGGTTAACGAGAGCGAGCATTTCGGCTACCTTCTCGGCAATTTCCGACTCCTTGATCTTCTTGACTCTCAAACCGAACGCGATATTGTCGTATACGTTAAGATGGGGGAAAAGCGCGTAACGCTGGAATACAGTGTTAACAGAGCGCTTGTGAGGAGGAACGTCGGCCACGTTCTTTCCGTCGAAATATACCTCGCCTGAATCGGGCGTTTCAAAGCCGCCGATCATACGAAGCGTAGTTGTCTTTCCGCAACCCGAGGGGCCAAGCAGGGTTACGAATTCCTTGTCGCGGATCTCAAGGGAGATTCCGTCAAGCACGATCTCGCCGTCAAATGCCTTGGTGAGATTCTTTAAATTGATGATGACATCCTTTTCCATTACACATAAAAACTCCTTATAAAAGATATAAATCCGAAATTTTTAATGCATATTCAGATGAGATAATTCCTTGCGGCAAAGCCAATGGGGAAAGCATATCATTTTCTGTTTTTTGCAAAAACCGCAAAGCAAAGGAATCGGGCCTCAATATCGCTATACGGTATTTACACTCTATCTGCCAAAAAGACACATTTCGACAAATAACTATAGTGTGATAGCATACATTGTACCACATTTTCAAGGATTTTGCAATAGCTTTTTAAAAAAACTGTCATAAAAGAAAAATATTTAAATTTCATAATAAATTTTGTCATTTTTAAAGATGCAAAGCGTCTGTAAATATTGACTTTGATCCCAAAAAGTAATATAATAACTATAGATTTAAAAACGGAGATTTAAAACATGTACGCAAATTACCATACACATACGACGCTCTGCAATCATGCGACGGGCGACGAGAGAGAATATATAGAATGCGCCATCGAGGGCGGACTTAAAATACTCGGCTTTTCCGACCACTCCCCAATGCCCTTCCCACCGCATCACTATTCAAGCTACCGCATGCGACTTGATCAGACCGACGGATATATAAACAAACTCCAAGCATTGCGCAAGGAATACAAGAACGATATTGACATCAAGATCGGCTTTGAGGCAGAATACTTCCCCGCTCTTTTCGATTCCCTCATCAAGTTCTTGTCGGGATACGAATACGATTATCTTATTTTAGGTCAGCATTTCAACAAAAACGAATATGACTGCGAGCATTACAACGGGCGTCCGACTGCCGACGAGGGTATCTTAAAGCAATTTTACCGCCAGATGCTCGAGGGCTTTTCAACGGGCAAATTCATATATATCGCGCATCCCGATCTTTTGCAGTTTACTGGAGACAGTAAGCTCTATACAAAATACACCGAAGAATTTTGCCGCGCCGCCGCCGAGCGAAGCATTCCCCTTGAGGTAAACATGCTTGGAAAAGCCGTGGGCAGAAATTACCCGAACGAACGATTCTGGGACATCGCCGCTCACTGCGGTTGTACCGCGATCATCGGATGCGACGCGCATGCGCCCGAATATTTAAAGGACAAAAAGCTCTACGAAACCGTAAGAGCAATTCCCGAAAAGCGCGGAATGAAGATTCTCGATTCGATTCAAATTTAAGAGGTAAATATGACAAATAAAGCAAAGAGAAAATCGCATCCCATAAAGCACTTCTGCACGATCACACGCCACAGACACAAGGTTATTTCGCACTGCTTTAAGATCGGAATCGGATTTCAGGGGCTCTTCCACGATCTCTCGAAATACTCTCCCACCGAGTTTATTCAGGGCGCGCGCTACTACGTCGGCTACAGAAGTCCTACCGAGCTTGAACGCGAGGAAACGGGACAATCGCTTGCATGGATGCACCACAAGGGCAGAAACCGCCATCATTTCGAATATTGGAACGACGTCGACCCCGTAACAAAGGAATACAGAAGCGTTCCCATGCCTAAAAAATACGTAGCGGAAATGTTCTGCGACAGAATTGCCGCAAGTAAGATTTACAAGGGCAAAAATTATACCGACGCATCACCTTACGAGTATTTCGCGCAGGGACGCGGCAAAAAAATTATGCACCCCGACACCGTGGAGATCATCGAGCGTTGGCTTATTCTCCTTCGCGACGAGGGTGAAAAGATTGCCTTCCGAACCATCAAAAAAGAACTTAAAAACAAATAAAACGCACCGCAGACCGAGAATACGGACGAGCCGCACACGAATACAATATATAAAAATTGTATTATGATGGAGGCAAAAATGAAGAAAAATCGGTTTGCGGCGCTTTTTTTGATATTTATAATTATCGTTCAGAGTGCGCTTATATTTAACGCATCAGCTACGGAAAATCAAGCATACCCAACTGCGGCGGAATCTCCCGAAATGGACTTTAATTGCACAAGCGCGGTGCTTATGGATGCCAATACGGGCACGGTGATCTACGAAAAGAACAAGGACGAGGCGCTCCCGCCCGCATCCGTCACAAAAATCATGACTCTTCTCCTCGTTGCAGAGGCAATTGAGGACGGCAGAATTAAAATGACGGATACCGTTACCGCATCTGCTCACGCGGCAAGTATGGGCGGCTCGCAGGTTTTCCTCAAGGAGGGCGAGCAGATGTCGGTCGAGGATATGCTCAAAAGCGTTATTATTTCCTCGGCAAACGATGCGGCTGTGGCTCTTGCCGAGCATATTGCGGGGAGCGAGGCGGCTTTCGTTTCGCAGATGAACAAGCGCGCGGAGGAGCTTGGCATGAAAAACACCCGTTTTGAAAATACCAACGGGCTTGACGATACCGTGGAAAATCACAAAACAAGCGCGTATGATATCGCGCTTATGTCACGCGCACTTATAAAGCACAAATTTATTTTACAGTACAGCTCAACGTGGATGGATACGATCCGTAACGGAGAATTCGGACTTACCAATACAAACCGACTTGTGAGATTTTACAAGGGCTGTACGGGGCTTAAAACGGGCTCCACCGCCAAGGCGGGATTTTGCGTTTCGGTTACCGCCGAGCGCGACGAACTTTCCCTCATCTGTGTAGTCATGGGCGCGCCGAATCGTGACGTACGAAATAATATCGCGTCAAATCTTCTCGACTACGGCTTTTCAAATTTCGCGACCTACACCTACGGCGCGGGCGAATTCAAAAACGTCAGGGTCGCGGGCGGCAAGGTGCCCGCCTTAAACGCCAAGCATGATGCGTTTGCCATAACGGTCAAGAAAAACGAAATTAAATATATCGAGCCAAAGATCACCCTGCCCGACTCCGTGAGCGCACCGATCAAGACGGGGGATAAGATCGGAGAGGTCGAATTCTACCTCAACAGTCAAAAAATCGGCTCGGTCGATATTGTATCGGAAAGCACCGTCGAGCGTATCACCGTTACAGATCTGTTTGGCAGGATAATGAGATCGGCATTTTGTATGTAAACAGAGCGCATAATGCAGATTGTAAAATCGCAGGGCGGGGGTTCAACTCCCGCCGAAAGCATTGATATCAAGCCAACTCCGTTTCGAGTTGGCTTTTTTATTTATGACTTGCAATTTTACATAACGTATGCTATAATGATTTTATCAAGCACACAGGAGGACAAAGATGTTTAAAAAGTTCTTAATCATACTGCTTACTGTTTCTCTTATCTCAATGCTCCTTGTTTCCTGCAAGTCAAAAAAAGAAGACGGAAACTTTACACCCGAAGAGAATGAAGAAAACGAAGAGACATCAACTCTTCCCGAAGCAAGCACTAAGCCCGAGATAGTATACGAGATCTCCGATGACGGCACGTATGCCATCGCGGTCGATTGCTCGGGAGTAATGGCGGATATAATCATTGCCGAAGAATATAACGGTGTTCCCGTAACCGAAATCGGCGAGGACGCCTTTGCAAACAAGGGATACATTGTAAACGTCACCCTTCCCGACAGCATCACAAAAATATCGAAGGGCGCATTTAAAAAATGCCCCGAGCTTAAAACGATAAATTTGCCTGACGGCATCACTACGATATGTGAAGATACTTTTTCAGAATGCATCAGACTTGAAAACGTAACCATTCCCTCGAGCGTTACCACAATTCAGCGAGGCGCGTTTTCAATGTGCGGATCATTTACCGAAATCAAAATTCCCGACAGTGTAACCTCTATTGAGGACTACGCATTCCACGGATGCGCGAACGCAACTTCAATTACTCTGCCTAAGAATATATCGGTTATCGCATCCTACTCGTTTTCAGAATGTGCAAAAGTAACCGAGATAGTTCTTCCCGATACGGTAAACACCATTGAGCTGGGCGCGTTTTCGGGATGCTATAATTTACAGAGCATAAACCTTCCCGACGGCATAACAAAAATCGATGATTACGCGTTTTCCTCTTCGGGAATTACACATATCGCTCTGCCGGAAGGACTTACTTCATTGAACTTCTCGGTATTTTTCGATTGCATCAATCTTTCAAGCGTTGTAATACCCGAAAGCATAACGTTAATTAATGAATGTGCATTCCATTTCTGTGACAAGCTTACAGACGTATATTATGCCGGCACAGAGGGAGATTGGGGAGCGCTTACAATAGGAGAATCAAACGAATCCTTAACCGACGCCACAATCCACTACAACTACAAACCCGAATAACAAAAAGCGAGCATCACCTGATGCTCGCTTCTTTTTACTTGAAAATATAATCTCTTACAGCAACAGCGGATTCCTTATCCATATTGACCTTTGCCGCATATAGCGGAACGGATTTCAGCATTGCCGCGATGTTTTCGGAAAATTCACCGTCATATACTCTGCTCTCGGGCGCGATACTCTGATTCGAGATCAAAGCCACCGCATCTCGAGGAGCTATGCTCTTGACGGACGGCTTATCTCCGCGCTCGATAAACACGATAGCGGAAAGCTCGATGGACTCGATCTCACCAAGTCCCTCCTTGCCCTTCCACGGTGAGGTGTAAGCTACAAACTTACCGTTCTCACACTTCACAATCGGCTTATCTCCGTTAACGAATTTCACGTCATCCCAGAAGGAATGCTTCCAGAGCATCGCGTGTGTTGTCTTTCCTACTCCACGGCTCGCCACGAATGCAATTCCCTTTCCCTTGTATGAGATAACGCCGGAATGAAGGAGAAACATTCCGCGTTCAGCAAGCTTTGCCGCGATCTTCTTATAAACAAGAATTCTCTCTGCGGTCGCATCGTCTATGCTCTCGATACCTCGAGTGGCAAGATAGGATTTTATCTCATCAACAGTTGTCTTAACTCTGAAGGCGGGAGCATCGTCGCAAAGATACTCACGGCAGTATTCTTTTATGTAACTGTGGATATTGTCGATCTCGATTACTTCGCCCGCCATCTTTATCTTAAACATACGCTCCTCCTTTCCAAGAATTAAAACTTTAAATTAGAATTTTTCGATATTTGCCTTTACGTACTTTACCATCTTCTTCTGGATATAGACCTTGTTGTCGGAAAGGAACTTCTGTGTCTTCTCCGCATCACCCTCAGCCGTCTTGTGAAGATGTCTTATCGCCTTACCAAGCTCAATGTCACCGCCAAGCGCAAGCGCATCAACGATGGAAACTATGATGTCGTCGCTCGCGTTAAGATAGAGCGCCCAAACAGCGTCATTACCGCGGTCGGAGAGGTCGAAAAGAACCTTGTAAGCAGCAAGAGGACGGAACTGATTCTCGTCGCCGAAAATCTCGTTTTCAGAGCCAACGACATCTCTCTCCCAAACCTCACGCGCATTCTTTGCAACGTGGGACATAAAATAAGTCATCTTTCTGTTTACGTGATCAAATTCAAGCTCCTCGATGGGCATATTGTTCTTCGTGCCCGTCTCATACAGGAAAAAGTTGGGAGTCGCCTTCGTTGTGATCGTGCTTACAAAATAAATGCAAGTGCAACCGAGCAGAATCATAACGATGCTCGTTATAATAAACATTACCTTGAGAAATCCGAAGCTATCGCCCGCTCCGAAGATAAGCATAAGCACGCCTCCGAGAATGAGCAAACCGCCTATGATCAAAAATATAAGGGGCAATTTCTTCTTTACGTTATTCATATCCATTATTTTAATTTCCTTTCTTGCCGACGCGTCGGCTGAAAACATACTATCTTACTTTATATTATAGCACAGTATATTGGCATTTGCAAGAGATTTTACCGAAAAAATTGCAATATCTTGACAAATATACATTATTTATAGTATAATGTAATTGATAAAAATTTTGTATAATAAGGAGGCAGTAATGCCCTATTCTGTTGATATATCGGAATTTCCGCCAATAATACGCGAATTTGCGGCATACAAATCCGCAATACAGAACTGTTCAAAGAAGACGGTTGACGAATATCTTCTCGACCTTCGCACGTTTTTCAGATACATGATAGCCAAGGATAAAGGAATATCTCCCGAGTCGGAGGAATTTTCCGAAATCTCCATTCTCTCGGTCAACGTCGACTACATAAGAGGCATCACAACCGAGCATATATACGATTTTCTTCTCTACGCGGGAAACGTGCGCGACAATATGTGGGCGTCCAGAGCGAGAAAGCTCTCGGCAATAAAGGGGCTATTCAAATTCATGACCTTCAAACGCGGCTATCTTGACGAAAACCCTGCGGCGAATATTGAAGCTCCGAAGCCCAAGAAGACACTCCCGAAGTTTCTTTCGCTTGACGAGGCGCTCACGCTCATCGATACGGTAAGAAACGACGTAAGCTCGAAAACCCGTCTGCGCGATCTTTGTATCATAACCCTTTTTCTCAACTGCGGCATGCGACTTTCCGAGCTTGTGGGGATAAACATTACGGATATTGAAAACAATTACGAGCACGTGCGCGTTGTAGGTAAAGGCGCAAAGGAGCGCATAATTTACCTCAATGACGCCTGTAAGGCAGTGCTTTACGAATATATAGAGAACGTACGAATGACCGAAAAATACAAGGGCATCAATGACAGAGCTTTGTTCTTAAGTAATCGCGACAAGCGTATCAGCGACAAGATGGTACAGGCAATGGTATATAAATACCTTGACATGTCGGGGCTCGGCTCAAAAAACTATTCCGTTCATAAGCTACGCCATACCGCCGCGACTCTTATGTACCAGACGGGCAACGTGGATATCCGTGTACTTAAAGATATCCTCGGACACGAGCAGCTTTCCACAACGCAGATATATACCCACGTAAACGATAAACAGATGATGAACGCTATGTCACAAAACCCGCTCGCTAATATTAACAAAACACGGGCAGACGTAACAAAGGACGATGCTTAAGGAGGAGCCATGGAAAAATTAAACGATCTTTCAAAATATCCTATCGGCTCTATCAACGGCGTCGGAAAAGTAAAGAGGACGGCGTACAACCGCCTCGGCGTTGAAAATCTGCGCGATCTTATCTACTTTTTCCCGAGAGCTTACGAAAACCGCTCACACATCTCCCTGCTCTGCGAGGCGTCCCCCGACCTCAAAAGCGCAGTAATTCTTACGGTTGCAACTGCACCAAGAGTTCATCTCATTCGACGCGGCATGTCGCTCCTTAAATTCCGCGCGTTCGACGAATCTGGTGTGTGCGAAATTACGTATTTCAATCAGGATTATCTCAAGAGCACGTTCCCCATCGGCTCAACCTTCCGCTTTTTCGGTAGGGTTGAGAAAGTAGGCAAAAATTACGAAATGAGCTCCCCCGTAGCAGAGCCGTATTTCGAGGACAAGCCCCTCCCCCCATTTGCACCTATTTACCCGCTCACCGACGGACTTTCGCAAAAGCAGATCGCGTCCCATGTCGACTCCGCGCTCTCACTTGTGGAAAACAATATTCCCGATTGTATGCCCCGCGATATTCTCGACGGGCACGGTCTTTGCGACATTTCATTTGCAATAAATCAGATACACAAGCCAACCGATATAAAATCACTGTCCGAAGCCAAGCGCCGCCTTATATTCGACGAATTCTTCAAATTTGCCACGGGTATGGCGATCTCGGCAAAAAAAGTCACTCGCGAGGGTACGGCAAAAAAATGCCCCGACTCCGACGTCTCACCCTTGCTTTCCCTTTTGCCGTACAAGCTGACAGACGGTCAGACAAACGCGATCTCTGACATCGCTCGCGATATGAAGAACGATATTCCCATGAGCCGTATCGTTATCGGTGACGTTGGATGCGGTAAAACGGTCGTAGCCGCCGCGGCTATGTATATTGCCGTCAAGAACGGCGGTCAGGCGGCGCTTATGGCACCCACCGAAATTCTCGCGACACAGCACTACGCAGACCTCGCCCCCATGTTTGAGGCGCTTGGAATCAAGTGTGCGCTCCTTGTGGGCTCACTTACCCCCGCAAAGAAGGCAAGAGTTCAGGCAATGCTTTCAAGCGTTGATCCCGACGAGCGTATCGATATTGTGATCGGCACGCAGGCGCTCATTTCGGAGAAGGTGGAGTTTTTCTCCCCCGCGCTTACTGTAATTGACGAGCAGCATCGCTTCGGCGTAAATCAGCGCGCTACTCTCTCAAAAAAGAGTCGCCACTCCCACATGCTCGTTATGAGCGCGACGCCTATTCCACGCTCACTTGCGCTCGTTATGTACGGCGATCTCAATCTTTCAAAAATTACCGAGATGCCCGTAGGCAGACAGAAGGTTGACACCTTCCTCGTTGACGAGAGCTACCGCTCCCGACTTGATGCATTTATCGAAAAGCAGGTATCCGAGGGCTCGCAGGTTTATATCGTTTGCCCTGCAGTTGAAGAAAAGGAGCTTGAGGACGACGAAATCGACCTTTCGGGAATTCCTCTCTCCTCACTTGACTATATTGAAAAACCAAGCGCCCCTCCGCTCAAGGCGGCAGTTCAATATGCGGACGAGCTTGCGGCACGACTACAAAATCTCCGTATCGGCTTTGTTCACGGTAAGCTCAAAACAGCCGAAAAGGATACCGTTATGAACAATTTTGCCCGAGGCAATATTGACGTTCTCGTTTCCACAACCGTTATCGAGGTCGGCGTGAACGTGCCTAATGCCACGCTCATGATAGTAGAAAACGCCGAAAGATTCGGTCTTTCTCAGTTACATCAGCTTCGCGGTCGAGTTGGAAGAGGAAGCAAAAAATCATATTGCATCTTGGTTGCGGGAACTAAATCCAAAGCCCAGCTCTCCGAGAATTCAAGAGCGCGCCTTGAAACCATGACGCGTTCCTACAACGGCTTTGAGATTGCCGAGGAGGACTTGAAGCAGCGAGGCCCCGGCGACTTTCTCTGCCTCTCCACAAGCCGAGAGATCAGACAGAGCGGCGATATGTACTTCAAGCTTGCCGATATGTGCGAGGACGCATCTCTTATGGAAGAGGCGTTCGCCGCCGCGAGAGAATTCATCAAAAATGAAAATCTTGACGATCACAAGCCCTTGCTTGACGATATTCAGAAAATGTTCACTCTGCAATCCGATATTATAAGCTAAAACAGAAAGCACCGAGAAGTTTCTTCTCGGTGCTTTTCATATTACAAGCGAATCGTAAATCCGCCTCCGCCGTTGTTATCATTGTTTGTTTCGATCTGTATGTAAGGCGCGATCGCCGCTGCGGTATTCGAAATAGGCATGGACTGAATATATACCTTACCGGGACCCGTAACACGCGTGTTGAACAATCCCTCACCGCCGAGGAATATATTCTTAACACCCCTTACCATTTCAACGTCCATGGTGCATGTATCACTCATAGCCGCAAGATATCCCGTATTCATGATAATGCTCTGTCCCGCTTCAAGGGTATATTCCTTGCAGTATCCGTCAATTTCAAGGAACACAAGGCCATCACCTGAAATTTTCTGCATAATGAAGCCCTCGCCGCCAAAAAATCCACCACGGAACTTTTTCTGAAAATATACCGAAACGTCGAGCCCTTTCTCCATAGCGAGAAAGCCGCGCTTCTGCACGATTATTCCCCTGCCGGGAGTTACGTGATACGGAAGGATCGAACCGGGAAAGCTCGAAGCGAACGCTATCGTGCCCGTGCTTCCTATGGGGGTATACTCATTCATAAAGAGCGATTCACCCGAGAAAAGTCTGCCAAAGACCTTCTTAACGCCGCCGCCAGAATTAGTTTGCATCTGCATGTTGGGGCTCATCCAGCTCATCGCGCCCGTCTGTGTGCAAAGCGTCTGTCCAACCTCGGGGTAGCATATAAGAACGGGAAGATTTCCTCCCTCTATATCATATTTAATCATAAATACCTCCTTATAGACGTATGATCTTTACCATATTATAGCATAAATTATACGAAAAGGCAATACCCCATTTAATTAATGGTGATGATGGTGGTGATGGTGGTGATGGTGA
This sequence comes from Eubacteriales bacterium, assembly GCA_045632305.1. Taxonomy (GTDB): domain Bacteria; phylum Bacillota; class Clostridia; order Oscillospirales; family CAG-272; genus SVTX01. The sequence goes on along the minus strand of JAZQWL010000010.1, from coordinate 122,171 downwards.
TGTCCCGCGCTCTCCTCAAATTCAAGATGACAGAACTCCGCTCCGCACTCCTCACCCTCGTCTTCAAGCTCAAGGGTAGCATGACAGATTCCGTGCTTGGAAAGCTCCTCGCGAATTTTCGCTTTAATCTCCTTGTGATCACCGTTTACAACAACGTGCATGCTCGCAAAAACGTTATATCCGTCAGTCGAACGGATATGAATATGATGAACACCGAGCACGCCCTCAATACGGGTTATATGCTCCTTGATCTCCTTGATCTCACGGCTCATAGGATTCTTTTCAAGGAAAATATCAAGAGCGGTCTTAAGGTTCCCTATCGCGCTCACAAGAATAAAGGTTGCCACTCCAATCGACATAATAGGGTCAATAAGATAGAAGTCGGTAAAGCGCATAACGATCGCGCCCACAAGAACGACCACCCAACCGAGAACGTCCTCGATCATGTGAAGATTCACGGCCTTTTGATTAAACGAATCCCCTCCATGTGTAAAGAATGCCGCCGCCAGGTTAACACAAACCCCCACGATCGCAAAAATTATCATTCCGTTATAATTAATTTCGACGGGGTTGAAAATTCTATGCACTGCATTATAAATAACCGCGGCAGAACCGATAAGAAGAATAAAGGTGGTTATTACCCCGCCGAGCACCGAAAATCTCGTGTATCCATAGGTGTATTTTTCGTCGGGCTGACGCTTGCTCTTTTTTTCGAGAAAGAACGACATACCAATACTCATAGCATCTCCGAGATCGTGAACTGCATCAGAGGTAATGGCAACGCTTCCCGTGAAAACTCCGCCGAAAAATTCGAAGATCGAAAATGCGAAATTCAATATAAATGCAATCAAAATATTTTTATGGGTTTTCATCGTTTCCTCCGTGTTGACAAAACTGAAAATTTTTGATACAATATAGTTACCGAACTACTTGTTCAATATAATTATATTCAATCCGAAATACAAAATCAACAGATTCTTATTTATAATTGTTCGATACCGAACAAAATTCTCAAAATGTATGGAGAAAATATGGACAGACGGCAAAAAAAGACGAGAGAGGCGATATTTTCAGCATTTATTTCTCTTCTCTCCAAAAAACATTTTAATCAGATCACAGTTGGCGAAATTATAGACACCGCAAATATTGGCAGAGCTACGTTTTACGCGCACTTTGAAACCAAGGATTTTTTACTCAAGGAGCTTTGTAAGGAGCTTTTCTGCCACATATTCGACTCGACCGAGGACGGTAATGAGCATCATCACCACATCTTCGAGTGCGACGCGCCCGCATCGGTTATTTTACATCTGCTTCAGCATCTGCAAAAAAACGATAACAATATCTTAGAGCTTCTCTCCTGCGAGAACAACGAGCTTTTTGTACGTTATTTCAAGGAGAACTTAAAGGCACTGATAAAATACCAGCTCCATCTCTTCGAAAATAAAAAGCCACCCGCCCTTCCCCTTGATTTCTGGATAAATCACATCTGTACAACGTTTGTTGAAACAGTCCGCTGGTGGCTCGACAACGGCAAAGTTGAATCCCCCGAAACGCTTGCGGAATATTTTATGCTGGCGATATAATAACAAAAAACCTCTCGCTTATGCGAGAGGTTTTTAAATTTACAGTTATATATTTGGGGAGCGCCAAATGTTTAGAGTTTGCTACGCAAGCGTTATCAGCGATGCGAAGCATCTCATAACTCATATCTCATAACTTATAACTGATTGCGCTACGCGCAGATCAATACATTCCACCCATGCCGCCTGCGGGTGCCTGTGCTGCCTCGGGCTCCTTAATATCTGCAACAACGGATTCTGTTGTGAGAATTACGGATGCGATAGATGCAGCGTTCTGAAGTGCGGAACGAGTTACCTTCTTGGGGTCAACGATGCCGCTTGCGAGCATATCAACGTACTTTTCATTGTATGCGTCAAAGCCATAGCCAACCTTCTTGGAGCTCATGATCTTGTCAACGATAACCGCACCGTCAAAGCCCGCGTTTGCAGCGATCTGGCGAACGGGCGCTTCAAGTCCCTTGAGCACGATCTTAACACCTGTCTTTTCGTCGCCCTCAACAGTCTTGAGAAGCTTTTCAACTGCGGGAATCGCGTTAAGGTAAGCCGTACCGCCACCTGCAACGATACCTTCTTCAACTGCCGCCTTAGTAGCGTTAAGAGCGTCTTCAATACGGAGCTTCTTTTCCTTCATTTCAGCTTCTGTAGCCGCGCCAACCTTGATTACCGCTACGCCGCCCGCAAGCTTTGCTAAGCGTTCCTGGAGCTTTTCACGGTCGAAGTCGCTTGTTGTATTTTCAATTGCCGCGCGGATCTGATGAACTCTTGCGCGGATCTCATCGGGATCACCTGCACCGCCAACGATAATCGTATTTTCCTTTGTAACCTTGACCTGACGCGCGCGGCCGAGAACCTCGATGCCTGCGTCCTTAAGCTCATAACCGAGCTCAGAGGAAACAACCTCACCGCCTGTGAGTATCGCGATATCGCGGAGCATTTCCTTACGTCTGTCGCCAAAGCCGGGCGCCTTAACAGCAACGCATGTGAATACACCGCGAAGCTTGTTGAGAACGAGAGACGTGAGCGCCTCGCCTTCAACGTCTTCAGCGATGATAACGAGCTTTCTGCCCGACTGAACGAGCTGCTCAAGAAGAGGAAGAATATCGTTCATTGTGGAGATCTTCTTATCAGTGATAAGAACGAGCGCATCGTCAATAACCGCTTCCATTTTGTCTGTATCTGTTACCATGTAGGGAGAAAGGTAACCGCGGTCGAACTGCATACCCTCAACAACCTCGGAGTATGTTTCAGCACTCTTGGATTCTTCAATTGTAATAACACCGTCAGCTGTTACCTTTTCCATAGCGTCCGCGATAAGCTCGCCTATAACCTCATCACCTGCGGAAATTGTACCAACGCGAGCGATGTCTTCTCTACCGTTAACCTTCTTGCAATTAAGAGCCAATGCCTCAACCGCTACGTCAACCGCCTTCTTCATACCCTTGCGAAGAACCATGGGGTTTGCGCCCGCAGTTACGTTCTTCATACCCTCAGTAACAAATGCCTGAGCCAAAAGAGTAGCCGTTGTTGTACCATCACCTGCTGCATCGTTTGTCTTTGTAGCAACTTCCTTTACGAGCTGTGCGCCCATGTTTTCTGCCGCATCCTCAAGCTCAATGTCCTTTGCGATCGTAACACCGTCGTTTGTGATAAGGGGAGCGCCGTACTTTCTGTCAAGAACTACGTTTCTGCCCTTAGGACCAAGTGTGATCTTAACTGTATCAGCAAGCTTGTCAACGCCTTTCATAAGGGCGTTTCTTGCTTCAATTCCATAAATAATCTGCTTTGCCATTTTAATTTACCTCCAAGGGAATTATTCAACAACTGCGAAAAGATCGTCTTCGGAGAGAATAACGTATTCAACACCGTCGAACTTAACTGTTGTACCTGCATACTTGCTTGCAATAACCTTTTCGCCTACCTTAACGGATACGGGAACAAGGTTGCCGTCCTCGATCTTACCGGGGCCTACTGCTACTACTTCAGCAATCTGGGGCTTTTCCTGAGCACTTGCTGTCAAGATGATACCGCCCTTTGTCTTTTCTTCAGCTTCTACAAATTTAATTACTACTCTGTTCTGTAAGGGTTTAATAGTCATTTTAAATTTTCCTCCTTTAAAATGAATTCTTATATGTGAAATTTAATTTTTAGCACTCTTGTGTGTTGATTGCTAACCACCTCTTTATTTTACACTAAATACAGGAAAAATCAAGAGGTTTCCCCTATAATTCACAATCTATTTACAAATGAAATTTTAATTTAACGCTTGAAAGTTATAAATATTTTTTGCCACTCATAATTTTTTATATACATAAAAGCTGTGAGGTAAAGGATATGATTTTAGCCCTTATGAATAAATGTTTTTTCAGTGTTGTAACGCCGATTTTGCTTATAATTTCGGGCGCGGTTGTAACGTTGAAGCTGCGAGGTTTTTATATTTTTCACCCTGTTGCCTCCGCCAAATTGCTTTTGCGACGCGAGAAGAAAGGAGAGACCTCCCCCTTCTCCGCCCTGTGTCTTGCGCTTGCGGGAACACTCGGTGTCGGGAACATAGTGGGCGTAGCGTCAGCTATCATGATCGGTGGGTACGGCGCGGTCTTCTGGATGTGGATTTCAGCTATACTTGCTATGTCTCTAAAATATGCGGAGATCGTAATTTCTATGAAATACCGAGAAAAAACCGACATAGGATATTGCGGCGGCGCGGCGTATTATATTTTTGCCGCAATGAAATCTTTAAAGCTTGCGCGCATAGGCAAGGCGGCATCGAAAATTTTCGTTATTTTCTGTATTTTCAACTCGCTCACAATGGGCTGCATGCTCCAATCAAACGCAATCTCCTCGTCTTTTTCTCACGTTTTTGATATAAAGCCCGTAATTATTGGCATTGTCACCGCCGCACTATTTATAATGGCTATTCTCTACAAATCGGGCAGAGTCGAGAAGATCACGAGCATAATCGTGCCCGTAATGAGCTTGCTTTATATAATCTTTTGCATAATCGCGATTCTTCTCCGACGCGATCAACTCGCCGACGCCTTCGCTATTATATTCAAGGACGCGTTCGCTCCCGTAAGCATCGGCGGCGGTGTGCTCGGATTTGCCGCCTCACGAGCTTTTCGCGCGGGGAGTATGCGAGGACTTATTTCCAATGAAGCGGGAGCGGGTACCGCTCCTGCCGCGCATGCGCTCTCTGACACACAAATTCCCGAAAAGCAAGGCCTTATGGGGGTTTTTGAGGTGTTTGCCGACACGATCATTTTATGCACGCTCACAGCAATTGTTATAATTATCTCGGGAGCGGAGCATAATGTCGCCAACCCGATGATCCTTGTCATGAATGCCTTTTCCGCTGAGCTTGGCGGCGTGTCGGATATATTCTTATGTATTTCGGTATTTCTTTTCGCGTTCGCCACGCTCATCTGCTGGGCAAAATACGGCATCATGGCGCTTGAATATCTCACACGCCGCCCCGCCGTAAAAACGCTTTACGTTATCCTCTTCTCCGCCCTTATCGTTTTTGGAACGGTTTTCACATCCGACGTCATCTGGGACGCATCCGACCTTTCAATCGGAGTAATGACGCTGATAAATCTGGGCGCAATATTTATATTAAGAAAGGAAATTACAAGGCCGAAATTTTTAAACGACGTATTGTGACAAAATTCTCCCCGCGATCATAGAATGGATAATGGTAACGAGATTTATCAATTTCTATTCGAAAGGAGATCTTATGCACAATTCTAATTATCGCGCCGATCAGTATCGCGAGCTGCGGCGCAAAATGGATCAAATGAACGCCCCCGCTTGTAATGCTTGTGAAAGAAATACAAACGAAGCCCGCGACATCTCGAGCCGTAAAACACCCTGTAACCCCGAGGGCTATGACCGCGGAAACGGTTGGGGACTGTACGAATACCCACTCGCTATGGTTTATTCCCCGTACCAGACCTTCAGAAACGTTTACAAATGCCACGAAGCTCTCGAACACGGCACACTTTTCGCCGAACTGTACCTGCCCTTCGAGGGTTGCAAATAAGGAGGTTGATCATGGACATGAATAATATGCACAACAACACATTAGGTTGCGCTTGCAATCACCGTCGCGCCGCTTTGCAGAACACGAACAGAGGTTGCGCCTGCAACCCTTGTAATCACGCGCACAACTCCTGCCGAGGCAATTGCGATACACTCAAAAAACAGCTTATGTGCGTTAATTTCGCGATAGACGAAACCGTTCTCTACCTCGACGTTTATCCCGACTGTCAGGAAGCTCTCTGCCATTATCACGCGCTTATCGACGAGAAAAAGAAATTACTCGCCGAGTACGAGGCGACATGCGGCCCCGTAACCTCTCACGGTAACACTTCTCACGACTCCTGGGATTGGATAAAATCCCCCTGGCCGTGGACGTATGAAGCAAACACTTAAGAGAAGGAGGAAACTATATGTGGACCTATGACAAGAAGCTTCAGTACCCCGTAAAAATTAAAAACCCCAATCCCCAGTTAGCACAAATCATTATTTCACAGGTGGGTGGCCCCGACGGTGAACTCGCTGCATCAATGCGTTATCTTCAGCAGAGATATTCCATGCCATACGATGAGGTTATTGGAATTTTGACCGACGTAGGAACGGAAGAACTCGCGCACATCGAGATGGTATCCGCAATCATTCACCAGCTTACCGCCAATATCAAGCCCGACGATATAGCAAAAACTCCCTTCGCGACGTATTTTGTAGATCATACCACGGGCGTATACCCCGTTGCCGCCTCGGGAACTCCGTTCGATATCAAGTACGTGGGCGTTAAGGGTGACACCCTTGCCGATCTTAACGAGGACCTCGCTGCAGAGCAAAAAGCAAGAGTCACCTACGACAACATTCTTCGCTTGGTTGACGATCCCGACGTGCGTGATCCTATCAAGTTCTTAAGAGAACGTGAAATAGTGCATTATCAAAGATTCTGCGATGCTATAAGAATCACGCAGGATAAACTCAATTCAAAGAATTTCTACGCATTCAATCCCAGCTTTGACAAGTGCAATTGCGAACGAGTTTTCAAAAAGAATAACTGCTGACAACAATATCCGCAAAATCCTTTAATACAGAACGTTTTTTACACCAACGAGCATTTTTTCATTGTAATTTATTGACAATCAGAGATTTTTCTGTTATACTTGAAGAGTAAAAAGTCAATGAACAGGAGGTGTTTGTATGGCAGAATACAAAGAAAATGAAAACCTCATAAACAATGACGAAGAGCTCAAAACAATGCTTGAGGATCAGCTCGAAGCCAATAAGGCGAAGATCGAAGCTGAAATGAAAGCAATGGAGGAAGAGCCCACAGAAACCTACGAGGACATCGTCGATGAAATGTTCGAAGATCTCGGGACTATGCTTGAAAACCGTAAATACTCCCAGTTCAGACGAGCAACGCTCGAGATGAATCCTGTCGACATCGCCGACTTCTTCTCCGAGCTTGATATTAAAAAGGTTCCCGCAGTGTTTAAGCTCCTCCGCAAAGACATCTCCGCAGACGTATTTGCCGAGCTTGATTCCGAAATGCAGGAAAGAATCATAGAGGTATTGACAGATAAGGAAATTTCACTTATTATCGAAGACCTCTTCCTTGACGACGCCGTAGATATGCTCGAAGAGCTCCCTGCTAACATGGTTCACAGAATCATGAAAAACGCATCGAAAGAAACAAGAACTCAGATCAACCGACTTCTCGCCTACCCCGATGACTCCGCAGGGAGCGTAATGACCGCCGAGTTTGTTAAGCTCCGCGCCAGCATGACAGTCGAAGAGGCCATTGCCTATATTCGCAGAACAGGTATCGAAAAAGAAACCGTATATACCGCATACGTTACCGACCGCTCCCGCGAGCTTATTGGTACGGTTTCCTTCAAGCAGCTTCTTTTTGCAAAGCCCGATACCAAGATCCGCGATATAATGGAAGAACAGGTTATCTTCGCTCATACGCTTGACGACAGAGAAAGCGTAGCGCAGACAATTTCGAAATACGACTTGTTAGCCCTCCCCATCGTTGATAAAGAAAACCGACTCGTCGGTATCGTAACCGTCGACGACGCGCTCGACGTTATCGAAGAAGAAGCAACCGCCGACATCGAAATGATGGCAGCTATTACTCCTACCGATAAGCCGTATACAAAAACGGGTGTAATTGAAACGTGGATAAAGCGTATTCCGTGGCTTGTAATACTCATGATCTCGGGAATTTTCACAAGTATGATCATTTCCCATTATGAGACAGCGCTTGGAACTTACGTGATTCTGACATCCTTCATTCCCATGCTCATGAGTACGGGCGGTAATGCGGGTAGCCAGTCCTCGGTTGCAATTATCCGTGCGCTTTCACTCGATGAAATTGAACCGAAAAATATTATTCGCGTTCTTTTCAAGGAATTCAGAGTATCCATTCTCTGCGGCGTTTGTCTGGCAGTAGTATGCTTTATCAAAACAATTGCGATTGACTTTGGCTTTGCTTTCACTCAGGAAAATCTTCTTATTTCCTTTGTTGTAAGCGTGACCGCGTGTCTTGCAGTAATCGTTGCTAAGCTTATAGGTACGCTTCTCCCCATCGTAGCGCAAAAGCTCAAGGTTGACCCCGCAGTTATGGCATCGCCCTTCATTACAACCATCGTTGACTCGATCACTTTGATTATCTACTTTGCAATCGCATCCAGCGCGTTGCATCTATAAAAGAAAAGCCCGCCGATTTAGCGTGATACTCTTAACGGAGTATTCACGCTAAACTATGATTGCCCTTTTGGGCAAGTTATGAGTTATGAAATGCTTACGCATTGTTATGATTGGCTTCGCCAAGTTATAGATTGCAAAGGCAATCATATCATAACGCTTGCTGTGCAAGCTCATAACGGCGAGCAATGCGAGCCTCATAACTCTAAACTGAAAACCAACAGAAAAGGAGCGAGCATTTCGGCATTGAAGCCGATTTGTTCTCTCTTTCTGTTTCTATAAGGGTTTAGGCATAGCCCACTTTGCATTTGTCCGGACAAATGCGATGCTCGCACTTAGTAGAGTTCTCAAATTCTCCGCTAAGAACCTGACCCATTTTCGGCGGGCTGTTTTATATTGACACATGGTCTGTGCCAAGATTACGAGAACAAGACTGATAAGGATGTGATACAAAATGTGCCACACGAAAACGAAGAAACCCACAGACTTGGTCTGTGGGTTTCAACTTTAAATATATTAACTTTGAGTTTAATAAACTTTAATTAATATGTGGTGTGGCACATGGTCTGTGCCAAAATTACGAGAACAAGACTGATAAGTTTGGATGTAGAAGGCGTGGGAGCAAGCTCGTCGCCGTACAGGCGTACGGCAGAGGCAGCTCACGCGCCTAAAGCGCCACATAAAATCGAAGAAACCCGCAGACTTAGTCTGCGGGTTTCAACCTTGAATGTATTCACTTTGAGTCAAATAAACTCAAATAAGTTCATTCGTGTGGCGCTTGTTCTACGCCAAAATTATCAGTCTACTGATTAGTCCTCGATAAGACGAACGATAGCCATTTCAGCTGCGTCGCCACGACGTGCACCAACCTTAAGAATCTGTGTATAACCACCGTTGCGTTCTGCATACTTGGGAGCGATTTCGTTGAAGAGCTTTGTAACTACGTCTTCCTTTGTGATGTATGCGAGAGCTGCTCTACGGCTTGCAAGAGTATTCTTCTTGCCGAGTGTAATCATCTTTTCTGCGATGGAACGAACTTCCTTTGCTCTTGTAAGAGTTGTTTCTACCTGTCCGTTCTCAAGCAGCAGGGTAACCATTCCGCGAAGCATAGCTTTTCTGTGTGCGGTAGGTCTGCCAAGTTTTCTGGTTCCGGGCATTGCTGTATTCCCTCCTTCTGCTTAATAAATCTAAATTTCTTACTCCTCTTCGCGCTTAAGATCTAAGCCGAGGGAATGGAGCTTCTGGATAACTTCGTCAAGCGACTTCTTACCGAGGTTACGAACCTTGATCATATCCTCTTCGGTGCGGTTTGTCAAATCTTCCACTGTATCAATGCCTGCACGCTTCAAGCAATTGAAGCTTCTTACAGACATGTCAAGTTCCTCAATGGTCATCTCAAGAACCTTTTCTTTAATAGTTTCTTCTCTCTCAACCATGATACCGCCGACATCGGGCTCGTCTGACAATCCGACAAACAAGTTGAGATGCTCATTGAGAATCTTGGCTCCGAGCGAAATCGCTTCCTTAGCTGAGATTGTACCGTTTGTAAGAACGTTGATCGTGAGCTTGTCAAGATCAGTGTTGCTACCGGAACGAGTATTTTCAACCTCAAAGTTTACGTTGTAAACGGGGGTGTAAATTGAGTCTGTGAAGATTGTGTTGATGGGGAGCGCGGAGTTCATACCGAGCATATCTGTATGAAGCTGCTTGTTGCGCTCAGAGGATACGTAACCTCTGTCACAGTTGAATGTAAGTTCCATATAGAATCTTTCATTTTCAGCAACTGTTGCGATGTGGTGATCAGGATTGAGGATCTCAATGTCTGTATCTGCCTTGATATCACCGGCTGTTACATTGTGCTCACCAACAACGTCGATAACAACGATCTTGGGACCTGTGCAATGAAGCTTAGCGATAATACCCTTCACGTTAAGAATGATCTCTGTTACGTCCTCGGTAACACCGGGAACTGTGGAGAATTCGTGAAGAACACCGTCAATCTTAATATTTGTTACTGCGTAACCGGGAAGAGAGCTCATAAGAACTCTGCGGAGAGAGTTACCAAGAGTCTGTCCAAATCCTCTTTCAAGGGGCTCAACGATAAATGTACCGCGTGTGCCATCCTCGCTCAAATTTACAGTAGATATATTGGGCTTCTCTATTTCAATCATTCCAAATAAAACCTCCTTAAAATTTTTAGATAAGCAATTTGCCTAAAATCGGGTAACGGATTCGCAAAAATAACGTAAAACCACGGTTACCCAAAGTGGTATTACTTGGAGTAAAGTTCAACGATAAGCTGTTCGTTGAAGTCGAAGTCAATATCTTCTCTTGCAGGCATTGCAACAACCTTAGCTGTAAGGTCTGTCTTGTTAACCTCGAGCCACTTAGGAGCAACCTTGGATTCAAGAGCCTCAACGAGTTCCTTGATTCTGCCGTTGTCGCGAGCTGATTCCTTTGTTGCGATTACATCGCCGGGCTTAACGAGGATGGAAGGAATGTTAACCTTCTTGCCGTTAAGTGTGAAGTTTGCATGAAGAACGAGCTGACGAGCTTCCTTGTGAGACTCAGCAAGACCCATTCTGAAGATTGTGTTGTCAAGACGTCTTTCAAGGAGAACGAGGAGGTTTTCACCTGTCATACCTTCCTTGCGAGCTGCCTCTTCATAGTAATTCTTGAACTGCTTTTCAAGAACACCGTAGTATCTCTTTGTTGTCTGCTTTTCACGAAGCTGAAGGCCGTATTCGCCCATCTTCTTCTTAGCTGCGCCGTGCTGGCCGGGAGCTGTATTTCTGCGGTCAAGTGCGCACTTGCCGCTTGTGCATCTTTCGCCCTTGAGGTAGAGCTTCTTACCTTCTCTACGGCAGAGCTTACATGCGGGACCTGTGTATCTAGCCATTTTAAACTACCTCCTTTAAATTATACGCGTCTGCGCTTAGGCGGTCTGCATCCGTTGTGGGGGATGGGAGTAACGTCTTTGATAAGTGTAATCTGAAGACCACATGTTTCGAGTGCGCGAATTGCGGATTCACGGCCCGAACCGGGACCCTTTACATATACTTCAACAGACTTGAGACCGTGCTCAACTGCAGCCTTTGCTGCTGTTTCGGAAGCTGACTGAGCTGCGAAGGGAGTAGACTTTCTAGAACCCTTGAAACCAAGCTCACCAGCGGAAGCCCAGGAAATTGCGTTGCCGTTAACGTCTGTAATTGTAACGATAGTGTTATTGAAAGTGGACTGAATGTGTACTGCGCCCTTTTCAATATTCTTTCTTTCGCGGCGTCTCTTGACAACTTTCTTTGCATTTGCTTTTGCCATGTCTATGCCACTCCTTTATTTCTTCTTGTTAGCAATTGTCTTAGCGGGACCTTTTCTTGTTCTCGCATTTGTCTTTGTTCTCTGACCTCTTACGGGAAGACCCTTTCTGTGTCTGATACCGCGGTAGCAGTTGATTTCTACCATTCTCTTGATATTGAGGGAAACTTCTCTACGAAGATCACCTTCAACTTTGTAAGAGTTTTCGATAACATCACGAAGCTTTGCAATTTCTTCCTCTGTAAGGTCCTTAGCTCTTGTATCAGGGTTGATGCCTGTCTGAGCTATGATATCATTTGCGCTCTTGCGTCCAATACCATAAATGTAAGTAAGGGCGATTTCAACGCGCTTGTTATTGGGAATATCAACACCAGCTATACGTGCCATCTGTTTTTACCTCTCTGTTAAAATGAGTTGATTGTTAAAGTCAAGCTTGCGATTAACCCTGCTTCTGCTTGTGCTTGGGGTTCTCGCAGATAACCATGACTTTACCTTTTCTCTTAATAATCTTGCACTTTTCGCAGATTTTCTTTACGGACGGTTTAACTTTCATTCCTGTAAACCACCTTTCTTTAGAGTATTTTTTCGTGGCAAAGCCACATCACGGTTTTAATTTTATTATTTAGAGCGCCATGTAATGCGACCCTTTGTGAGGTCGTAAACCGAAACCTCAACAGTTACGTGGTCACCGGGCAAAACTCTGATATAGTTAATTCTCAGCTTTCCCGAAATATGAGCAGTCACGATGTGACCGTTGGGAAGCTTTACCTTGAAGGTCGCGTTGGGAAGTGCCTCAACTACTTCGCCTTCAAATTCAATTACATCATCCTTCGGCAAAATAAATCCTCCTAAATATGGTTCATACCAAATTCAAAACTCAAAAATCTTTGTCGATCTGCGTCATAACGATCACGCCGTCATTAGTCAATGCAACCGTGTTTTCATAATGAGCAGACAATGTTCCGTCGGCAGTTTTCACTGTCCAACCGTCAGAGAGATCTCTGACATTTTCTCCTCCGACATTGACCATTGGTTCAATTGCCAGAGTCATTCCCGCGAGCAATCTTGTTCCTCTGCCCGCTGTTCCGTAATTCGGAACGTCGGGAGACTGATGAAGCTCGGTTCCGATTCCGTGTCCGATGTATCTCTTCACTGTGGAAAAGCCATTCTCAACAACGTAGGAATCGATCGCGTGACCAACGTCTCCAAGTCTGTTACCGACCTTGAGCTGTTCTATGCCACGGAAAAAGCTTTCACGAGTTACCTCAATGAGCTTCTTCGCTTCGTCGCTTACAGTTCCTACAGGAATAGTTCTTGCGGCGTCTCCGTGATAACCCTTGTAGAAAGCTCCAACGTCAACCTTCACGATATCACCGTTTTTGATGATGACCTTCTTGGAAGGAATTCCGTGAATTACTTCGTCGTTTATGCTTATACAAGCGCTACCGGGGAATCCGCCGTATCCGAGGAAGGAGGGGCGAGCGCCCTGCGACTCGATATAATTTCTTATGATCTTGTCAAGCTCATAGGTGCTCATGCCCTCACGAATGCTATCACGGGCGAGAAGCAGTGCTTCTCCCGTAATTCTGCAGGCAACCTGCATTGTTTCAAGCTGTGCCTGATTCTTCAACTGAATCATTCGTCTACCTCGAGTTTATTTTACGCCTCTACCTTGTCAAGAACGGAGAACACAAGAGCTGTTGTTTCTTCAACGCTGCGGTGTCCGTCAACCTCAACAAGAAGTCCCTTTGCCGCATAGAAATCCTTAAGCGGCTCGGTCTGTGCGTGGTAAGTTTTGAGTCTGTTTGCAACGGTTTCAGCAGCGTCATCATTTCTGATGTAAAGCTCGTTACCGCACTTGTCACATACGCCCTCAACCTTGGGAGCGTTGTAGTCAACGTGGTAAGAAGCGCCGCAGGAGCAAACTCTTCTTCCGCTCATTCTCTGAATGATCTTTTCATCATCAACCTCAATGCTGAGGACTACGTCGATCTTAACACCGAGAGTGTCAAGCGCCTCTGCCTGAGGAATGGAACGGGGGAAACCGTCAAGTATGAAGCCATTCTTACAAGCTTCTGTCGAAAGATATTCCTTAATAATACCGATCACAACTGCATCGGGAACGAGCTTACCTGCATCGATATAACTCTTTGCAGACAAACCAAGCTCTGTTCCGGCCTTGATAGCGCCGCGGAGAATATCTCCTGTTGCTATAGCGGGAATGTTGTACTTTTCAGAAATTTTAGCTGACTGTGTGCCTTTACCCGCGCCGGGAGCACCCATTAATATCAAATTCATGGTTTAACCTCCAATGGATTTTATATTATCGTTGTGTCTTAATTAATCAAGGAATCCCTTATAGTTACGCATTGTGAGCTGTGCCTCGAGCTCTCTGATTGTTTCAAGTGCAACACCTACAACGATGAGGATTGAAGAACCGGAGAACGCGATACCACCAAGAACACCTACGAGGTTAACATTAAGGAATGTACCAACGGAGTTGTAGATGGGCTCGATTGCGAGAATCGCATATACGATCATAGGAAGTACAGCGATTACTGCAAGGAAGATTGCGCCTATAAATGTTATTCTGTTAAGGATCTTCTGGATGAAGTCCTTTGTGGGCTTACCGGGTCTGATACCGGGGATAGCGCCACCGTTATTTCTGATATTATTTGCAACCTCAACAGGGTTGAAGGAGATCATAATATAGAAGAATGCGAATGCAATAAGCAAGATTGCAAACAAAATGATGTAGAGGGGATTTGTCTGGTTGAAACCGGCAATAAGGTTGTTCGCCTTCTTGATCCACTCTGCCTTCGCGTTTGTTGTGAACATGGAAATTGTAGCGGGAATCGTTACAATTGCGTTCGCGAAGATGATAGGCATAACGCCGGACATGTTAAGCTTCAAAGGAAGACTGGAGGACTGGCCGCCATACATCTTTCTGCCAACTACTCTCTTTGCGTACTGAACGGGAATTCTTCTCTCAGAGTTTGTGAACCAAACAATGAAGTAAACTGCAGCAACAACGATTGCTACGATGAGAAGTGCGAGTGCAGGAGCAACGATCATAGAAGCGTGGAAGCCGTCGTTCACACCTGCCTTGAAAGGTGTGGAAGCGAGTGCCCAAAGGTTAGCAACTGTTGTGGGAATACCGGACAAGATGTTAGCGAAGAGGATGATGGAAATACCGTTACCAATACCCTTTTCGTTGATCTTTTCAGCAAGCCACATAACAAGAGCAGCACCTGCGCAGTAGCAAGCAATAATTGCTACAAACTGCAAGCCAACACCGTTCTTGAAGATCTCAACGATGTTAAATGCCTTTGTTGTGTTGCCGTTAACCCATGTGTAGCCAACGCCTGTCTTAAGCTTTACGAGTGTTGTCATGCTCTGGCTCATGATCATCAATGTGTAACCAAAGGATGTGATTAGCGCCAAAGCAATTGTTACAAGTCTTGTGATTGCGGAAATCTTCTTCTTACCTTCTTCGCCTTCCTTGGAGAGCTGTTCAAGCTTCGGAATAGCGATTGTAAGAAGCTGCATTACGATGGATGCAGTGATATAGGGAGATACCGAAAGAGCAAACAACGTCGCCTGTGTCAACGCGCCACCGGAAAGGAGGCTCAAATATTCGAGAACTGTACCCGAATACATGTCAACCATCTGTGTTGTTGCCGCGGGATCGATCCACGGTACCATTATGCTTGCGCCAAGTCGGTAAAGGATAACGATAATTAATGTGAAGAGAAGCTTAGTCTTAAGCTCGGGGGTCTTCCACGCATTTTTTAACGTCTGAAACATCCTTTTATACCTCCTCTGCCTGTCCACCTGCTGCTGTTATCTTTTCCTTTGCTGTTGCGGAGAAGATGTTTGCCTTAACCGTTACGCTCTTTGTGAGCTCACCGTTACCAAGAACCTTAAGTCCATCCATGGGCTTGCGGATGATCTTAGAAGCGAGGAGTGCTTCCATATCAACAACAGCGCCGTTTTCGAATCTGTCGTTAATTGTCTGAACGTTTACGATAGCATAGTTTGTAGCAAACTTATTATTGAAGCCTCTCTTAGGATGCTTTCTGTAAAGCGGAATCTGACCGCCTTCAAAACCGGGTCTTACACCACCGCCGGAGCGAGCGTTCTGACCCTTGTGTCCCTTACCTGCAGTCTTACCGTTACCGGAACCGGGGCCTCTGCCCTTTCTGTAAGCGGACTTTGCGGAACCCTCAGCGGGTCTGAGTTCATTAAGTTTCATTACTCTGTACCTCCTATTAGCCTTCTACAGTTTCAACTGTAACGAGGTGAGCGATGACTTTAATCTTGCCTGCAAGAACTGCGTCATCTGCGTGTACAATGCTGTCACCGATCTTCTTGAGACCGAGGGACTGTGCAGTTGCCTTCTGGTTGGGCTTGGAGCAAATAAGACTCTTTACAAGTGTTACCTTTTTCATCGTCATTCTCCTCCTTAACCCTTAACCTGTTCAACGCTAATATCGCGGATCTTAGCAACTTCTTCTGCTGTACGGAGTTCCTTGAGACCTTCCATTGTTGCCTTAACAACGTTTGTGGGGTTGCTGGAACGAAGGGACTTAGCTCTGATATTGGAAATACCGGCTGCCTCAAGTACAGCTCTTACCTTACCACCTGCGATGATACCTGTACCGAGTGCAGCGGGCTTAAGAAGCACCTTACCTGCGCCGAATACACCTGTAACTTCGTGGGGAATTGTTGTTCCCTTAAGGGAAACTGTGATCATATTCTTCTTTGCGTCTTCAATACCCTTGCGGATTGCTTCGGGTACTTCAGCTGCCTTACCAAGACCTACGCCTACGTGACCGTTGCCATCGCCTACAACCATAAGTGCTGCGAAACGAGCGATACGACCACCCTTAACTGTCTTGGAAACACGGTTCAGCGAAACGAGCTTTTCTGTAAGCTCAACTTCTGCCGGATTAAATCTCTGTGCCATTTCTGGTTTCCTCCTGAAAAATGTTCAAATAAATGTGTTTGAACAGTGTACAAACCGGTTACTAATCCGAAATGGATTAGAACTTCAAGCCGCCCTCGCGAGCGCCGTCAGCCAATTCCGATACACGTCCGTGATATACATAGCCGCCTCTGTCGAAAACGACTTCTGTGATGCCCATTGCAACTGCCTTTTCCGCAAGTGCCTTACCAACCTCGCGAGCTGCGGCCTTGTTACCACCGTTGCCCTCGAAGGAAGCGCCGTAAGTAGAAGCGGAAACCAATGTCTTGCCTGCTACGTCGTCAATGATCTGCGCGGAAATATTCGCATTAGAGCGATATACGCAAAGACGGGGACGAGCTGCAGTACCGGAAATCTTTGCTCTGACTCTCTTATGTCTCTTAAGGCGAGCCTTATTGCTGTCTTTTCTTGATACCATTTTACTCCACTCCTTTCATTATTTACCAGTCTTACCGGCTTTACGACGAACGTATTCGTCGATGTAGCGAATACCCTTACCGTGGTAGGGTTCGGGGGGACGCTTGCTTCTGATAACAGCTGCCATCTGACCAACTGCCTGCTTGTCAGCACCGCTTACGATGATGATAAGACCGCCATTGATCTTTTCAGTTGTCATCTTGTCAATTCCAAGTGCCTTAATTTCAGCTTCGTTAGGAACTGAAAGCTTTACTTCATCAGTGTCGCTGATGATGTACTTATCCTGGGGAAGTCCGCTTGTAGGAACAAGGGAGTAACCGAGGAAAAGCTGAAGGTCCTTACCAACCTTAACTGCCTTGTAACCAACGCCCATGATCATAAGGATCTTCTGATAGCCAACGGATACACCTGTGATCATGTTCTGAATAAGAGCACGTGTGAGACCGTGTACGCTTCTGTCTTCCTTGTCGTCTGTAGGACGTGTTACGAGGATCTGGTTGCCTTCAACTGTGATTGTCATTCTTTCACTAAAGGACTCAGTGAGTGTGCCCTTGGGGCCCTTAGCAGTAAGTGTGTTACCGTTAAGTGTTACTGTTACACCTGCAGGAATTACGACAGGCATTCTACCAATTCTTGACATATTAGTATACCTCCTATCAATTACCAAACAAACGCGAGAACTTCGCCGCCAACCTTAAGTGCGCGAGCCTTCTTGTCTGTCATGATACCCTTAGATGTGGAAACGATTGCGATACCGAGACCGTTCATTACCTTGGGCATGTTTTCATAACCAACGTAAATTCTAAGACCGGGCTTGGATACGCGCTTGAGACCTCTAATAACCTTTGTCTTACCAAGGTACTTGAGAGTAACTCTGATTGTACCCTGCTTGCCATCTTCAACTACTTCGTAGCTCTTGATATAACCTTCTTCAACAAGGATATCTGCGATGGACTTCTTCATGTTGGATGCAGGAATGTCAACAGTAGCATGCTTAGCGTTGCTAGCATTTCTGATTCTTGTGAGCATATCTGCAATAACATCGGACATTTGCATTTTTCTTTCCTCCTGATGCAAGTTAAAATATTTTCTTGCTGCCGAATATCGGCGGCGTACCGACGGTTAAGTCCAACGGATAATCAACTTTCCGATTAACTTCCTTTCGGTAGTGGGGGTATTCGCAAGCCAGAGAGGCAGCGGCATGCGCCGCATATCTCCGACTCCGAACCGTTTTATTTCATTCGCTTTGCGAATAAAAATCTTTTAATTACCAGCTTGCTTTCTTTACGCCGGGAATTTCGCCCTTGTATGCAAGGTTTCTGAAGCAAATACGGCAGATACCATACTTACGCATGTAAGAGTGGGGACGACCGCAGATCTTGCATCTGTTGTACTCTCTTGTGGAGTACTTCTGGGGCTTCTGCTGCTTGAGTATCATCGCTGTCTTAGCCATTTCTCTACCTCCGATTATTTAGCGAAGGGAGCGCCCATAAGTGTGAGGAGCTCTCTTGCTTCGTCGTCTGTCTGCGCTGTTGTTACAAAGCAGATATCCATACCGCGAATCTTGTCTACCTTATCGTATTCGATTTCAGGGAAAATAAGCTGTTCCTTGAGACCGAGGGAGTAGTTACCGCGACCATCGAAAGCGTTGGGATTGATACCCTTGAAGTCACGAACTCTGGGAAGAGCAAAGTTGAAGAGTCTGTCCATGAATTCGTACATCTTTTCACCGCGGAGTGTTACCTTCGCGCCGATCTTCATTCCTTCACGAAGCTTGAAGTTCGCAACGGACTTCTTAGCGTATGTGGGAACTGCCTTCTGACCGGAAATTGTTGTAAGGTCCTTGATGATAGAATCAATTACCTTGGAGTTATCCTTTGCATCACCTGCGCCAATGTTGATAACGATCTTATCGAACTTGGGGATCTGCATTACGCTCTTGTAAGCGTACTTCTTCATAAGGGCGGGAGCAACCTCGGCCTTATACATTGTATTAAGTCTTGCCATTGTCATTTCCCTCCTTAGTCAAACTTGTGACCGCACTTGCATGTACGGATCTTCTTGTCGCCATCTACAACGACATGTGTTCTAACGCCCTTGTTGCACTTGGGGCAGAAAAGAGCAACCTTAGAAGCATACATAGCGCCTTCAGCATCGATGATGCCGGAAACGTCGCCCTGACGGCGTGCCTTAACGTGCTTCTTGATCATGTTAGCGCCCTTAACGATTACTTTTCCTTCCTTGGGGGATACAGCGAGTACTTCGCCCTTTACGCCCTTGGAGCTACCGGAGAGAACTACAACGGTATCGCCTGTCTTAATATGAAGCTGTGCCATTTTTCGTTACCTCCAATTAAAGTACTTCGGGAGCGAGGGAAAGGATCTTAAGGAAGTCCTTTTCTCTGAGCTCTCTTGCCACAGGACCAAAAATACGTGTTCCTCTGGGTGTCTTATCTTCTCTAATAATTACTGCTGCGTTCTCATCGAACTTGATGTAAGAACCGTCTGCACGCTTTGCACCGTGTGCGCTTCTTACGATTACAGCTTTAACAACGTCGCCCTTCTTAACCATACCGCCGGGGATTGCCTTCTTTACAGAGCAAACCACGATATCACCGATGTTTCCGTATCTGCGGCCTGTACCACCGAGAACACGAATGCACATCAATTCCTTAGCACCGGTATTGTCGGCAACTTTCATTCTTGACTGCTGCTGAATCATGTTTTTTCCTCCTACTGTTTCGAGTACGCTTCGACGTACCTACTATTCGAATTCTTATTTCTTATTTTTAAGACAAATTACTTTGCCTTTTCGATTACTTCAACAACTCTCCATCTCTTTGTCTTGGAAAGAGGTCTTGTTTCCATAATCTTTACTGTGTCACCGATGCCACATTCATTGTTCTCATCGTGAGCGTGAACTTTAAGAGTGTGCTTGATGATCTTACCGTAAACGGGATGCTTAACGTTGTCTTCGATAGCGATTACAACTGTCTTGTCCATCTTGTCGCTGACAACCATGCCAACTCTTACTTTTCTGAGTGTATCTCTCTGTTCTGTCATGACTGTCCCTCCTTATGCGTTCTTCTCGTTAAGAACTGTCATTACGCGAGCAATGTCTCTCTTAACCTCTGTGATCTTGTGAGGATTTTCGAGCTGATTTACTGCGTGCTGGAAACGGAGGTTGAAAAGCTCTTTCTTAAGCTCAGCGAGCTTAGCGTTGAGTTCTTCAGCTGTCATATTTCTGATATCTGTAACCTTCACGAGCTTATGCCTCCTTACTTTCTTCTCTTACCATGAACTTTGTCTTGATAGGAAGCTTGTGGCTAGCAAGACGCATAGCTTCACGAGCAACTTCCTCAGAAACGCCGTTCATTTCAAACATTACACGACCGGGCTTAACAACAGCTACCCAGTATTCGCGTGAACCCTTACCGGAACCCATTCGAGTTTCAGCGGCCTTTTCTGTGATGGGCTTGTCGGGGAATATCTTGATCCAAACCGTACCGCCACGCTTGATGTAACGTGTCATAGCGATACGGGCTGCTTCGATCTGATTGCTTGTAATCCAAGCGGGTTCAAGTGCTACGAGACCGAACTGACCATTTGTAATGGTGTTGCCTCTCATTGCCTTACCCTTAAGTCTTCCGCGCTGTACGCGACGGAACTTTACTCTCTTAGGCATTAACATTATTTAGCACCTCCGTCTCTCTGTGTTCTTTCAGCTCTGGGAGCTCTGTTTTCACGACCCTGACGGTTGTTGTTACCACCTCTGCGGTTGTTGTCACGACGCTCGCCGTTACCTCTGCGGTTATCGCGGCGCTCACCGTTACGTGCAGGACGGTTTACTTCGTTGAGAACCTCACCGCGGTAGATCCATGTCTTAACACCGATCTTACCGTATGTTGTGTCTGCCTCTGCGAAGCCGTACTCAATGTCAGCTCTGAGTGTCTGAAGCGGGATTGTACCTTCGTGGTATGTTTCGCTTCTTGCGATTTCTGCGCCGCCGAGACGACCGCTGCAGCAAATCTTAATACCCTTTGCGCCAAGACGCATTGTGTTTCTGATAGCCATCTTCATTGCACGACGGAAAGAAACTCTCTTTTCGAGCTGTGCGCAGATGTTCTCTGCTACGAGCTGTGCATTGAGGTCGGGCTGTCTAACCTCAACAACGTTGAGGGAAACAGGCATCTTAACCATCTTTTCAAGCTGTGCCTTGTACTTTTCGATTTCTACGCCGCCCTTACCGATAACCATACCGGGCTTTGCGCAGTGAATGAATACTCTAACTCTTCTGCTGTCTCTTTCGATTTCGATCTTGGGGATACCAGCATCCTTGAGCTCATTCTTCAAATACTTTCTGATATTGTAGTCGGATACAAGAGTGTCGCCGAAAACTTCGTCCTTAGCGAACCATCTTGAATCCCAGTTCTTTATAACGCCCACTCTAAGACCGTGGGGATTAACCTTCTGACCCATTACTCTTGCTCCTCTCTCAGATTCTTTCTTTTACCACGATTGTTACGTGGCTTGTTCTCTTAAGGATTCTGTCTGCGCTACCCTTCGCTCTGGGCATAATTCTCTTGAGCGTAGGACCGGGAGTTACGAAACACTCGGATACGTAGAGCTTGGAAGAATCCATGTTAAAGTTGTGTTCTGCGTTTGCGATTGCACTTCCCAACAATTTGATAAGGTATTCAGACGCACCCTTGTTTGTGTTCTTAAGGATTGCCATTGCCATACCTGCGTCCTTACCTCTGATGAGGTCGAGAACGATCTTTACCTTACGAGGGGAAATTCTCGCATACTTAAGATATGCTCTTGCTTCCATTATCAATTATCTCCCTTCGTATTACTTACCGTTGTTGGATGTCTTGGAGCCCGCATGACCCTTGAATGTTCTTGTGGGTGCAAACTCACCAAGCTTGTGGCCGATCATATCTTCAGTTACGTAAACCGGAATGTGCTTTCTTCCGTCGTAAACTGCGATTGTGTGACCTACAAATTCAGGGAATATTGTAGATGCACGAGACCATGTCTTGAGAACTTTCTTCTCGTTCTTTTCGTTCATAGCGCAAACTCTTGTGTAGAGCTTTTCTTCTACAAAAAGCGCCTTCTTTAAACTTCTGCTCATTTATATTCCCTCCTTACTTAGCATTTCTACGCTTAACAATAAACTTGTTTGTGCGTGCCTTCTTGTTTCTTGTCTTAAGACCGAGAGCGGGCTTACCCCAAGGAGTCATAGGATTGGGATGACCGATGGGAGATCTACCTTCACCACCACCGTGGGGGTGATCGCAGGGGTTCATTACGGAACCACGTACTGTAGGACGAATGCCCTTGTGTCTTGTCTTACCGGCCTTACCAACCTTAACTGTGTCGTGGTCGATATTGCCCACCTGACCGATAACTGCCTTGCAGTCAAGTCTGATGAAACGAACTTCACCGGAGGGAAGTCTTACCTGTGCCATGCCGTTAGCTTCCTTAGAGATAAGCTGTGCAGCAACACCGGCACTTCTTACGAGCTGAGCGCCCTTACCGGGATAAATTTCGATATTGTTGATGAATGTACCAACGGGAATGTTTGCGATGGGGAGGCAGTTACCGGGCTTGATGTCTGCATCTGCGCCTGTGTGAACTACGTCACCAACCTTGAGGCCTTCGGGAGCTACGATATAGCTCTTAACGCCTTCTGCATTCTCGAGGAGAGCAATGAACGCTGTTCTGTTAGGGTCGTACTCGATTGCAACTACTGTAGCGGGAGCCAAGCTCAAACGCTTGAAGTCGATAATTCTGTACTTAACCTTGTTTCCGCCACCTCTGTGACGAACTGTGATGCGTCCGTAGCTGTTTCTACCCGCATGCTTCTTCTTTGTTACAACGAGACTCTTTTCAGGAGTATCCTTTGTGATTACCTGCTTGTAATCAGTAACAGACATGTGTCTTCTTGCGGGTGTCGTAGGATTATACTTAATTGTAGCCATTTTCTTCGACCTCCCTATTAGTTCATGCCTTCGAAGAACTCGATTGTCTTAGAGTCCTTAGTAAGTGTAACGATTGCCTTCTTCCATGCGGATGTATAACCGAAGTGTACACCGTATCTCTTAGGCTTTCTCTTCATGTTGATTGTGTATACGGATTCAACTACTGTGCCGGGGAACATCTTCTCAACCGCTGCTGCGATCTCGAACTTGTCTGCATCCTTAGCTACCTTGAATACGTACTTGTTCTGACCGATCAAGTCCATGCTTGCTTCGGAAATAACGGGCTTAATAATAACATCTTCAAGCATTCTCATTATGCATATACCTCCTCAAGCATCTTAACTGCTGCTACGGTAACAACCATTGTGTCTGCATTGATAATGTCATAAACGTTGATTGTGTTGTAGAGGCATGTCTTTGCGCCAGGAATGTTAGCGCAGCTCTTAACTACGAAGTTGTCAACTGTAGGAAGAACAACGAGGGGCTTCTTTGTGATGTTGAGCGCCTTGAACATAGCAACCATAACCTTTGTTGCGTATGTGTCGAGCTTGATGTCATCAACAACGATGAGCTTACCGTTGTTAACCTTATCTGTAAGAGCGGAGATAAGAGCAAGCTTCTTTGTCTTCTTGTTCATACCTGTGCGGTAGCTTCTGGGCTTAGGACCGAGAGCGATACCACCGTGTGTCCACTGAGGAGAACGTGTTGAACCCTGACGAGCTCTACCTGTACCCTTCTGTCTCCAGGGCTTCTTACCGCCACCGGATACTTCGGAACGAGTAAGAGTGGACTGTGTACCCTGTCTCTGGTTGAGCAAGTATGCTCTAACCGCTGCGTGGAGGACTGCTTCATTAACCTTTTCTGCTCCAAAAAGAACATTGGAGAGTTCCATAGTGCCAACTTCTGCGCCGGCCATATTGTAAACTTTAACTGTAGCCATTATTCAATTCCTCCTTCCATTATGCTTTAATAGAATCGCGAACGAATACGATACCGTTCTTCGCACCGGGGATAGCACCCTTAACTGCGATGAGGTTCTTTTCGCTGTCGATCTTTACAACCTTAAGGTTCAAAATTGTAACCTGTTCGTTACCGTACTGACCGGGCATCTTCTTGTTCTTGAAGATGTGTGCAGGGTCGATTGTACCCATAGAACCGGGCTGACGGTGAATAGGACCTGTACCGTGTGTCATACGGAGAATGTGATGACCCCATCTCTTAACGCAACCTGTATATCCGCGGCCCTTTGTTAAACCTGTGATGTCGACCTTTTCGCCTGCAGCGAAGGTATCGGCTGTTATAACGTCACCAACGTTATACGCGGAGCAGTCATCAAGACGGAATTCCTTGAGGTGTCTCTTGAAAGAAACGCCTGCCTTTTCGAAATGACCTTTTTCAGCTTTTGTGATGTGCTTTTCCTTTGCATCAACGAAACCGAGCTGAACGGCGTCATAACCGTCGTTTTCGGTGGTCTTCTTCTGTGCTACTACACAGGGACCTGCTTCGATGAGTGTTACAGGGATTACGTTACCCTTTTCATCGAAGATCTGAGTCATACCGATCTTCTTACCGATAATACCCTTTTTCATTTTTTCTTTTCCTCCTGTAAATTATTGGTTGATACGGAATTCTCCGTTCAACATGATTTACAAAGTTACCGTCATGGGCTTGTCCCACCGGCTGTTATCTTTGCTTGCGGTGTTCTATCAGAGCTTAACCTCGATTTCAACACCTGCGGGAAGTTCAACGTTCATAAGCGCGTCAATCGTTTTCTGATTGGGCTTAATGATGTCGATGAGTCTCTTATGAGTTCTCATTTCAAACTGTTCTCTGCTGTCCTTGTACTTGTGAACTGCACGAAGAATAGTAACGATTTCTCTCTCGGTAGGAAGCGGAATAGGACCGGATACCTCGGAACCATTTGCCTTAACAACGGTAACGATCTTTTCTGCTGCTGTGTCGATGAGAGTGTGGTCGTAGCTCTTAAGACGAACTCTGATCTTCTCCTTAACTGCCATAAGTTGTGCCTCCTTTCAAATCTTCACACACGCGTATATAATAAATGAAGCTTTGCGTGTGCTGTAAAAGTGGCGTTCTTTCGTACACCGTGCCGTGTGTTTCTTTCCCTCAACATTAAAATACGGACTTTGCACGCTTCAGCATAAACGAACAAAAATCCATAGTTATAACAAGATAGGTTAGAACACAATGCACCACTATGCCGCATGTTGCAAGGTGTGTGTATGAAAGGCTTTGTCGCCCGATTCATACGGACATACTCTGCGAAAATTACCTTCTCCCAGCGTCCCGGGTGAAGCAACCTCTCGCTTCAACGCATATCAAGCTCCACTATTATACACTATTTTTTGGTGTTTGTCAATACATACGTTAGCTCGTATTTGTAGAATTTTTCTGTGTTTTTAATCGATATTCTTGTATATCTTGCACAAAAACACCGTTTTTTCAACGCAAATGTGGCGTTTTTCACCTCCAAAGCCCGCCCGTCCCGTAAACGTTGTTAGTCAATTTTGTTGAAAATGCAAAATTTTCCGTAATTTTCTCAATATTTTTGATTTTGTTTTATATTTATTCACAATTGTATAATATAATATATAATAATGAAGATAACAAGAAAAGGATTGACTTTTATGTCAAAATGCAAAATACACAACAAGCTCAAATTTATCCTGCCCATCTGGGCATTGATATGTGCGATCCTTTGCGCCGTTGCGTACAGATATAGCTTCGACAGAGATATCGGATACTTCCGCGCAGCACCTCTGACCTATATTTTTTACGCTTCGATAGTTATCGCGATCGCAATTGCCATTGCAGCCGCCATCACTCACAGTGAAAAAGATGGCGCAAACGCCAAGGGAGACAGACGCGTTATGGCAATCATCATGGCGGTAGCATTCTTATTCTACCTTGTAAGCTTTGCGCTTACAAAAAGACCCGCCTACCTCTCCGTGCCCATGTGCGCGCTTCTCATAGTCTTCGCAGCTATATCGGTTGCTCATTTTATCATCGTAGCATTTTCAAGAAATGCCGGTGACAGTTTGAAAATTTTTACGGGTATATGCGCGGTTTTAACCCCGATACTCATCGCAACCGCCTCATATTTCGACCACAGTCAGACGCTCAACTCCCCATACAAGCTTCTGTTCGAATTCGGATGCGCTACGTTCGCTCTTTATTACGTCACAGAGCTTCGAGCTTACACGCCCGCCCCTAAAAAGAAATTAATAATCGCCGCATCGGGCATCTGCACCACTCTGACACTTTGCGCCGGAGTTTCAAAAATGTTTGAGATAATGTACAATCAGACACCTACGCTTTTGAACATTTCAAGCGCGATCCTGTTCTCCGCCATGGCAAGCTGCTCCGCGTCAAATCTCCTCGAATCCTGATTTCAACACTATATATAATATAAAGGAAGAAAAAAGTTATGAGAACACCTCAGGGAACACCTCAAGGAACAAGAATACAGTGGCTTCACAAGAAGATATTAAATATGTACTACCCCAACGCTATGCGTCTTTCCGAGAGATTCAACATTTCTCACCGCCAGGCGCAGAGAGACGTTGATTATCTCAAGAACAAGCTCGGCGCGCCTATCGAATACAGCGCGGAGCACAAGGGCTTCTATTACACAGAGCAATATTCCCTTCCCTTCGTGGTTTCATCCGACAACGACGAATCCCTCTCCGAGCTCGCCGACAATATCATCGGCGCAGAAATGGCGGCGGAAAACATGTACATACAGATGCAGATCCCCTATACAGCAACCGTTGAGATCCCCGATAAGCTCTCCGTACTTTCCTTCAAGGGCTTTATCATCTCAAAAGAGACAAGAAATCGCTACGTTTGTGAGTTCCACAACATCGAGCAATTCCTCGGCGCATTTATAACCCTTAAATCCGACGCAAAAATCATCGAACCCCTCTGGCTCAAGGAACGCCTCGTCAGAATAGCTGAAAACGTTATAAAGAACAATAAACTCGATTAAAATACACTTATGCGAAGCGCAAACACGGGCGTTTCGCATATTTTTTTAAAAAATGTGCAAAAACTTTGCAAAAAGCTATTGACAAAATGAAAATCTTATGATATAATCCCAAGGTAGGCAATTAAATGCCTTTATCCAAAGACAGCAGGTTCCCGTAAAAGCGCAAGCCACCCTGCCGAGGAGAAAACCAAAATGATAATAATATTACTATTTTTGTGTCTTTCTTTATCTCGGTGTACTTGTGTTTCGGGAAAAGAAAGATTTTTTATTTTACTCATCAGTACGGGAGGTAAACCACAATGCCAAGTAATGCAATACTTGAACAGAAGCAGCAGGTCGTAGCAGACCTTGCAGAACTCATCAAAGCTAGTGCATCCGGCGTAGTCGTTAATTACCAGGGTATCACCGTTGAAAAGGACACAGCACTCCGTAAGGCACTTCGTGAAGCAGGCGTTAAGTACGTTGTTATGAAGAACACACTTACAGGTAGAGCTTGCGACATGTGCGGTTACAGCGACATGAAGCAGTACCTCAACGGCATGACAGCTATCGCAATTAGCGCAAATGACCCGGTTGCTCCTGCAAAGATCATCAAGGAATACGCAGATAAGATCGAATCCTTTAAGATTCTCGCAGGATACATCGATGGAGAAGTTATAGACGTTGCAGGCGTTGAGAACCTTGCTTCCATTCCTTCGAAGGAAGTTCTCATTTCCAAGTTCCTCGGCTCTATCAAGTCTCCTGTTTACAACTTTGCTTATGCTCTTCAGGCAATCCTCGATAAGGATAACGAAGGCGAAGCTACAACAGAAGCAGCAGCTGAATAATTTACAGCTGTAAAACACAAAAAAACTATTAAACACACATTTCAGGAGGTAAATCAAAATGGCATCCGAAAAGATTATGAATATTGTTGAAGAGGTTAAGTCCCTCACACTTCTCGAACTCGCTGAACTCGTAAAGGCAGTTGAAGAAGAATTTGGCGTATCCGCAGCAGCTCCCGTAGGCGTAGTTGCAGTAGCAGGCGCAGCAGCTCCCGCAGTTGAAGAAAAGACAGAATTCGACGTAGTTCTCACTGGCTTCGGCGACAAGAAGCTCAACGTTATCAAGGCAGTTCGTGAAATCACAGGTCTCGGCCTTAAGGAAGCTAAGGACATGGTTGAAGGTTGTCCTAAGAACGTTAAGGAAGGCGTGTCCAAGGACGAAGCTGAAAAGATCAAGGCTGCTCTCGAAGAAGCAGGCGCATCTGTTGAAATTAAGTAATTTTAAAATTACTGACCTTTCACCAACATACAATTCTGCAAATTTGGATAATTTACAGAAAAACCGAGTTCGTCAAGCGAACTCTGTTTTTTTGCATTTCAATAAAAAGAAACCCCGACGGAGCACCGTCGGAGTTTCTTTTATTCTTCTTCAACGGGGGTTACAACAACCTTACCATCCTTATCAAGTAAGGGCGTCATTCCGCCGGCATAGCCGTCGCGCATGAGGAGATAATTAACGCCTGTCTCCTTATCAACCCAGATCTGCATAGGAGAGAAAGCTCCATCAGAATATACCTTTATAAATCTTTTATTCTTAGACATACTGTTTTGCCTCCAAAATCAATCGAATTTATAAATCAATTGTTGAAAAATATGCACGCTTGTTTATTTTCGATTAAAATTCCATGATCTTATCAAGGTATGCCTTGAGTTCAGAGATGGGGAGACGAACCTGCTCCATTGTATCTCTGTCACGTACTGTTACGCAGTTATCACCTGCAGCATCACCATCGCCAACAGTTTCAAAGTCAACAGTAATACAAATGGGAGTACCGATCTCATCCTGACGGCGGTATCTCTTACCGATAGATCCGGTCTCATCGAAATCCACGTTATAATACTTGGAAAGCTCACTATAAATCTCATCCGCCTTACCGGAGAGCTTCTTGGAGAGGGGGAGGATCGCTGCCTTAACGGGAGCGAGCGCGGGATGGAGGTGAAGAACAGTTCTCACGTCGTTCTTCGCTTCATCAATAACCTCTTCGTCGTAAGCATCGCAAAGAACCGCGAGAACGCTTCTTTCAACACCGAGAGAGGGCTCGATTACGCAAGGTGTATATCTTTCGTTTGTTTCAGGATCGAAGTAAGTAAGATCCTTTCTGGACTCGTTCTGGTGCTGTGTAAGGTCATAGTCAGTTCTGTCAGCTACGCCCCAAAGCTCGCCCCAACCGAACGGGAACAAGAATTCAAAGTCAGTAGTCGCCTTTGAATAGAAGCAAAGCTCTTCGGGATCGTGGTCGCGAAGACGAAGGTTTTCATCCTTAAGACCGATGGCAAGCAGCCACTGGTGGCAGAAATTTCTCCAATATGCAAACCATTCGAGGTCTGTTCCGGGCTTGCAGAAGAATTCAAGCTCCATCTGTTCGAATTCACGTACGCGGAAGATAAAGTTACCGGGAGTGATCTCGTTTCTGAAGGACTTACCGATCTGACCGATACCGAAGGGAAGCTTCTTTCTCGTTGTTCTCTGCACGTTTGCAAAGTTTGTAAAGATACCCTGAGCAGTCTCGGGACGGAGGTAAACTGTATTCTTAGCGTCCTCGGTTACGCCCTGGAACGTCTTGAACATAAGGTTAAACTGACGGATGTCTGTAAAATTGTGCTTGCCGCAGGTAGGACAAGGAATGTTGTTCGCTTCAACGAATTCCTTCATTTCAGCGTGTGTGAAAGCGTCAATGGGCTTTTCAAGTGTTACGCCGGTTTCAGCGCAATAGTCCTCGATGAGCTTGTCAGCGCGGAATCTTTCGTGACATTCGCGGCAGTCCATAAGAGGATCGGAGAATCCCGCAAGATGACCCGATGCAACCCATGTCTGAGGGTTCATAAGAATAGCGGCATCGAGACCTACGTTGTATTTATTTTCCTGAACAAACTTCTTCCACCAAGCTTTCTTAACGTTGTTCTTAAGCTCAACGCCGAGAGGACCGTAATCCCATGTGTTTGCAAGTCCGCCGTAAATTTCACTTCCGGGGAAGATGTAGCCGCGGTTTTTACAAAGGGCTACAATTTTGTCCATTGTCTTTTCTGTGTTCTTCATTTTTTACTCCATTCCGCTTCTCACGCCTTATTGGATACAAGGCAGAAAAAGCTCAAAATTGTAATTAAGCAAATATTACTTCAATTATAAATTTTATCACACAAAACTATAATTGTCAAGGGATTTTACCAATCTTTAGACGCATAGTTCAATAATAAAAAACCTGAGCTTTCAATTCTCTTCAATATTAAATTACAATAAAATTGCCCACCCGCATTGACAAAACAAATCCGCTATAGTATAATAAATATATATTGTTTATTAAGGAATTAATATAGATGAAAAAATACAGATACGAAACCATAATTGAGAAGGTCAAGGAAGCATGCTTTTCGGTTTTGCCGATAGCACTCATCGTGCTTCTCATGTCCTTTACGGTATGCCCACTGCCGAATGACATTTTCATAGCATTTCTCGTCGGCACGTGCCTTTTGACCGTAGGTCTAGGCCTTTTCTCGCTTGGCGCAGATATGTCCATGACGAAAATGGGTACGCATATCGGTTCTAACCTTACAAAATCCCGCAACATCCCCATAATCGCAATCATTTCCCTTATTGTGGGCGTACTTATCACTATTTCCGAGCCCGATCTTCACGTTCTCGCAGGATATACGGGCAACCAAAAGCTGATATTCGTTTTAGCTGTAGCTATCGGTCTTGGCATCTGCCTTGTTATTGCCGTTATGAGAATTATTTTCGGCGTAAAGATCAAATATTTGCTTCTTGTCGGATACGGTCTCGTTATTGCGCTCGCATTACTTACGTATTTCAAAAACCCGAGATTTTTAGCCATCGCCTTTGACGCAGGCGGAGTTACCACGGGAGCGATGTCGGTCCCCTTTGTAATGTCCATCGGCGCGGGTATTGCCGCGATCAGTGCGCAGAACGGTGATGACGACTCAAGCTTCGGTCTTATGGCAATTTGTTCCATAGGTCCGATACTCGCGATTCTTATACTCGGTCTTATGGGTGGTCTTGACAGCGTTGCATACACTCCGCACGAGCTTCCTGCGTTTGAAAACTCACAGAGCATGGCGCTTTCATTCCTCAAGAAAGCTCCTCACGTCATCAAAGACGTGCTTATGGGACTTATCCCGATCATTATTTTCTTTGTAATATATCAGTTCGCGACCACAAAAATCACCAAGGCGGAAAAAACTCAAATAACTGTCGGCGCGGTGTATACCTTTGTCGGCATGGTGCTTTTCCTCGTAGGAGTAAACGTCGGCTTTATGCCCGTGGGAAGCTATATCGGAAGCACGCTTGCCATCGGTGAGCTCAAATATATGATAATCCCCGTCGGCATGATCATCGGCTTCTGTATGACATACGCCGAGCCCGCCGTAGGTGTACTTGAAAAGCAGGTCGAGGATGCGACCGCAGGCACAATACCAAAAAAGATCCTCCCTCTTATGATGGCGATCGGCGTATCTCTCGCCGCGGGACTTTCAATGCTCCGCGCTCTTACGGGAATCTCAATCATGCCGATGCTCGTCATAGGATACGTAATTGCCGTGATCCTAACGTTCTTCTGCCCGTCAATCTTTACGTCCATCGCGTTCGACGCGGGCGGCGTTGCATCGGGCGTTATGGCGGCAACCTTCCTTTTGCCCTTGTCCATAGGCATTTCGACTGCTATGGGAGCTACAAGCGACAAGATCATGATGGACGCGTTCGGAACGATCGCGCTCGTTGCGATGACGCCCACCATATCCATCCAGATTTTAGGTATCGTATTCAAGGCGAAGCAGACAGCCGCTGTTACGTCGTCCGAGGTTGACGATGAAATCATTGAGCTTGATAATACTGAAGCTTCAAGCGAATACGACGTAGAAATTATTGAATTTGATTTAAGCGGAGTTTTATCCTGATATGGAAAACATCTTTCTTTTAATAACGGTAACAAAGAAAAGTGAGGCCGAGGAGTTCTCGGATTTCTTCCTCTCCCGCCACACTTATCCTATATATTCAACGCTCTGCGAGGGTTCTACCCGCGAGAGCAAGCTCAAAACATTTGGGCTTGAAAAGAGCGAAAAGGTAATGATGCAGTCCATCGTTACCGAGAGCAAGATGCGCGAGCTTATTTACGGACTTGCTCACGATATGCGCATTTACCTTCCCGACCGCGGAATCTCCATGGCGATCCCACTCTCCGCGATCGCGTCAAGACGGGTGCTTGATAACATCGTCACAGAAGGTGTATGCGACGAGGGAGTACAGAAAAAAGAAATCACTGAAAGGACTAATACAATGGAGCTTATAATTGCGATCTGCGCTAAAGGACACACAAATGAAATAATGACCGCGGCTCGCGAGGCGGGTGCTACGGGCGGCACTATCGTCAAGGCAAAGGGTACCGCCAAGGCGGGAACTGACAAATTCTTCGGCATGGCAATTTCCGACGAAAAGGAAATTATATACATCGTAAGCCACAAGGAAACAAAATCCGCCATTATGAAGGCGATTGCCTCCTACACGTATGCCGAAAGCGCGCATCCCGTTGTGTTTGCGCTCCCCATTACCGAAACCGCGGGCTTCAGATTCTCCGACGGAGAATAAACAAAAAGAGCAGACACGATGTGTCTGCTCTTTTTTATTCCTCCGACTCGAATTCTTCAAACCCCTCAACCTCACGCACACTGTCCGCGTCGCGACAGATGAGCTTCGCTCTTCCCTTCTTATCAATGGAGAGCGCGCCCTGCGTCATGCCGATCATTATCATTTCACTTCTCTTGACACCGATGCCGAAGGCGTGACCGCGCGTGGAAAACTCGTCATCGTTCACGGCAAACGTGGTTTTACCGAGAAATTTATTGAAGGAATATTCGATTCTGTATGTTTCTTCATCAATTTTAACTTCAAAATACTGCTTTATCATAAAAACACCTCGCTTTTTTCTGATTTAATTATACAATAAAAGAGATTTTCTGTCAAGCTCATATAACTTGACAAAAGCAAAAAAAAATGTTATAATTATATATTAAGAAAAAGACGGACAAGGAGGGATAAAAATGTCAGATTCGGGTAAATATTACGCTCGCAACGATATTGGCGGCAACGATTTTTGGGATCTGTCCGCAAATAAGGGTAATTCCCGCCCCGCGCCCTCCTACCAGATACACAAACAACCGACTCCCGAGGGTGTACTTATCGAATCGGGAACGGGTGGCGGATCTGTCAGCGCATCCGTAAAGATTCCCGACAGAAAGCCCGAAGCTTTAGCCCCCGATACAATTCTCGAATATACCCCCGACAATATTTTTATAAACAAGGTCAAGATCACGACCAAGGATAAAAACAAAAATATTTTCGAGCCGAGCGCCCTCTTCATGCGCGAACGCGCGGCGTTGCTTGAACGAAAAGGTACGCCCTGCAGCTACGTCAGCTTCTACTCCCATTCCCCGAGATATTCCTCCATGACACGCGCACAGCTTTCGTACTACCTCTGGTGGCGCGAAAACGTAAGGAACGGCGAATTTATTAAAACCGATATTTCATATATCAAGCTCTATATTCAGGAGCTTGTTACCGCGGGCGAGGGCGAGGATCTTCACAGATGTCTTACAGACCTTGTAAAAATCGCTCTAACCTGCTTTGATAACGTGGTAGGTAAAATATATATCGCGAGAATTATTTCGGATTTTTGCCTTATTCACAAGCTCAAATGCCCGATCGAAGAAATACGCGACGTGCTTCACACCTTCATGACGGATCACTCCGCAGACGAATTCTTCTTGGGGCTTTCGGAGTCAAACAGACACATCTACGCTCCGATCGCAATTGAGCATATCTCAATCTACGATTACAAAAAATCCAAATTCTATACCGACGAAAAAAAGGCAGCGTTCGATACACACATTCCCGCCGCGCTCAACGCGTGCTTTATAAATGACGCTTCTTACGGTGAAATAATCAATAACGCCTCGGGAATTTTTTCCACGAAGCTCACCGACAGAAAGCTTTTTGACGGGCGTATCGAATTCTGCGCGCCAAACACAAGAATCCTTGTAAGCTACTTCCCCGTAAAATGCATCGCGGGAGTTGTAACCGACGCAATACGCTACGCGGAAAACAAGCTCCGCGCGCTTCTCGGCATACGAACATCCCTTGCGGTGGGCGAGCTTCCGCTTAAGATCACCGATGTGATTGACGGTTATTTTGCCTCCGTATCCGACGAATTTGCATCCGCAAAAGCAAGCGAAAAGCAAAAAGCAGAACAAAAGCTTGAGGAAAAATACAGCCACCTTTACGATATACCTAAGACGCAGCTTTCCCTTTCAAACGCAAAGGCAATCGAGGCGCGCTCATGGGCAACCACAAAAAAGCTTACCGAGGCATTTGCTGAAAGTGCAGAGTGCAGAATGCAGAGTGCAGAGTTAAATGCAAGTGCAGAGTGCAGAATGCAGAGTGCAAAGTTTAATGCAAGTGCAGAGTGCAGAGTGCAGAGTGCAGAGTTAAATGCAAGTGCAAAGTGCAGAATGCAGAGTGCAGAGTTAAATGCAAGTGCAGAGTGCAGAGTGCAGAGTGCAGAGTTAAATGCAAGTGCAGAGTGCAGAATGCAGAATGAAGAGTTAAAATCAAATGAAGATTTTTGTCTTGGACAAAAATCCACCTCAACTCTTAACTCTTCACTCTTAACTCTCAACTCACCCTCGTGGGGCGAGCATCATGAATTTTTGCTTATTTGCAAAAGCGGTTCACCTCAGGAACAAAAAAGCTACGCAAGATCACACGGCATGACGCTCGACGGACTTGCGGATATTATAAACGAGCTTGCCGTGAATATCATCGGTGACATTATTCTTGATTTCGACGGCGAAAAATACACGGTTATTGAAGATTACACAGACCTCATATAAGGAGGACAGATATGACAGACAACACAACACCAATAATTCCGAGAAGAATTCTCTCTTCTCTTCTCTCAAGCATATCCGCAGGCGTAGTACCGAGATCGGGCGCGCCTTATATCGCAATCGGACGAGCTGACGAGATAAGCGCGTTTCTTTCCGACCTTGAGGAGGTAAACGAGGGCGGCGGCGCTATGCGTTTCCTTATCGGTCGATACGGAAGCGGCAAGAGCTTTCTCATCCAGCTTGTGCGCGGCTACGCGCTCGATCGCGACTTTTTGACCGCAGACTGCGATCTCTCCCCCGAGCGTCGACTTTACGGTACGGGTGGCTCGGGCGTCGCAACCTATCGCGAGCTTATGAAGAACTTAGCGTCAAAATCCTCCCCCGACGGTGGCGCGCTCACAAAGATCATTTCCCGCTGGATCGGTCAGATAAAAAACGACCTTCTCCAGAGTGGCATTTCCTCCGACGGTGAAGTATTTTACATGGAGCTTACAAAGAGAGTTTCAAGCGAGCTTTCCTCTCTTGAATTTCTCGTTGGCGGCTTTGACTTTTCCAAGGTGATCATCGAATATTACAAGGCGACAATGGAGGACGGAGAGGCGGCAAGAGAGCGCGCAAGCGCTTGTATCCGTTGGCTTCGCGGTGAATACGCGACCAAGACTGAGGCAAAAAAAGCTCTCGGCTTCTCGGTTTCCGTAATTATTGACGATGACAACTGGTATGACTTTCTAAAACTCTTAGCGGCTCTCTCAAAGAAGATGGGCTACCGCGGACTTGTAGTTTTTATCGATGAATGCGTAAACCTCTACAAGATCCCTCACAGAATCAGCCGAGAGAACAACTACGAAAAGATCCTTTCCATGTTCAACGATACACTTCAGGGACGCTCTCCCGGGCTCGATATCATCTTTGGCGGCACGCCTCAGTTCCTTGAGGACACACGACGCGGACTTTTCAGCTACGAAGCCCTCCGCTCCCGTCTTTGCGACAGCCGTTTCGCGCTTGACGGATTCAAGAATCTTATCGGCCCCGTGATCCGCTTAAAGCGTCTATCCGACGACGAGCTTTATGCGCTCATCTGCCGTGTAACTGCGCTTTACTCGCAGTATTATAATTGGAATTGCACCATAACCGAAGAGGAAAGAGTTGAATTTTTAAATATCTGTCTTTCCCGCGCGGGCGCTGACAGTATGATAACCCCCCGTGAAATGCTTCGCGACTATATGACGGTGCTCAATATCCTGATGCAGAATCCCGACGCGAAATTTTCCGACGTGGTCGGTAAAAGCGTTACGCTCTCGCATGCGGACATAGGTGACGGCGAGCCGATCACACCCCAAGCTCCCGCACAGAACAGAACGTATACCGCCGCAGATATCGAATTTTAATCTTTAAAGGAGAAAAATATGAACAGCGAGAAGATTTTTGACCGTTTTCCCGACTATATAAGAGAATATATATACGCGCACTCATGGGAATCGCTTCGCGCAGTTCAGATTGAGGCGGCGAGGAGTATTTTTGATACCGACAATAATCTCCTGCTCACCTCTTCAACCGCAAGCGGCAAGACGGAGGCGGCATTTTTCCCCGTTCTCTCCCTTCTAAACGAAGCTCCCCCGTATTCCATCGGTGTGCTTTATATCGCGCCGCTCAAGAGCTTGATAAACGATCAGTTTGAGCGCATAAGCGAGGTTCTCGATATGTCGGGAGTTGAAGTCACCCATTGGCACGGCGACGTTTCGGCATCCCACAAGAAAAAGCTGCTCGACAAGCCCCGCGGAATTTTGCAGATCACTCCCGAATCGCTTGAAGCGATGCTAATAAACCGCTCGAACGATATCCCGCGACTTTTCGGCGACCTCCGCTTTGTAATCATTGATGAGATACATACCCTGACGAGTACCGACCGAGGCAACCAGATAATCTGCCAGCTATCCCGTTTGGCCCGTCTTATCGGCTACCACCCGAGACGAATAGGTCTTTCCGCCACTATTGGCGACCCTTCTCTTGCCGCGCAATGGCTCACCGCGGACACAGGAAGAGCGGTCGACACGCCCATATTCGGAAACGAAAAGATCAGGTGGCGTCTTGGCCTTGAGCATTTTTACATTGAAAATCCCGAGGCGGAAAAATACAAAGCGGAACATACCGACACAGACACCGCTCCCGCAGGCGATAATATCGCAGGCGAGAACATACCCGTAAGCTGCGACCCGAAATTCATCGTGCCGAAAATAGATCCCGGGTACGAATACGCATACGATTGCGTAAAGGACGCAAAATCCATTGTTTTCTCAAATTCCCGAGAAGAGACCGAATATATCTGCGCGACGATGCGACAGATAGCAAAAGCGCGTGGAGACAACGATTCCCGAATCCTTATCCACCACGGCAACCTTTCCGCCTCTCTGCGTGAAGAAGCGGAAATGAAAATGCGTGACGATGAGGAAAACATCACCACCTGCGCGACGGTTACAATGGAGCTTGGAATTGATATCGGCAAGCTTCAAAGAGTTCTCCAGATGCAAGCGCCTAATACGGTTTCCAACTTCCTGCAGCGTCTCGGTCGCTCGGGCAGACGTGATATGCCCCCCGAAATGATGATGGTATTTCGTGAGGAAGAAGCGCTTCCGAACACACCCCTGCCCCAGCTTATTCCGTGGGAGCTTCTCCGCGGTATTGCAATAATTCAGCTCTATATCGAGGAACGGTTTATCGAACCGCCACAGATAAAGAAAATGCCAATGAGCTTGCTTTTCCACCAGACACTCAGCGTATTAGCTTCAAGCGGAGAGCTTTCTCCCCGCGCGCTTGCCGAACGAGTCCTGACGCTACCGCCCTTCCTCAGCGTAAGCCGAGAGGATTATAAGGAGCTTATTCTTTCCATGCTCAACTGCGATTATATTCAACTGACCGAGATCGGCGGACTTATAATCGGTCTTGCGGGCGAGCGACTTCTTCGCAGCTACAAATTCTTCGCGGTCTTCAAGGACAGTGAGGACTTTACAGTTCGTTGCGGCTCGGACGAGATCGGCACGATAACCACTCCCCCGCCCGTCGGCGACCGCTTTGCTCTGGCGGGCAGAGTCTGGGAGGTCGAGGAGCTTGATATACAAAGAAAGCTCATTTACGTTAAAAAGGTCGACGGCAAAATGGAAATCTCCTGGCCCGGCGACTTTGGTGAGATACACACCAAGATCCTTATGCGTATGAAGCAGGTGCTTATGGAGGACACGGTTTACCCATACCTCAAGGAAAACGCGCAAAAGCGCCTTGAGATCGCGCGCAGATGCGCCCGAAATACGGGTATGCTCGAGCAGTCCCTCGTGCATCTTGGCGGCTATTCCTATTGCCTCTTCCCGTGGCTTGGCACACGCTCCTTCAGAACGCTTCGCAAGTATTTGAAGAATAATGCGCAGAAATTCAATATTTCAGGCATAGAATTTGAGGGCTGCTACTATATCACCTTCAAAATGGAGAAAACAAGCCCCGATTATCTTATCTCCCGACTTATGCAGGACGTTGAAAGATACGGAATCAACCCGCACGAGCTGGTTGAAAATGGCGAAATACCCATATTTGAAAAGTACGACCCCTATATACCGCAATCCCTTCTGCGCCGCGCCTACGCGACCGATAAATTGCGCGCCGATGAGCCCGAGGACAAGATCCGCGAGCTGTTCGGGGAGATAAAATAAAAATAAGCCTCCGTTGAGATCTACTCAACGGAGGCTTTTCTATATTATTTTCGATTATACTGTCAATTAAGCTATATATAAATATATATCAATCCGAAGCGGAACCTAAATAATATTACTTCGCGTAGTCAACAGCGCGACTCTTACGAATAAGATTGATCTTGATCTGACCGGGATACTTCATCTCAGACTGGATCTTTGCCGCCATTTCTCTTGCGACAACCTTCATTGCGTCATCGTTAACCTCCTCGGGCTTAACCATAACACGAATTTCACGTCCTGCCTGAATAGCGAACGCCTTATCTACGCCGTCAAAGCTCTTTGCGATCTCCTCGAGCTTTTCAAGACGCTTGATGTAGTTTTCCATATCCTCGCGTCTCGCGCCGGGTCTTGCCGCGCTGATAGCGTCAGCCGCCTGAACAAGAATAGCGATAATGGTCTTGGGTTCAACGTCATTGTGGTGCGCTTCGATCGCATGAACGACCTCGCGGCTTTCCTTATACTTCTTCGCCGCATTTACGCCGATCTCAACGTGAGAGCCCTCAACGTCGTGCGGGAATGCTTTACCGATATCGTGGAGGAGACCCGCGCGTCTTGCGATATTCGCATCAACGCCAAGCTCCTCAGCCATCATACCGGCGAGGAATGCAACCTCAATGGAGTGCTTGAGCACGTTCTGTCCGTAGCTCGTTCTGTACTTAAGACGACCGAGAAGTCTTACAAGCTCGGGGTTAATACCGTGAATGCCAACCTCAAATGTAGCTCTCTCACCCGCCTGCTTAACGGATGCGTCAACCTCACGCTGCGCCTTCTCAACCATCTCCTCAATTCTCGTAGGATGAATTCTACCGTCGGAAATAAGACGCTCAAGGGCGATTCTCGCAACCTCTCGTCTTACGGGATCAAATCCCGACAATGTAATAGTTTCAGGGGTATCGTCAATGATAAGCTCAACGCCTGTCAACGTTTCGATCTTCTGAATGTTTCTACCCTCACGTCCGATGATTCTACCCTTCATTTCCTCACTGGGCAATGCCACAGAGGAAATAGTTGCTTCGGAAACGTGATCGGATGCATATCTCTGAATAGCCAAAGACAAAATGTTCTTCGCCTTCTCGTCTGCCTCCTCCTTGAACTGTGTTTCAAGGGCGTCAAGGCGTTCAGCCAGCTCGTGCTTCATCTCGGACTCAACTCTCTCGATAAGCTCGTCTTTTGCCTCCTCGGCAGAAATTCCCGAAATAAGCTCGAGCTTCTTTAACTGCTCGGAGAGAACTCCTTCGATCTGCTCCTTTACAACCTCATTTTCCTTGAGCTTGCGGTCGAGCTGCTCGTTCTTCTTCTCGAGTGCGTCGGTCTTCTTGTCAAGTGTTTCTTCTTTTTTAGAAATTCTGTCTTCAAGTCTGTTTACTTCCGCGCGTCTCTGTCTCATCTCACGCTCAAATTCATTTCTCTGAGACATGATGCCTTCCTTGGCCTCGAGGAGAGCGGTCTTCTTAGCGGATTCCGCATCAGACTTTGCTTCTGTTACAATCTTTTTAGCTTCTGCCTCGGCAGAACCGATCTTGGCCTCACCGATCTTCTTTCTGGAAAGATATCCAAAGAAGAAGAATACTACCGCGGCGCCAAGCAAGGAAGCTAAAAATGCTACTACCGGCATTTCCATTCTTTCCTTTACACCTCCTTTGTTTGTGTCTGTGTTTTTTGTTTTAAATCTCAAATTTAAATATTATATCAAGCATAAGGGATTATACTCCCCCTATTGTACAATATCCACCTATTATTATACTAAAAAAACTCTTTGTTGTCAATAGGAAACGCCATCCAATACGGCGTTTATTTCCAATTTGAATAAAGTTTGTCAACATTTCACAAAAATAGAAGCCACACCGTTTTCAGTGTGGCTTTTTATTTATTCAATATGCTTATTCAATATCGATTGCGCCCATTACACACTCGCCGACGATGGTCAAAACGGGAGCGTTCGGGTCATTGTTTTTATGATTGTCGGAAACGGATCCCATTCTGTTGGCAATGTTTGTAACAACGCGCCACTCTTCAGGCACCGAAACGGACAGAGCACCCATCTTACACTCAACCTTGAGCACGCCGCCACCTTGATATTTTTCAGGATTTTCAAATATTACGTCGGTCGCGCCCATATTGATCATAACGTAACCCTTTTTGAACGTTGCTCCGTCAAAATAACGGGTGTTTGCAGTCGCAAAATCACTCTTGTAATCTTCAAAATCCTCA
The DNA here is from genome assembly GCA_045632305.1 of Eubacteriales bacterium. GTDB lineage: Bacteria > Bacillota > Clostridia > Oscillospirales > CAG-272 > SVTX01. The sequence continues at coordinate 81,269 of JAZQWL010000010.1, read as the reverse complement.
TCAAATTCGTCATCGTCGAACTCATCGGAATCATTATCCTCTGCCTCGACCTCGATCTTATCGTCATCGTCAATATCGACTCTCAGATGACCGTTCTTGATCTTGTAATTTGTCTTTTTCTTGAATCTTTTTCTTCTCTTAGGGAGAATTAATCCAAATCCGATGGACAAAAGACAGCAGCAACCGAACACAAGCCAATTGTTGATTATGTCTTCTTCACGTCCTGAAGCAAACGCGATATTTTTTTCAAAAAGCATGAAGATAAATCCGAGCGGCACGAACACCTCGTCTAATCTTAATTTCACGATACCCCTCACAGCTATCGCAAGCAAGCCGACGCCAAGTATCAATTTCCATATCGGGATCACACCGAACATACTTGTAAATCCGCCCAAAACTCCAAGCGCCTGCAAAATACAGAACACCGCAATCGCTATTATAAACAATCCCCAAACGATAGTTGAGGCGCTCACGCGTTTTCTTTCCCAAACTGTTATCTTCATTTTCCAAACCTCATTTCTTCAATTCTATCCTTCAATATCTTCGCGTAACCGCGCGAAAAATAGGTTGTCTTGTCGCTTCTGCGGAAGCGGATCTCACCGCTGCCCGTAATGTCCTTATGCAGAGAGCTTATCTCCATGATATTCACGACCGTGGATTTAGAGATGCGCAAAAAGCTTACGCCTAGCATCTGTTCAAGCTCAAACAGCTTATATTGACACAGATACATTCGATCCCTTGTATGCGCGTAAACCTTACCGAGAGTCGTTTCAAAAAACAAAACGTCTTTCTTTAGGACAAAATACTCATCGTCGCCTATATAAAGCGGCATTTCCGCGCTTCCTCTCTGTGTCAGAAGCGACTCAATATGCAATACCTCATCGTTTATCTCGCGGCATTTAATTATGACCTCGCAGGACGCGTCCTGCGATATTTCAATTTTAACCTTCACGTGATCACCTCACCTTGCAAGATTATTATAGCATCTTGTCGAATTTTTGTAAATACCTTTTTGGCAAGTGGTGGAAAAATGAGGGTAAGATGCAAAAAAGTGCGCACGAAATTCGTACGCACTTTGATTTGATATAAGATATAATTACTTACCAGCTACGCTGATTCCCTCTACTAAAACTGCGGGAGAGCCGAATACCGTAAAGCTTGTGGGAATTCCCCATTCGATCTCGTCAGCTACCATTGTAATGCTCTTGAGCAGTGTAAAGAAGTTGCCCGCGATAGTAAACGTCTTCACTGCGCCCGCCTTCTTGCCATTTTCAATCTTAAAGCCCGCGCTTTCGATCGAGAAATCGCCCGTAACGGGGTCTGCGCCCGCGTGAAGACCCTTAAGCTCGGTAATGTAAATACCGTTGCCAACTGCCGCAAAAAGCTCGTCAAGAGTATTCTCGCCCGCGGCAATTGCGAAGTTGTAGGGAGCGATATGAACCTGAGAAGCATATCCGCCTCTCTGTCCGTTTGCAGTAGTTGTTCTGCCCGCCTTCTTTGCGGTCTTAAGGTCGTAAAGGAGAGTCTTTAAAACGCCGTTCTCTACAACGTTCTTCTTATATGCTGCAACGCCCTCTCCATCAAACGCGGTCTGTACGGGACAGCCCTCGCGCATAGGATCGTCGGTAATAGTTACGATATCGGAAGCGATCTTCTCGCCCTCCTTGCCTGCGAGCAAGGAAAGTCCCATCTGCGCGTTCTTTGCGGAGAAGCAAGAGGAATATGCAGAGAGGATCGTTCTCATCTGCTTGCCTGAGAGCACGATGTTGTACTTGCCCGATTCAACGAAGCCCGCGCCGAGACGCTCTATAGCTCCGTCAACCGCCTTTGCGGGAAGGGATTCAACCTCATCCCCGTCAATGCCCATAGCAAATTCAAATCCGCTCTGCTTTTCCCCGTCAACACTGATAACGGACGAAGCGTAGCAGCCCGACATACCAACCTTGTTTGTAAGCTCAAGGCCGTAGGAGTTGTAAAGATAGATTTCGGAAACGAATGAGAGAGATACGCTCTGTGTACCGTCTACAACGGCTTCACTGTAGTTATAAAGTCCCTCCTGAAGCTTCAGAGCGCACTCCTTGAGCTTTGCCGCATCAACGACTACGGGCTCGCCCGCGCTTGTTTTCGCATAAGCTTCGGAGCCCTCGAAAATGAATACCTCGTCAGTATTTTCAATAACCTTTGCGTTCTCAGCCGCTCTTGTAACAAGACCGCAAAGCTCGTCTGTATCAAGAGCGTTCGTGGAAGCATAGCCCATTTTACCGTCAACGATACAACGGAAACCGACGCCGCCCGTCATACCGGAGCTTAACGCGCTTATCTCATGCTTCAACGTCTTTGTGGAAATTTCTTCCTCTGTAGTGCAGTAAATTTCATATTTTTCGATACCTGCAACAGATGCCGCGGATACGATTATATCACGAATTTTCAAAAAATCCATTATTATCTACCTCCTACCGTAATCTTGGAAACGCGAATGAGGGGCTGACCTACGTCGGTAGGAACGCTACCGCTCGCAGAGCCGCACATGCCCTGACCTGTTTCCATATTCTGACCTACCATGTCAATGTCCTTAAGGATCTGTGAACCCGTACCGATAAGAGATGCGCCGCGAACGGGCTCGCAGATAACGCCGTTACGTACAATATAACCCTCACTTACGGAGAAATTAAAGTCGCCCGTCAAGGGGTTTACAGAGCCGCCACCCATGGATTTACAGTAAAGACCGTATTCAATGGACGCAATAATGTCTTCATTCTTATCAGTTCCGTTTGCAATATAAGTATTAGTCATACGGCTCGTGGGCTCGTACGCGTAGCTTTCACGACGGGAGTTACCTGTCATAGCCATTCCCATTCTGCGAGATCCGAGACGGTCGATCATATAGCCCTTGAGAACACCGTTTTCAATAAGCACGTTTCTCTGTGTAGGGTTGCCCTCATCGTCGATGTTAACAGAGCCCCACGCGTTCGGGATAGTGCCGTCATCAATTGCCGTAACCTTGGGATTTGCAACCATCTGACCGAGCTTGCCCGCCATCTGGGAGCGACCCGTCGCTACGCTTGTCGCTTCAAGAGAGTGTCCGCACGCCTCGTGAAAAATAACACCGCCAAAGCCGTTTTCAATGGCAACCGTCATCTGTCCTGCAGGACAGTAATCGGCTCTGAGGTTAACGAGCGCCTGATTTGCCGCTCTCTTACCAATATATTCGGGGGAGATAAGATCAAACACCTCAAGTCCCATGCCTCTGCCGGGGCCGTAGAAGCCCGACTGATTTTCGCTTCCGTTGGATGCAACCGCGGATACGGACATTCTCGTTCTTACGTGTCTGTCGGTAGTGTAAAGCCCATCACTGTTGCAGATAAGGATGTTATGATCAACAGAGAGAAGGCGACCGGATACCTGCTTTATCTTCTCATCGGTTTCCTTTGCGGCAAAGCAAGCCGCCTTCAAAAGGTCTGTGCGCTCCTTCATGGGTGTGCTTGCGGGAACTACCTTTACAGGATGAATATCCCCGAAAATTCTCTCGGCGAGATTGATCTGCACCTGCGCTCTTGACTGACCCATAGCGTCCGCTACCGTCTGCGCGCAACGGATAAGTCCCGCGCGGGAGAAATCGGTCGTTGTCGCGTAAACCGTTCTTGTACCAAGGAATGCGCGGATACCGACGCCCGAAACCGTGTTGTCCGTTACGTCCTCGATCTTTCCGTCAAGAAAGCCGACAGAGTTATTTCTCGTCTTTTCCGCATAAATTTCGGCGAAATCGGCGCCCGTGGACATTGCGCACGCAAGCACCTCTTCTGCAAGAAGCTTAGAAATTATCATTTTCTTCCGTCTCCTTTGTGTGTTTTTATATAGTTTAAAACCTGATTAAGATCTTCACACTCCGCGACCGTGATCGCGTGTGTTTCTTCATTTGGCGGCTGACCGTCAATGACCATAATACCGCGAATTCCCGCGGCGTACGCGCCCCGAAGACCGTTATACGTGTCCTCAACAATCACCGCCTCGGAATGCTTCGCGCCTAACCTCTCCGCCGCAAGCAGAAAAATGTCGGGCGCGGGCTTGCCATTCTCTACATCATCACCCGTAACTATCGCATCGAAATATTTATATATCCCCGCAAATTCAAGGTTTCTCTTTGCTAAATCAAACGTAGTCGAGGTAGCCAAGGCGATTTTTATACCCTGCCCCTTCAAATATTCAAGGATCTCGATACAATACCTCTTGAGCGGAACATTCTCCTCGATAAAGGAAGAGAATCTTTTTCTCCTTACCGAAATAAACTCATCGTAGTCTATTTCCTCTCCGTAGGTTTCCGCAAATCTTTGCTTTAACACCTCGGCAGGACGTCCTGCGACAAGCTCGTAAAAACGCTCTCCGTCGCTCAAGCCGTACTCGTTGCTTATTTCTATCCACGAACGGCGGAAGAGCTTCTCCGTATCAAGAAGCGTGCCGTCCATATCAAAGATTACGTAATTTATCATTTTAATCGGGGTTGCGCTCGCCGAGTGCGATATGATACTTCTGGTAGAACGCCTCAAAGTAACCGCCGTCAAGCGCTTCTCTTATCTTCTTCATAAGATTGTTGTAGAAATAGAGATTGTGAACAACCGCAAGACGCATACCGAGCGCCTCCTTCGCCTTGATAAGATGACGAATGTAGGAGCGGCTGTAATTTCTGCAAGCAGGACAGTCGCAGGAGTGGGAGATCGGACGGGGATCCTTTGCGTACTTTTCGTTACAAATATTCATCTTTCCTTCCCACGTAAAGAGGTTTCCGTGACGCGCGTTTCTCGAGGGCATTACGCAGTCGAAGAAATCAACGCCCATGTGAACCGCCTCAAGAATATTGCAGGGTGTACCTACGCCCATAAGGTATCTGGGCTTGTCCTTGGGCATAAAGGGCTCAACCGCGTCAATAATTCTGTACATATCCTCGGTCTCCTCACCAACCGCAAGACCGCCGAGAGCATAACCCTCGCAAGGAATTTCCGAAATTCTCTGCATATGCTCGATACGAAGATCCTCGTACGTTCCGCCCTGGTTAATACCGAAAAGCATCTGATTCTTATTGATAGTCTCGGGCAAGGAATTGAGACGGTCCATCTCAATACGGCAACGCTGCAGCCAGCGAGTCGTTCTGTCGATTGAATTTCTTACGTACTGATAGGGCGCGGGGTTTTCGATGCATTCGTCAAACGCCATCGCGATCGTGGACGCAAGGTTTGACTGGATCTGCATGCTCTCCTCAGGGCCCATGAAGATTCTCTTACCGTCAACGTGGCTTTGGAATCTTACGCCCTCCTCGGTGATCTTACGAAGCTGCGCTAAAGAAAACACTTGGAATCCACCCGAGTCGGTAAGGATGGGCTTGTCCCAGTTCATAAACTTATGAAGACCGCCCATCTCATAAATGAGCTTGTCACCGGGACGAATGTGTAAGTGATATGTGTTGGAAAGCTCGACCTGACAGTCAATTTCGCGAAGCTCCATTGTAGAAACACCGCCCTTGATTGCCGCGCAAGTGCCAACGTTCATAAACACGGGAGTCTGAATATCACCGTGTACCGTGTGAAGGACGCCGCGACGAGCGCGTCCGTCCTGTGCTAAAAGTTCAAACATAACTTTGCTCCTATATTTTTCGCCTGCCGCAGACCAATGCGGCGGCTTAATTTTGTTTTAAGTTCTTTCAAATTGACGGTCCATATTGCTCTTCGAGAACGTCATCGCCACGGGACGACCGTGAGGACAGACCGTAATGTCGGGAATTTCCATAAGCTTTCGGATTATCCAGAGATTGTAATCCTTCGTGTATTCCCTGCCCGCCTTGATAGCCGCCTTGCAGGATGCCTGATAAAGCGCGCGCTCAAAGAGGAGATTTCTTGTGATCTCAATATTTCCCGTTCCGTCACGAAGACGCTCAGCTATAACTGCCATAAAGTTCGCAACGTCCTCGGTCTCGATGCCCGTGGGAATTTCGGTTACGAACACAGTATTTCTCGCGCTTTCAAAGGAAAATCCGACCGCCTCGATCTCGGAGCGGTACTGCTCAAGACACTGTATCTCATCGCTCATAAGCATGACCTCGATGGGGAGCATGAGTATCTGCGACGAGCCCTCCGCGCGATACATATTCGCCTTGAGCTCCTCAAATAGGATTCTCTCGTGCGCCGCGTGCTTGTCTATTATAAGAAGCTTCTCATCAAACTCGCATATAATATACGAATTGAACGCCTCTCCGATATATCTCCAGCTCGTTTTACCGTTCGATACGCTCTGAACGTTCTCCGTATCAACAAGCGGAGCGGTCGCAACACTCGGCTCGGGCATCTTTTTTACCGTGGGTGTCTTCTCTTTCTCTGCCGTTGATTGCTTAATATAGCTTTCGTAGGACGGGATGACCTCGCTCGGCTTTGAATTACTTACGGAGCTATCCTCCTTCGGGATCACCCTCTGAACACTTGCCACGCGTTCCGTGTACACGGGCGCGCTCACGCGCTCCTTCGTCTCTTCGACCTTAAATGCAGGTGTGGGCACGGGAGCAGGTCTCTGCTCCGCCTTTGGCGAGGGAGCGGGAGTGGGTGTCGGCGTTCTGCCTCCGTTTACGTAAGTATTTACGTAATCAGCCGCGCTCATTTTATGGAATCCACCGTTACCGCTCTGCGTTACAAAGTCGATGGACATCTGATTTTTCTTCTGCGACTCGCCACGTTCAACCGAAACCTCAAGCTGTGATGCCGCAAGAGTATTTTTTCTCTCGGGTGCTTTGAAAATTTCGGGACGGTACGCGCTTGATTCAAGCGCCTGCTTTACCGCATAATAAACCGCCTCGAACACGGGCTTTTCGTTCGAGAATTTGACCTCGAGCTTTGCAGGATGCACGTTTACGTCAACACGCCCCGGGGACAGCTCGATGAAAAGCACGCACACGGGGAATTTTTCGCTCGGCATATAAGAGGAATACGCCTGCTCTATCGCCGCCGTCGCGGTCTTGCTCTTGATAAAGCGATTATTTATATAAAAGTTCTCGCCGCCACGGTTACCCTTGACGTTATCGGAACGACCGATAAAGCCCGAAACTCTTATTCCGTCATATTCCATATCGACGGGTATGAGCTTTTGCGAAAAATCCTTGCCGTAAACCGCATAGATCGTATTTTTGAGATTGCCGTCGCCTGCGGTTTCAAGCTTGACCTGGCCGTCTGCAATGTATCTTATAGCGATCTCGGGGTGAGAGAGCGCGATTTTCTCGACGTTCGTGCCGACAAAACTGCTCTCTGTAATATCTCTCTTTAAAAACTTTCTTCTTGCGGGAACGTTTGAGAAAAGCTCCTCGACGATAATGGTCGTGCCGTTTGACGCGCCCTGCTCGTTGAGCCCCAAAATCTCGCCGTAATGAACGTCAAGAACGGCACCCATGGGGTTTTCTCTGCATTTTGAGATAATTCTTATTTTTGATACTGCGGATATCGCCGCCAACGCTTCACCGCGAAAGCCGAGCGTAACGATCCCGTCAAGATCCTCCGCAGAGGAAATTTTACTCGTCGCGTGGCGGAGAATCGCCACGGGCAGATCCTCGGGCTCCATGCCGCAGCCGTCGTCGGATACTCGCATAAACGTAACGCCACCGTTCTTTATTTCAACAGTTATTCTTTTAGCCCCCGCGTCAATGGAGTTTTCCATAAGCTCCTTTATTGCCGACGCAGGTCTGTCGACTACCTCTCCCGCCGCGATAAGATTCGCAACGTCAAAGGACAGCTGATTGATTACACCCATTTAAATTTCCTCCCTTCTGTAATTTTTCATTTTCATTATCCGAGCCGTTTCTTCAAGTTGAAAAGAAGAGTCATACACTCATACGGTGAGAGCGTATTTATATCTGTATTTTTAAGCTCGTCGATGATCTGCTGATTTATTACGTCCTCAAGTGTGATCACGCTATCGTCAAGCGCAACCTCTTCCTTCTTTTCAACAAGCGAGAGATTCTTCGCGCTTGCCTCAACGTTCTGCAGAACCTCGCGTGCGCGCTTGATAACCTCATTCGGCACACCCGCAAGCTTTGCTACGTCGATACCGTAGGAATCGTCGGTCGAGCCGCGAACGATCTTGCGAAGGAACGTAATTCCGTCGCCGCGCTTCTTTGCCGCAATATTGTAATTGACTATGCCGTCAAATTCTTCTTCCATTGAAGTTAACTCGTGATAGTGAGTCGCAAAAAGCGTCTTTGCACCAATCTTTTTACTTGCCGTATATTCAACGATAGCGCGCGCGATACTCATGCCGTCAAACGTGGAAGTGCCGCGGCCTACCTCGTCGTAAATGATAAGACTGTTTCTCGTTGCATTTTTGAGAATGTATGCAACCTCGGTCATTTCAAGCATGAACGTAGACTGTCCCGAAGCCAAGTCGTCAGATGCGCCGACTCTTGTAAATATCTTATCCACAACACCGACCGTTGCCTCACTCGCGGGAACGAAGGAGCCGATCTGCGCCATAAGAACGATGAGCGCAACCTGTCTCATATACGTAGATTTACCCGCCATATTGGGGCCCGTGATGAGCATAAGTCTTGTATCTGTGAGATTGAGCTTTGTATCGTTGGGAACGAAATACGTATCGCGAACGAACTGCTCAACCACAGGGTGGCGTCCGTCCTTGATTTCAATTTCGGGGCCCGTATTTATCTTCGGACGAACGTATCTGTTCTTGGCGGCAACGCTCGCTAAAGAAAGATAAACGTCGCAAGCCGCAATTATAGCCGCGGCAGACTGAATTCTTGCGCTGGCATCAGCCACCTTGTTTCTGATCTCGGAAAAGATCTCATACTCAAGGGACGAGAGCTTGTCCGATGCGCCAAGGATCGTGGATTCCATATCCTTGAGCTCCTCGGTAATGTATCTTTCACAGTTCGAAAGCGTCTGCTTTCTAATGTAACGGTCGGGAACCATATCTATCTGGGACTTCGTAACCTCAATAAAGTAGCCGAACACCTTGTTATATCCGATCTTGAGATTCTTTATTCCCGTCGCTTCCCTCTCCGATTCGAGAATTCTCTCTCTCCACTCATCGCCGTGGAATACCGCAACTCTGAATTCATCGACCTGAGAATTGTAGCCGTCGCGGATCATACCGCCCTCGCGAACAGAGAATGGCGGCTCGTCGACGATAGCCGTATCGATAAGCTCGAAAATGTCCTCAAGAGTGTCAAGCTCGCTGTAAAGACGGAACATTTCTTCACTCTTACAGCCCTCGATCAAACGGCGAAGCTCGGGCAACACCTTGATCGTATTGGCAACTGCGCGAAGATCCTTTGCGTTGGCAGTTCCGTAAACGATTCTTGTGATAAGTCGCTCAAGGTCAAGCACGTTTGAGAAGATCTCGCCCATTTCCTCACGGAGCATGAAGTTGTTGTACAATTCCTCAACCGCGCCCTGACGAAGCTTGATCTCCGCCGCGGAAATAAGCGGACGCTCGATCCATTTGCGGATAAGTCTGCCGCCCATCGCACTCTTGGTCTTGTCAAGCACCCAAAGAAGCGTTCCTCGCTTTTCCTTGCTTCTCATGGACTCGCAAAGCTCAAGGTTTCGTCTTGTGTTCGCGTCCATCTGCATATACTGACCGCCCGTATAGACCGTCAGCTTATTTATGTAGGAAATGTCCTTTTTCTGTGTTTCGTATATATAGTCGAGAAGACCTCCGAGAGCGCAAACCACCGCTCTGTCGTCAAAATCATTCTCCTTGGAATTTTCGGCAAAATGCTTTCTTGCAAGCTCAAGTCCCACACCGTATTCGAATCTCGACGGTTGATTGTCTACAAAAGTGGCGCCAAGTCTACCCATAGCAAAGTCCGCGATCGCCTCGCTCTTGCTCTTTGCAAGATTTATAACCACCTCGACGGGAGAATATGCCGCAAGCTCGTTGATCAGCGCGCCCTCGGCGTCATTACCCGAAAATGACGTTGCAAACACCTCCGCGGTTGAAATATCGCAGAAGCAAACACCGATATCGTACTCTCCTACGTAAATTGCAGAGAGGAAATTATTCTTTTTATCCGTAAGAAGATTTGACTCTATAAGCGTGCCCTTGGAGATAATTCTCGTCACGTCACGGCGAACGAGTCCCTTCGCAAGAGAAGGATCCTCCATCTGCTCGCAAATAGCAATCTTATATCCCTTTTCGATAAGTCTGCCTATGTAGGTATCGACCGAATGGAACGGAACGCCGCACATGGGCGCTCTCTCGGCCTCACCGCAATCTCTTCCCGTAAGCGTCAGCTCAAGCTCTCTTGACGCCACGATTGCATCGTCAAAGAACATCTCGTAGAAGTCGCCGAGACGGTAGAACAGAAGACAGTCCTTATAATTATTTTTAACCTCAAAATATTGCTCCATCATTGGAGTCATATTCGTGTTCCTCCTAAAATTCGGAATTTAAATTACTGACAACCGCCACAAGTGGAGCAGTCGTGTGTGCAGGGGGATTCACCCGTCGCATTATACTTGATAATATTGTTTACGTTCTCCATAAGCTCGTTAACCGCGGTCTGCGCCTCGTCAAGCTCAATAAAGAGAGGATTCGTCGTGATCTTATCATAGATCTCGTCAAGACGGTCCTGAATGCGTGTAATAGCGTCGGTATTTATCTCGCCGCCCTCGTCACCGATGCTTGTAAGCGCCTCTCTCTGAATGCTGTATTCCGTAAGAAGCACCGCGATCTCGCCGCTCGATTCGTAAGCCGCCTTCGCCGCCTTCATTCTTACCATTCTTGCGTCCTCAGCGATCGCCTCGCCAAGTTCTTTTGCAATTGCATATATACTCATTTAAGTTTACCTCAATTCTTTTTCTATTATTTTTCACCGTAAAGCGCAAAAGTATCCGCGCGAGTTATTTTAAGCTCCACGAAATTGCCCGTATCCTCATCCGAGCCGTCGAAAAGGACTATCTTGTTGCCCTCGGTTCTTCCGCAGAACACGTCGGGATTATTCTTGCTACGTCCGTCGCAAAGAACTCGTATCCTCTGTCCTACAAGCGTCTGATTCTTCTCGTATCCGATCTTGTTTTGGGCTTCAAGCAAGCGGTTGAATCTCTCGCCCTTCTCCTTGTCGGTGGCGGGATCCTCCATTTCTGATGCGGGAGTTCCCTTTCTCGGCGAGAAAATAAAGGAGTATATCATATCGAAACGAACGCGCTCGATCATCTCAAGCGTTCCCGCAAAGTCTTCCTCCGTCTCCCCCGGGAAGCCCACGATAATATCCGAGGTGATCGTGACGTCGGGAATCTTCTCATAAAGATAATCCACGGTCGCAAGATACTTTTCTCTATCGTAATGACGGTTCATTTTCTTTAGTATCACGTCACTTCCCGACTGCATGGGCAGGTGGAACTGACGGGCAATATGCTTCGAAGATGCCATAACGTCAATAAGCTTTCGTGACGCGTCCTTCGGGTGGCTTGTCATAAAGTGAAGATGATAATCACCCTCGATCTTGTCAAGGTCGGCAAGAAGATCGGCAAAATCATAGGATTCTCCGTCCTCACCCTTAGCATCCTTACCATAGGAGTTTACGTTCTGACCTAGAAGGGTGATGTCCTTATATCCACGCGCAACCAAGTCACGAACCTCGTCAATAATGTCCTCGGGGCGGCGGCTTCTCTCACGTCCGCGAACGTAAGGCACGATACAATACGTGCAGAAGTTGTTGCAGCCGTACATAATGGAAACCCACGCTCGGTAGTCGGACTCGCGATTAATGGGCAGGCCCTCGGCTACGAGATATTCCGTCTCCTCGGGACAGTATATTCTCTTCTGCTTGTCCAACCTATCGCAGATGAGCTGCGGCAGGCGGTGTATCGACGACGTACCGAAAACGAAATCCACGTAAGGGTATCTGAATTTAATATCGTTCTTTCTGTGCTCCTGCGTTACCATGCAACCGCAAACGCCGATGATAAGGTCGGGTTTTCTTGCCTTGATATGCTTGAACTGACCGATGGTCGAGAGCGCCTTCTTCTCGGCATGCTCACGCACCGCACAGGTATTGGCGAGAATAATGTCCGCATCCTCGGGATCATCGCAGGGAGTATATCCCATAGCAACGCACATGCCCGTAAGCTTTTCGCTGTCCGCCACATTCTGCTGACATCCGAAGGTAATTACGTGGCACCTCGGTGTGTACCCCGCGTCCCTCTTCGCCTGATTCATTTTGAAAATTCTGTTCGTATATTTAATTATTAATTCCGAGTCTGCTTCGGGAAGAATTTTATATTTCAGCATTTTTTGCTCCTCTGTCTGTTTTTGGATACAATATCTCATTATACTATTATTTAATTATACAATATTTAAGGTATATTTGTCAAGGAATTTTAGCGCAAAAAGAGAGAACCCTGCGAGGATTTTTGCAGAGTTCTCTTGATTTTTGTATTAAATTTGAATCACGACTGCTCTTCTTCCTGCCAAACCTCCACGGGCTTGTTCTTATAATGCTTTTTGAAGATCCGTCTGCGGAATAAAAATACAGTGTAAACCACCCACAAGACGAAGAAGACCACGCAAGCGATAACGGCGTTTTTAAGCGATCCGCCCGCAAATCCAAGCATGAAAAGAAGCGGAGCGATCATTACCATTGCAGGGAAATTCGACAAAATATAAAGACTTGACGTCGGAGTTCTAAGAGCGGGGTCGATCTGCTTCATAAGTATCATACCGTTCGATGCGGTACCTGTAAATGTGCCAAAGCTCATAAGGAAAAACTCATGCTCGAATCCGCGGAAGCATTCCTTCGCTACAAGGCGAAGATATATCCAAGTCGCAACCACACCGGCTACGCTCAAAACGATAATGGGAATAATGTAATTCTTTATATCGTTGATCTCGATCGCGGTTACTCCCGCAACGATCATAAGGTCGAAGAAAAGACCCGAAATTCTGTCCATGTGGTAGTTGTTTATGTATTCTCTCTTCATAAGCTTGGTCTTGTGAAGGATCTTTACGACCGCCTTAACCACCATAGCCGCCAAGGATGCCCAAAGGAAATTGAAGCCCCACGCGATGCTGTTCGTAAAGTCGGAAAGAATGCCGAGAAGACACATAAATCCAAACGCCATAGCGTACGCTATGATAACAAAACCGATCTGAAGAGAAAACTTGTCAACGGACTCATTATCGGGAATCTCGTTAAGACTCTCAGTGTAAATGTCGGAAAGCTCCGCATTGCGGCTTCCGTCACGCATCTTGAGTCCGCGCTTTTTGTAAATGTTGATATAAATAATGCCGAAAACCGACGCAACCACAAATCCGATGGATGCAAGAGAAAGACCAAAGCTTCCGTTACCCGCAAAGAAATTGCCGGGCATATTGGTATAGTTGATATCCCAACTGAGCGCATTTCCGGGGCCCTGTCCGTACGCCAGAGGGAGAATAAGACCGCTGACGTAAGAAATAACCTTGCCGCCGCGAGTAATAAGGAACATTAAAATAGAAATACCCAATCCGACAAACGCTTGAAGCATGTACGTGCCGCCGGTTGTCGCACCGAATTCAAATACCTGCGCGGAATTTGTCTTGTGGCGCTTTTTCTCTGTTTTAAGCGACATCGCCGCAAATCCGATACCCAGACAGTGATAAGTAATAACCTGCATGACCTGCTGATTAACAATCTCAACCCCGAACTGCTTTATGATTATATTTACAATGAGAAGCAACAGACCGCCAAGAAGTGCGGAAGGAATAAGGCACTTGCGGAACCACGGGATCTTGCGTCTGAGCGTATTTCCGAGCATCAAAAATAAAAATAATAAACCTATCTGAACCATAAACGCCCAAACCGCAGGATAATTGGCGAGCGAAAAGTCCCAGCTGAATTCATTACCCATATCTAAAAACTCCTTTTTATAAGTTTTCCACGTGTAATTATATCACAAATTTTCCAAAAATGCAACATTTTTCTGTGGAAAGTTGATTTTGAACGAAAATTGTGTTATGATATATACATAAACTCACCGAGACCGAGGACGATATGACACGCGATAATTTTTTTGAAATTTGTAAAAGCACCCACAATACACTTCCCGACTATCCCTTTGAAGAGGATTTTGAAACTGCAGTTATGCGCCACACGGATAGCCGTAAGTGGTTCTGTATCTGTATGCGCGTTCCGAAAAGCAAGCTTGTAGGTAACAGCAATAGAATAATTGACGTCGTTAATGTCAAGCTCCCCCTTGATATGCATGGATCATTCGATGCAACCGACGGAGTCTATCCCGCATACCACATGAATAAGCTCCACTGGGTGTCGATCATACTCGAAGACGCGCCCGATGAGATCGTAAGATTTCTTTTAAATGCAAGCTTTGAGGTGACGAAAACGAAAAGGAAATAAAATAATTAATATTTTGAAAGTTGTTGACAATTTGAAAAATATTTGATATAATATCATAGTTGAATATCGAGGTGTGGCGCAATTGGTAGCGCGCTTGCTTTGGGAGCAAGATGCTGCACGTTCGAGTCGTGTCACTTCGACCAAAAATACCGCGTAGGCGAATGCCTGCGCGGTATTTTTGCTTTAATGACACATGCGAGAACGTGCAGAAAATTCAAATGGCGGCGGTAGCCATTTGGATTTTGTTGCAAAGAGAATGTCTGCATTCTCTTGATTTGGAGCATTTGATGTCGCGGAAGCGACGCGACAAATCTCAGTTCGAGTCGTGTCACTTCGACCAAAAATACCGCGTAGGCGAATGCCTGCGCGGTATTTTTGCTTTAATGACACATGCGAGAACGTGCAGAAAATTCAAATGGCGGCGGTAGCCATTTGGATTTTGTTGCAAAGAGAATGCCTGCATTCTCTTGATTTGGAGCATTTGATGTCGCGAAAGCGACGCGACAAATCTCAGTTCGAATCGTGTCACTTCGACCAAAAATACCGCGTAGGCGAATGCCTATGCGGTGTTTTTGCTTTAATGATTCGTGCAAAAATACGCAAAAAAGCGGCGGGAGCCAAGCCCCCGCCCTACTTTTTATTTCAAAAGCTTAAGTATCTGATCCTTGGATCTGTAACCAACTGCCTTGTTCACAACCTCGCCACCCTTTACAACAACGAGTGTGGGGATGCTGACGATTCCGAAGGCGGTCGCAAGCGCGCCCTCCTCATCAACGTCGATCTTACCAACCTTAATGTCGGGATTTTCGTTTGCGATCTCCTCAACAAAAGGGGCGATCATTTTACAGGGGCCGCACCACGTAGCGTAAAAATCTATAAGCACGGGCTTGTCGGATTCAATTACCTCGGCCTGAAAATTAGCATTTGTAATTTTGATCTCCATATATTTTCTCCTTAATCTTTAGTTTTGTAATAAAGCATACAATGACAATAGCCCTCGAAATCGGGGTCCTTTATCTGCTCCTTGAACTGCTTGCACATACACTTTGTATCCTCGCTCTGCTCGCGAACGCAAGGGCAGTAGCCGCCTGTTCTCTTGAGACCTTCTCTTATTGTATCAACAACTTCCTTATTAGGATTAACTTTAATAGCCATGAATGTACTGTCCTTTCTTTAAATTTGTAAAAATATTATACCACAAATCCTTTAAAATGTCAATAAGAATATGCCCGAGGCGATCGCCTCGGGCATAAATTTTATTTACTGTAAAATTCTGCATTTTCCGCGCCGACACCCGCAACAGAAATAACGTATTTTTCACCGTTGATCTCTATTTCAAGCGTCTGTACAATATGCTCGGAAATTGCAATACTCTGCGGAGAAAATACCCCTTCGTCAAGCGTCTTGAAAATTGCCTCTTTCTGTGTCCAAAGCTTTGTGGTATAAAGGATCTCGTCACCGTCACACGCATCAAGCTCGCTTTGTGAAAACACCTTTTTTGCAACTCTCTGCGCTCTGTCAGATACCTTCTCAATGTCCACTCCAACCGCATTTTGTGACACTGCAACCGCAACCAAGCGATCAGTGTGAGAAAGCGAAAAACAAATCTTATCGCATACCCATTTTCCGTTTTCGTTTTTTATAAAATCAAGCTCGCGGAAATTTATTCCGAGGGATTCAATCGCCATCTCAAGCAGCTTCCAGGCATGGAATTTTTCTTTTTTTAACCGCCCGTTCCGAACGGAGTTTATTTCTTCTCTTCTCTCCTCGGGATAAACGTCAAAATTACATTCACCCTCGGGAATCGCGGAACAAAAAACCTTTACGCCGAAGTCACGCATAGCTTACTCCAATTCAAACGCGCCCGTATAGAGCTGATAATAAGTTCCCTTCTTATCAAGCAAGCTCTCGTGTGAGCCGCGTTCAATTATCCGTCCCTTTTCAAGAACCATAATAACGTCGGAATTCATGATAGTGGAAAGACGGTGAGCGATAACGAATACCGTTCTGCCCTCCATGAGCTTATCCATACCTCTCTGAACGATCGCCTCGGTTCTTGTGTCAATGGAGGAGGTCGCTTCGTCGAGGATCATAACGGGGGGATCTGCAACCGCAGCGCGTGCGATAGCGATGAGCTGTCTCTGTCCCTGGGAGAGATTTGCGCCGTTATTTGTAAGCTCGGTATTATATCCGTGGGGCAAGCGAGTAATAAAGTCATCTGCACCCGCAAGCTTCGCCGCCGCGATACATTCCTCGTCCGTCGCGTCAAGATTACCGTAACGGATATTGTCCATAACGCTTCCCGTAAAGAGGTTGGTTTCCTGCAGTACTATACCGAGCGAGCGACGGAGATCGCTCTTCTTTATTTTGTTGATATTGATGCCGTCGTATCGGATCTTACCGTCGGCAATATCGTAGAATCTGTTGATAAGGTTTGTAATTGTGGTCTTGCCCGCACCCGTCGAGCCAACGAAGGCAACCTTCTGACCGGGCTCGGCATAAACCGACACGTTAGAAAGCACCTGCTTGCCCTCTTCATATCCGAAGTCAACGTCAACCATGCGAACGTCACCGCGAAGACGAACGTAATCGAGCGTACCGTCACGGTGGGGATGCTTCCAAGCCCAGATACCCGTATGCTCGGGAACCTCGTAAAGGTTACCGTTCTCGTCCTCCCTTGCATTAACGAGAGTTACGTATCCCTCGTCCGCCTCGGGCATCTCATCCATAAGCGTGAAGATTCTCTGCGCGCCCGCAAGCGACATAACGATGGAGTTTATCTGCTGAGAAAGTGAGTTTACGTTACCTGTAAACTGCTTTGTCATACCAAGGAAAGGAACAACGATATCTATCGTAAAGGGCAATCCCGAAATGGCAATATTAGGACAGTTCGTAAGCACGAAAAGACCGCCCGCCATAGCGCAGATAACGTAAAGCACGTTACCGATATTCATAATGATCGGACCTAAGCAGTTCGCGTACGCGTGCGCTCTGTAGCTGTCCTCACAGAGCTGCTCGTTGATCTTATCAAAGTCCTCCTGACATTTCTCCTCATGGGTGAATACCTTGATAACTCGCTGACCGTTCATCATTTCCTGAACAAATCCCTCGGTCTCCGCAATGGACTTCTGCTGACGCATAAAGAACTTGGCAGAGCCGCCGCCAACCTTCTTTGATACCATGATCATAGCAAACACGCCAAGAGAAATGATAAGCGTCATCCAGATACTGTACCACATCATAATGAAGAATACGGTAATTACGATCGTTCCTGCCTGAATGAACGTAGGCAGAGACTGAGAAACAAGCATACGGAGAGTATCGATATCGTTAGTATAATAGCTCATGATATCGCCGTGCTTGTGAGTGTCAAAATAACTGATAGGAAGATTCTGCATCTTCTCGAACATACGGTGTCGCATCTTATTTAAGAAGCCCTGCGTGATATACGCCATAAGCTGTGTATGAATGAGAATCAGAATAATTGCTATAACGTAAAGTGAGGCAAGCGTAATTACAAGCGGAAGGATCTCTTCCTTTGCAGCAGCCCACGAGGTATCACCGCTCTTTACGAATTTATCGATCACCGCAAATATTCTCTGTTGGAAAAGCGCGGGCATTGCGCTCACGCCCGCCGACAGAAGAATACATACGCAAGTCAAAGGCATCAGCACGGGATAAAATCCGAAAAGGAGCTTGAGCACCCTGCCGAGAGCCGAGAAATTCATCTTGGGCTTACCGCCCATAGAAGGCATCTTCTTACTCATTGTCCGCACCTCCCGTCTGCTGCTCATATACCTCGCGGTAAATATCGCTGGATACAAGAAGCTCATCGTGAGTTCCGCGCGAAACAACCCGGCCGTTGTCCATTACGAGAATAAGATCCGCATCCTCAACAGACGCGATTCTCTGCGCGATAATGATCTTTGTGGTTTCGGGAATATATGACCTGAATCCACCGCGGATAAGCGCGTCGGTTTTTGTATCGACCGCGCTCGTGGAGTCGTCAAGGATCAAAATTTTCGGCTTTTTGAGAAGCGCGCGGGCAATACAAAGACGCTGGCGCTGACCGCCCGGAACGTTAGTACCGCCCTGCTCTATCTTCGTATCATAGCCATCGGGGAACGACATTACAAAATCGTGCGCCTGAGCGAGCTTTGCCGCCTCGATTATCTCCTCGTCGGTTGCGTCCTCATTACCCCACTTGAGATTTTCACGGATAGTGCCCGAGAAAAGAAGATTCTTCTGAAGTACCATGGCAACCGCGTTGCGAAGCGTGTCCATATTATAATCGCGAACGTCAACGCCGCCCACCTTAACTGTGCCCTCGGTCGCATCGTAAAGACGCGCGATAAGCTGAACGAGTGTGGATTTGCTGGCTCCCGTACCGCCGATAATTCCGACGGTCATGCCCGAATCAATATGCAGATCCACCTTCTCAAGCGAGAACGCCTCTGCATCCTCGGCATACTTGAAATTAACGCATTCAAAGTCGATCGAGCCATCCTTGACATCGTCGATTGCGTTTTTGGGATCAGAAAGAGACGGAACCTCCTCTAACACCTCGCAAACTCTCTTTGCGCTCTCCGCAGAGATCGTAAGAATTACGTATATCATGGAAAGCATCATAAGCTGAATAAGCACCTGCATACCGTACGTAAGCATTGCGGAAATTGTCGCAACGCCGCCAAGGTCGGTGTTTATAATTGCGAGCTTCGCGCCAAGGAAGGTAACGAAGATCATTGAAAAATACGCGCATATCTGCATAAAGGGCGTATTGAGAGCAACGATTCTCTCGGCTCTTGTAAAATCTGCGCAAATATCGTCTGCCGCTCTCTTGAACTTGCCTATCTCATGCTCCTCACGGGAGAATCCCTTAACGACTCTCATGCCTCTTACGTTTTCCTCAACGGATTCGTTGAGCTTATCGTACTTCTTGAACACCTTTCTGAATGCGGGCATCGCAAGACGCGCCACAAGTACAAGACCGAAGGTGAGGAAAGGAACGATAACCGCAAACGTGAACGCGAGCTTACCGCCTACAAAGATCGCCATTATGATCGCAAAAATGAGCATAAGAGGCGCTCTTATTGCCGTACGGATGATCATCATATAGGACATCTGCACGTTGGCTACGTCGGTCGTAAGGCGAGTCACAAGAGACGTGGACGAAAATCTGTCTATGTTCTCAAACGAAAAGGTCTGAACCTTCTCAAAAATATCGTGTCTCAAATTCTTTGCAAAGCCCGTCGATGCCTTGGCGCAGGTCATTGCCGCAACGCCGCCGCACGTGAGCGATGCCGCCGCCATAAGAATAAGAACAACACCCAAAAATACTATTTCTCCTATCATCGCGCGAGCCGCATCTCCGCCCACCGAGGTAGCGATCTGAACCTTCTCGATCAAAATCGTCGCCATAAACGGTATGAGAACTTCAATAATAACCTCAAGCACGATAAAAATAAGCGTCAGAATCGACGGCTTTTTGTATTCGCGAATACACTTCGCGAGTCTTTTTATCATAAGTACCATCTCCTTGAATAAGTATAAATACACATCCTAAATATTATATACCTAAATACTAAAAATTGCAATAGTAAATTTCTACAAAAAATGAGAGAGACCGTCATGCGTCTCTCTCGTTTTAAGTGCTTTTTATTAAGCAAATATTAAGTTTTCACAGGGCCTCCGATAATCTCGTCCGCCGTCGCGTCGTAGATGCTGTATTCATACTCGGACGGAATTCTGTTGTATTCAATGAGAAAATACTCGTGCGAGCTGCCCTCGCATTCGGGAAACTCTGTAAAATCGGTTATTTTCGATACAAAAAGTCCTACCCTGCTCTTATAATCCTCACGGCATTCCTCCGCTCTCATACCGAAGATAGCGCACACCATCTCATCCTTATGTGCCGACATAAAGGTCGAGGAATTGTATCCACACATATAGACGTTGGGGTAAAAGAATAAAATCAGCTCCGCGTTTATTGATGATTCCACGTCTACAAGCCCAAGCGCTGACAGCTCTGCCTGCTTTGTCGGATAATTTGACGTGGGCGTCGACGGATGCCCCTTATAATAATACACAAAGCCGTCACCGAAATAGTTTTTCATAAATTTGACGTAGGCATGGAAATCCGGCTCGTTTATCTCATCCGCCCACGAGCCGAGAAACATCATGACCCTCTTCCCCTGCGCTACCGCCTCGGAAAACATTTCATCCTTAAAGTTGTAAAACTCCTTGAGCGCCACCCTCTGCTCATCGTTCATTAAATTCAAGGGAGTGGCGAAATTTCTTTCTACAATAACGGGATTCTCACTTTCCTCAGGTCTTGTTGTGACGTCGGCGGTCATCGCGTTATTTAAAAACTCCTCATCGGGAGAGAAAAACGTTTGATTGGCTCTCGGGCGCAACACCCACCATTCGACGTTATCCTTTTCCTTTGCCGCAACGTAAGCGTACTGCCTTATCTCGTTCGTATCCACCGTAAAATCGTATATCCAATTATAATCCTTGATCTCCCTTACCTCATCAAGTAAGAGATCAAGCTTCTCTGCCATTTCGGCGTATTTAACGTCGGCGTCAAAATTCTTATCGTCACTGTTGAACGCTCGGTTGAATTCCCTGTATGACGAGCCGCCGTCGGACAGTAAAAACACCTCGTAATTCTCCTCGGGAATCCCGTTCGCCGCCATCAGCTTGGGGTACAGATACATATTGAAATCGTTGATATACAGCTTGAATTTCGAATCGGGATTTACAGAATAAAGCTCCTCTATATACGCGTCCGTCACCTCGACCATTTTATCATAATTGTTATGCATAAGAACCTCATCGAGCTCAACTGTGGGCATAGGATAAACGTTTGCAGGCAGCTTTTCCCAATTCCAGCTGTCGGGACGGGTAAGCCACACGAATGCAGGTATCCTGTAATCGTTTGTGATCTCATTCATATAAAGCGTAAAATATAGCTGAGGCATGGATCCCGATATCGGAGCTATAACGTATTCATCGCAAAAAAGAGACACCTCTTGATTTACCTGCTCGATTTTTCCGTCCTCACCCACAACCGTGACGCTTACGTTGTGTCTGCCGTAAAACACGTCTGCCTCGGCATACCCGTTTCTAAGCGTCTCGCCTCTTATAGTTGTATCCAACACGGTCATGTCTCCGTGACTTATCTTTATATCCACCCGTTTTATATCCGCATTCTTATTCCAGGAAACCGCAATTTTCTGCTCCTTCCCCTTCACCGCTATTTCGCAGTTATAATTTATATTCTGCTCCTTGTCCCCATCCTCCGCGTCGTGCCGATCGGAGCATCCCGAAAAGGCAAAAACCGAGATCAGTACAAGAAATATTACAAAAATTTTTTTCATGACAAGCATCACCTCACATGTTCATATATGCTTATATTACCCATATTTTGACGCCTGATAAAAAATCCTGCAAAAAACTGAATAGCAAAATCTTCCGACTGTGCTTTTCAAAAGATTGACAAATACTTATCATCGTGATATAATTATTTTGTATATGCTAAAATACAATGAGGTTTTTATGAAAAAATCAAAGAAAATAAAGCTATCAACCTCTCATATCATAATGCTGAGCTTTTTGTCGGTAATACTTGTAGGCACTCTTATGCTCATGCTTCCTATAAGCACAAGATCGGGCGAGGCGACGCCGTTTATCGACGCTCTCTTTACCTCGACGACAGCCACCTGCGTAACGGGGCTTGTAACTCTTCCCACGTTTTCGCATTGGAGTGTTTTCGGTCAGATAGTTCTGCTTGTGCTCATTCAAGTCGGAGGTCTCGGTGTTATAACCGTAATGTCGGGAGTTATGATAGCGCTTCAAAAAAGAATAGGACTTGGCAACAGATTGCTCATCCAGGACGCTTTCAACCTCAATTCCCTGTCGGGCATTGTGAAGTTCGTCAAGAAGGTCATAATCGGCACTCTCATCGTTGAGGGCGCGGGCGCTCTTCTGTACATGACGGTGTTTATTCCGAAATACGGAGCTTTGGGCATCTGGTACGCTCTCTTTAATTCAATTTCCGCATTCTGCAACGCGGGAATCGATATTTTAGGCCCCGACAGTCTTGTCTCCTTCGCAACAAACCCCATAGTAAACCTTGTAACCTGCGCGCTCATCATCATAGGCGGCGTGGGCTATATCGTATGGTGGGATATTTTGAGAATTATGAAGGAAAAGCCGAAAAAGCCCTTCCTCTCTCTCTCACTTCACTCAAAAATAGTGATCGTCTCAACTCTTTTGCTTACTTTCATCGGCGCTCTGCTCGTATTCCTCTTAGAATACAGCAATCCCGAAACTCTTGGCGCATTGAACCTGTTCGACAAAATCCAGGTATCCTTCTTCCAATCCGTCACCACGCGAACCGCGGGCTTCTTTACGGTACCTCAGGAGCTGTTCCGTGAATCCACGTCTATCGTTTCTATAGTCCTTATGTTTATCGGCGGATCTCCCGTAGGTACTGCAGGCGGTGTCAAGACCGTGACTGTCATCATCGTGGCGACCTCCGCGATAGCGGCGATAAGAAGCAAGGAACAGACCGTGCTTTTCGGCAGAGGAATTTCAAAGGAATCCCTTGGCAAGGCGCTCGGCGTGATCTTTATGGCTATGTCGATCATAATAACGTCATCAGTTCTGCTCTCCGCCGTGACACCCGAGGCGGACGCGATAAATATAATATACGAGGCGGTCAGCGCGACCTCGACCGTAGGTCTTACCCGCGGAGTAACTCCCATGCTCAACAACGCGGGAAAATTAATAGTCGCGGCGACTATGTATCTTGGCAGAATCGGGCCCATTTCCCTGGCTATAGCGTTCAATATCAAAAAAACGGGTAAAAATCTTATTTCCCATCCTACGGAAGAGATCAGCGTAGGATGATCCTTGGGGGTAACATCATGAAAAAGAAAAACACTTCAAATAAAACGTACGCGATATTCGGTCTTGGCAGATACGGCAAGGCGGTCGCAGAAACGCTCTACAAAAACGGAGCCGATGTGCTCGCCATCGACGTCGAGCCCGAAAAGGTCGAAGAGGCAATGAAGGATATTCCCATCTGCAAATGCGCCGACGTTACAAATCCCGACGTGCTCGAGCAGATAGGTATTCACAGTATTGAAACCGTCATTATCGCCATGGCGGACAATTTTCAGGCAAGCGTGCTTGCTACGATGCTCTGCAAGGAGCGTGGAGTTCCCAACGTCATCGTAAAATGCAAGGACGAGATGCACAGAAAAATACTCAAAAGGGTCGGCGCGGACAGAGTTGTATTCCCCGAGAACGATTCGGGAAAAAGAATGGCGAAGAATCTGTTAAGCTCGGGCTTTGTCGACATGATGGTGCTCTCCGACAATATTTCCATGGTGCAGATCGACGTGCGCGACGAATGGGTGGGCAAATCCCTGATCGAGTTGAATCTGCGTAAAAAGTATTCTATCAATATCGTTGCGATCCGCAAGGGTGACG
This sequence comes from Eubacteriales bacterium, assembly GCA_045632305.1. Lineage (GTDB taxonomy): Bacteria > Bacillota > Clostridia > Oscillospirales > CAG-272 > SVTX01. The sequence goes on along the minus strand of JAZQWL010000010.1, from coordinate 57,391 downwards.
AGGTGAGCATAAACATTAATCCCCAGATGCCGCTTGATTCGGATATGGAGCTTATCATTCTCGCATCCGCAGAATCAATTCAAAAGCTCAACAAATAATCAATACGCCCGATTGTGTAAGCAATCGGGCATTTTTTGCAATTTACTTGACATTTAATGGAAGAATTTTATAAAATGTCTTGAATTTTTCAAAAAAATGTTATATAATAAAGGTTAGAGTTTACTTTTTTATCTAAGAAAGGGTAAAAATTATGAAAAGACAGCTTATAAAAGACATATACGCAAACAAGGAAGCGTTCGGAGGTAAGGAAATTACTGTTGGCGGTTGGGTAAGAAACCTTCGTGACTCCAAGGCGTTCGGCTTTATCGACCTCAATGACGGCTCATACTTCAAGAGCATCCAGGTAGTGTTCGAGCGCGAAATCGTGGACAACTACGACGAGATCGCATCCCAGAACGTTGGCGCGGCGTTGGTTGTAACAGGTATTTTGACACTCACTCCCGAGGCAAAGCAGCCCTTCGAGCTTAAGGCGACAAAGGTCGAGATCGAGGGCATGTCCACTCCCGACTATCCTCTCCAGCCCAAGCGTCACTCCCCCGAGTTCCTTCGCGAGCAGGCATATCTCCGCCCGAGAACTAACCTCTTCTCCGCAGTTTTCAGAATCAGAAGTGAGGCGGCTTACGCTATTCACTCCTTCTTCAACGAAAGAGGATTTGTTTACGTTCACACACCTCTTATTACTGCATCCGACGCAGAGGGCGCGGGCGCTATGTTCCGTGTAACTACAATGGATATGAAGAATCCTCCCTTGACTGAGGACGGCAAGGTTGATTTCTCTCAGGATTTCTTTGGCAAGAGCACAAACCTCACAGTTTCAGGTCAGCTCGAGGGTGAAACCTACGCTATGGCGTTCGGTAACATCTATACCTTCGGCCCCACGTTCCGCGCTGAAAACTCCAACACAGCCCGCCACGCGGCAGAATTCTGGATGATCGAGCCCGAAATCGCGTTTGCGGACCTCAACGACAACATGCAGCTCGCTTGGGATATGATCCAGTACATCATCAAGCACGTTATGGCGAAGTGCGACGCAGAGCTTGAATTCCTCAACAAGTTCGTTGACAAGGGACTTCTCGACCGCCTCACAACTCTCTCCAAGAGTGAATATAAGAAGGTTACTTACACCGAAGCAGTTGAGCTTTTGAAGAAGAGCGGCGCTGACTTCAAGTTCCCCGTTGAATGGGGCTGCGACCTTCAGTCCGAGCACGAAAGATACCTCACAGAGCAGATCTTCAAGATGCCCGTATTCGTTATCGACTATCCGAAGGAGATCAAGTCCTTCTACATGCGCCTCAACGACGACGGCAAGACTGTTGCGGCAATGGACCTCCTCGTTCCCGGCGTCGGTGAGATCATCGGCGGCTCACAGAGAGAAGAGCGTCTTGACATTCTTCTTGAGAGAATGGCAGAATGCGGACTTGAGGAAAAAGATTATTGGTGGTACGTAAACCTCCGCAGATACGGTGGCACAAAGCACGCGGGCTACGGTCTCGGCTTTGAGCGAATCATCATGTACCTCACAGGCGTATCCAACATCCGTGACGTAATTCCCTATCCCCGTACAGTAGGAAATGCTGAATATTAATGGCAGAAGAATTTAGCGCAGAACATGTGCCACTCAAAAAGGCAGTCGATGTCAATGTTAAATTCAAAGGTAATACATTTATTGTTGAAACCCGACATCCGTCGGGTTTCTCCATTTTATGTGGCACATTAGCCGAGATCAGGCTCTCTGCCGTACCAAGTACGGCTACGATTGCCCGATCACGACTTCTGCATCTAAATTCCTTCAGCCATTATATTTATTTAAATACAAAACGTTAAAAAATCGACAGAAAAATATCAAAAGGACTTGACAAACCTAAAAAATAGTGATAGACTATATGTAATATAATGAAGAAAGCGAGAAACGTTATGGCTTCCACTATTTTCGCAACAGTATATTATTACTTTTACTTTTATTGCTGATAACAATTAAGTAAAGGTGATTTTTGATGCGAAAAAAGAATTCAGATTCTTTTGTGCCATAGATTCTCAAGATTAGGCACTCCACAGAAAAAATCCCTGTGGAGTGCCGTTTTACTTTTAAAAAAGCGAGGATAACACAATGATTGCTATTATAAGACAGGGTACCAGCCGCGAACAGATAGAAAAGCTCACACACTGGATCGAATCCCAGGGACTTTCCGTTCACCTCTCCGCGGGTGAATTTACAACTATCGTAGGACTTGTCGGTGATACGTCGAAAATTGACGAGGATCTTCTCCGCTCTCTCGATATTGTTGAGGCGGTAAGAAGAATTTCCGAGCCGTTCAAGAGCGCAAACAGAAAATTCCACCCCGAGGACACTATTGTAAGCGTCGGTAACACAAGCGTTGGCGGCGACATTTTCGCGGTTATGGCGGGTCCCTGCTCGGTTGAATCCGAAGAACAGGTAATTGAAATTGCAAAGGCAGTTAAGGCAGCGGGCGCTACAATGCTCCGTGGCGGCGCATTCAAGCCGAGAACCTCTCCGTACGATTTCCAGGGTCTTGCGGACACTGGTATTGAATATCTCCTTGCGGCAAAAAAGGAAACGGGGCTTCCCATTGTGACCGAGATCATGAGCGCTCATCACCTCCCTCTTTTCGAGGACGTTGACGTAATTCAGGTTGGCGCCCGCAACATGCAGAACTTTGAGCTTTTAAAGGAGCTTGGCAAAACAAAGAAGCCCATTCTCTTGAAGCGCGGCTTGTCTGCAACTATTAAAGAATGGCTTATGTCCGCGGAATATATTATGGCAGGCGGTAACGAAAATATCATTCTCTGCGAGCGCGGTATTCGTTCCTTCGACTCACAGTACACAAGAAACGTTCTCGACTTGGCTTGCGTTCCCGTGCTCAAGGAATTGACACATCTTCCCGTAATCGTCGACCCCAGCCACGCTACGGGCTCACAGCGACTTGTAAAGCCCATGGCTCAGGCGGCGGTAGCAGCAGGAGCGCACGGACTTATGATCGAGGTTCACAACAATCCCAAGGCGGCACTCTGCGACGGCGCGCAGTCACTCACACCCGAACAGTTTAGCGATGTTATGACATCCGTAAACAAAATCAAAAATTGCATGTAACAGGTAACTTATATGAAAATAGGTATCGTAGGCCTCGGACTCATAGGCGGCTCACTTGCGCGAGCTTACAGAGTCTACGCCGTAGAAAACTCACAGGACATTCAAATATTTGCACAGAACAGAAGCCGTTCCATTCTCGACTTTTCAATCATGTCAGGAGTTGTTGATGCGCCTCTTGACGAGCGCACGATTCCCGAATGCGACATAATCTTTATCGGTCTTTATCCCGAAGCGACGGTCGAATATATGGAAAAGAACGCCCATCTGTTCAGCGAAAGCACAATAATTATGGACCTCTGCGGCACAAAAGCAAAGGTTTGCGAAGCCGGCTTTGCGCTTGCCAAAAAGCACGGATTTACGTTCGTTGGCGGTCACCCCATGGCGGGCACGCAGTTCTCGGGCTACAAGAACTCCAAAGCAGACATGTTCCGAGGTGCGCCCATGGTTATCGTGCCTCCGAATTTCAATGATATCGAGCTTATCTCCCGCGTAAAGGAGCTTCTCCTCCCTGCGGGATTCGGAAGATTCTCCTACGTTGACGCAAAAAAACACGACAAGCTCATCGCCTTTACATCCCAGCTTGCGCACGTGGTTTCCAACGCGTACGTAAAAAGCCCTACGGCTCGCGAGCACAAGGGATTTTCTGCGGGAAGCTATCGCGACATGACACGCGTTGCATGGCTCAACGAACAGATGTGGACGGAGCTTTTCTTTGAAAATGCCGAGCCGCTTATATACGAGCTTGACACGATAATCAATTCACTCGAAGAATACAAGGACGCGCTTGAGCACGGCGACAAGGAAAAAATGCTCCGTCTCCTCCGCGACGGACGAATTGCAAAAGAAGAAATAGATTCTTAAAGGATACAAAATGGAACTTAACTTATCAGAAATCCGAGAAGAAATAAACGAAATAGACCGCGAGATCGTCGAGCTTTTCAAAAGAAGAATGGCTTGCGCCTCATCGGTTGCGCAGTACAAGGCGGAGCATGATCTCCCCGTATTCGATCCCGAACGCGAGCGCGCGCTTCTCACAAAGATCTGCAATATGGCGGGCGAAGGGCTTGACACTTATGCGCTCACGCTCTACAACACGATGCTCGACGTATCGAAGGCGTATCAACACAAGATACTAAATTCGGAATCTCAAATCTACAAACAAATAAAGGCGTCCCTTAATTCCACCAAAAAGGAATTTCCCACGCGTGCTCACGTGGCGTGTCAGGGCGTTGAGGGCGCATACTCGCAGATTGCGGCGACAAAGCTCTTTTCCCTGCCCGATATAAGCTTTTACAAGACGTTTGAAAACGTTTTCGAGGCGATCGAGCATGGTGAATGCGACTACGGTGTGCTTCCCATTGAAAACAGCACGGCGGGATCGGTTAAGAAGGTTTACGAGCTTATGCTCTCTCACAACTTCAACATTGTTCGCTCTGTACGTCTTAAGATCGACCACAATCTCCTTGTAAATCAAGGCGTGTCTCTCGATGACATTACGGAAATCATCTCCCACGAGCAGGCGATAAGCCAATGCGCGGGATTCTTATCAAAACACCCGAGCATAAAGGTAACTGTTTGCCAAAATACCGCTATGGCGGCAAAGCTCGTCAAAGAGAGCGGCAGACGTGATCTTGCAGCAATCTCCTCGCGCGCTTGCGGTGAGCTTTATTCCCTTACAAATATCGCGCCGTCCATTCAGGATAGCGGAAACAACCATACAAGATTTATCTGCATTTCAAAGAAGCCCGAAATCTATCCCGGAGCGGACAAGCTGACGCTTATGCTTGTCACCAAGAACCGTCCGGGTGAGCTTTATCGCGCGCTTTCCTGCTTCAACGCGCTCGGCATTGATATGACAAAGCTGGAATCGTCCCCCATCCCCGACCGCGATTTTGAATTTATGTTCTACTTCGACTTCACGGTTTCGGTTTATTCCGAAAGATTGCGCGACCTTCTCTGCGATCTTGAGGCGAGGGGCGAGGACTTTAAGCTCCTTGGCGCGTACAACGAAATTATTTAAACTAAAACGGAGGAAGCTATGGTAAAGGCGAAAAATCAAAACTGTGTACTTATAGGCGAAAAGCTCTCTCATAGCTTTTCCCCCATGATACATTCCCATCTTGCGGACTACCCGTATTCTTTAGCGGAAATCAAGCGAGAGGACCTGGAATCATTTATAAAATCCGATAAATACACAAGCGCCAACGTAACGATTCCGTACAAGGTTGCCGTTATGGAATACCTCGACGAAATTTCCGACGAGGCGCGCGCCATCGGTTGTGTCAACTGCATTACTCACACAAAGGAAGGCAAGCTCAGAGGCGACAACACCGACTTCTACGGACTGTCCTATCTTATAAAATCAAGCAACATCGACCTCTCGGGCAAAAAAGTCCTTATTCTCGGCAGCGGCGGCTCATTTCTTACCGCGCGAGCAGTTTGCAATTTCCTCGGCGCAAGTTGTATCGTTTGCGTTTCCCGTCAAGGCGAGGTTAATTACGACAACGTTTACTCCCTTCACGGCGACGCGGATATTATCATCAACACAAGCCCCGTCGGCATGTATCCGAACAACCTTGAATGTAAAATTGATCTTGAAAAATTCAAAGATATCAAGGGCGTATTTGACATTGTCTTCAACCCGTCTAAAACAAAGCTTCTCCTCGATGCGGAAAGACTTTCCATTCCCGCGTTCGGCGGACTTACAATGCTCGTAGCACAAGCAAAGCGCGCCTCGGAAATATTCACAGGCGAGCAGATTCCCGACCGAGAGATCGACAGAATCAAGAAAATAATTGAAGAAAAAACCCTCAACATCGTTCTTATCGGTATGCCCGGATGCGGCAAATCAACCGTTGCCCAAGCACTTGCACAGACGCTTGAACGAGAAGTTATCGACACGGATGAGGAGATCGTGAAAAATTCAAAAATGACCATCCCCGAGATATTCTCGACCTTTGGCGAGGGTGTTTTCCGCTCGCTTGAGCATAACGAGATAAAAAATGCGGGAAAGCAAAGCGGAAAAATCATTTCCACAGGCGGCGGCGCGGTGACGGTTTCCGACAATTACGAGCCACTTCACCAGAACGGAATTATCGTATTTATAAAACGAGATATAGATAAGCTCTCCCGCGACGGAAGACCGCTCTCGATAGGCGCCGATCTTCAAAAAATGTACGAAAAACGCCTACCCTTGTACGAAAAATTCGCCGACATAGTGGTTGAAAACGATAGCGACATCACCACTTGTGTTGAAAAAATTATAACTTTAATCAGAGGATAAAAATGAAAATTGTAAACGTAAACGCCACAAGAAATTACAATATTCTCATAGAAAACAATTTAATAGATACCTGCGGCAGATACGTTCGCGAGATTACAAAATCCAAAAACGCGGTAATAATTACCGACGATACGGTAGACGCGCTCTACTCTGCAAAGGTTGAAAAATCCTTATGCGACAATAGTTTCGAGGTTTTAAAATACGTAATCCCGCACGGCGAAGACTCAAAGAGTGCCGAAAATTTCATTGCGATTCTCAACTTCCTTGCAAACCATAAGATCTCCCGTACCGACATTATAGTTGCTCTCGGCGGCGGTGTTGTAGGCGACCTTGCGGGCTTTGTTGCCTCAAGCTACCTTCGCGGCATCGAATTTGTACAGATTCCCACAACTCTGCTCTCTATGGTTGACTCCTCGGTTGGAGGCAAGACCGCTATAAATCTCGACGCGGGTAAAAACCTGGCGGGCGCGTTCTATCAGCCCTCCCTCGTGCTCTGCGATCCTACGGCGCTTGATACCCTCCCCGATGACATTTTCGCGGACGGATGCGCCGAGGTTATTAAGTACGGAATCATAAACGATCGCCCCTTATTTGATAAGCTCAAGGATGGCATTGACTGCATCGACGATATAATTGAAAACTGCGTCAAGAACAAGCGCGACATCGTCAATATTGATGAACGCGACACGGGTATGCGACAGCTATTAAATCTCGGTCACACGATCGCTCACACGATCGAGCAGAACTCGGGCTTTGAAATTTCTCACGGCTCTGCCGTAGCTATCGGCATGTATTACGTCGGTAAAATTTCAAACAAAATGGGCTACCTTTCTAGCGGAGAGCTTGAAGAGATCAAAAGCATCTTAAAGCTCTACAATCTCCCGACGGAATGCCCCTTCACTCCCGATGAAATTTACAGAGTTGCGGTCTCCGACAAAAAGGTCGGATCAAGCGGCATAAATCTCGTTCTTCCCTATTCGATAGGCGACACAAAGCTTTACCGTGTCAGCATGAACGAGCTTCCGAAAATTCTTGAGATGGGAGTATAAAGATGGATATTACCTTCAATATGCCCTCTCTTTCGGGCGAGATTCGAGCGATCTCCTCCAAGAGCGAGGCGCATCGACAGCTTATCTGCGCCGCTCTGTCGGACTCCTCTACAAGAATAATCTGTACTGATACAAACAACGATATAGACGCTACGGTTTCTTGCCTCAATTCACTTGGCGCGAATATAAAAAGAACAACTGATGGCTTTCTCGTCGAGCCCATCTCAACGCCCAGTGGCAACGCGGCACTCGATTGCGGTGAATCGGGCTCCACACTTAGATTTCTCATTCCAATAATCGCGGCATTGGGCGTCAGCGCAAAAATCACAATGCACGGCCGCCTTCCCGAGCGTCCGCTATCCCCTCTCTACGAGCTTCTTTCGGATAACGGAATACAGATGTCGCCTCAGGGTGAAAATCCTTTCTGCATCAGTGGAAAGCTCAAAAGTGGCGACTACAAAATAGCAGCAAACGTATCTTCTCAATTTATAAGCGGACTTCTGTTTGCCCTATCTATACTTGAGGGAAATTCAACCTTAACGCTTGAAGGCAAAATCGAATCCAAAAACTATATTGATATGACGCTCGACGCAATTTCCCTCTTTGGCGGAAATATCGTTTGCGAAGATAACAAATTTATAATAAGCTCCAAGGGAAGATTCGCCTCTCCTAAGGAAACTGTTGTCGGAGGCGACTGGTCGAACGCGGCGTTCTTTCTGTGCGCAGGGGCTTTGAGTGACATGCCCGTAACAGTCACGGGACTCGATCTCAATTCCTCGCAGGGAGACCGCGCGATCCTTGACGTTTTAGAGAAAATGGGTGCAAAAATCTCGAAATGCGGCAACTCCGTTACGGTTTGCCGAGGCGAGCTTTATGCCATAGAGCTTGACGCGTCTCAAATTCCCGACCTTGTGCCGATAATCGCAACCGTGGCATCGGTAGCCGACGGGAAAACGGTAATTTACAACGCAGCACGACTTAAGATCAAGGAGAGCGACCGAATCCGCAGCACGTGCCAAATGATCTCCGCCTTGGGTGGCAACGTTACCCCCACCGACGACGGAATGCAGATCATAGGTGTCCCCGCGCTTTTGGGCGGCAATATCGATTCCGCAAACGATCACAGAATCGCTATGAGCGGTGCTATCGCATCAACCGTTTGTGAAAATCCCGTTACTATAAGCGGATTTGAAGCTATAAACAAATCCTACCCTAATTTCAAACACGATTTCGATATATTAACGCACGCAAAAGAGGTTTAAATTATGTCTACAACCTACGGAAAAAATCTCAAGCTGAGCATCTTCGGCGGCTCGCACGACGAAAAGATCTATATGACTCTTGACGGTATTCCCGCAGATCACAAGATCGACACCGACGAGCTTTGCGCCTTCATGTCACGAAGAGCGCCCGGGCAGAACAAATACTCCACGCAAAGAAAAGAGCCCGACGTCCCCGTGTTTTCCTCAGGACTTGACGAAAACGGCGTAACAACGGGAGATAGGATCGAATGCGCTATCTTCAACACAAATCAGCATTCGTCCGACTACTCGTCACTGACAGATATTCCCCGCCCCTCCCACGCGGATTATGCCGCAAAAATGAAATACGGCGATAACGTCGACCTTCGCGGCGGCGGGCATTTCTCGGGCAGACTTACCGCTCTTATGTGCGTTGCGGGCGGAATATGCTTGCAGATCTTAAAAGAACAAAATATCAAAATAGCGTCGCACGTCTGCTCTGTCGGAAGCGTTACCGATAAGCGCTTCGATCCCATAGATCCCGAAGAACAGATGACCTCGCTCGCAGGAAAGGAATTCCCCACCATATCGGAAGAAGCGGGCGAAAAAATAAAGGCGATCATCGACGAAGCGCGCCTTGACGGTGATTCCGTCGGCGGCGTTGTTGAAACCGCGATCACGGGACTTGCTCCCGGTCACGGCGAGCATATCTTCGACGGAATTGAGGGCAGAATTTCATCATTTGTATTCGGCATTCCCTCGGTTAAGGGCATTGAATTCGGTCTTGGCTTCGGCTCAGCCGCACTGCGCGGATCGGAAAACAACGATGAATTCTACACCGACGGCAGTTCGATCTTCACAAGGACCAACAACTGCGGCGGAATACTTGGCGGTATGACAAGCGGTATGCCCGTAATATTCCGCGCCGCAATGAAGCCCACACCCTCCATAGCAAAAGAGCAAAACAGCGTTTCGCTCTCCAAAATGGAAAACGTGAAGCTCAAAATAAGCGGCAGACACGATCCCTGCGTTGTAGTGCGCGCAGTCCCCGTATTTGAAGCGGCGGCAGCGATTGCGATCTACGATATTCTACTTGACAGATGAGGTGAAAGTTATGAACCTTTTAATTATTAACGGCCCTAATCTCAACATGCTCGGCATACGCGAGCCCGAGCTTTACGGAAAACAAAATTATTCCGAGCTGTGCAAGCTCGTAAAGGCGACCTGCTCAGAGAATAATATTGATTTTGAGATCTATCAATCCAACCACGAAGGTGCGATCGTAGATAAAATTCAGTACGCATACAAGATTTTTGACGGTATCGTTATAAATCCCGCAGCATACACTCATACCTCGATCGCAATTCTCGACGCGCTCAAGGCGGTCGGCATTCCCACCGTCGAGGTGCATATCTCCGACGTGTCGAAAAGAGAGGGCTTCAGACAGATCTCCTACGTTTCGCTTGTAGCGGTAAAAACCTTTATGGGACTTGGCATCGACGGATACAGAGAAGCGATCCTTTACCTTAAACATTATCTTGAAAAATAAAGAAAAAAGGATGAGCGACGCTCATCCTTTTTTATGATTCAGATAAAGCCCTTCATAGTCTCAACGTTCTTTTCCTCAAAGCTGACGATGTCCCTTGCAATTTTAATAGCGCACTCGGAAACGTTCGTGTTTTCGTAATCCCGCAAGATCTTCAGCGTATCCGTGATTCCCATAGTCGAGCCCTCGACCGTCATCTGTGCCAAGTGACTGTCGCTCGAATCCATGATCGTATTCATAGCCATGCCGATGGACACACCCATTTTCGATATGATGCCCTCCTCCTTTTCCTTGTAACCAAGCTCGTGAAGGCGGTTACTGATCCTCTCGGAAAAACGCTCGTAGCCGTTAAGCTGCTCGGTTATTGCGCCCTTGAATTCCCTGCCGTCTGCTTTATCGAGTATCTTGATAGCGGAATCCGAGCCCATTTTAGTGTTCTTATAAAGGTTCTCAAGCATCGATACTTCCTTGGTGTTTTCTTCGCTCATTTTTCTTCTCCTTTGTATTGTTTGCATTGCAAAAACATTATTGACGGAGTACAATCAAAATATGCAAGAAATCCTTACGAAATTTAAAAGATTTCAACAAAAAATTTATTATTTTTTTGTGCAAAATCACACTTTAATATTTATGCGATCTATGGTATAATTAATATGTATGATCTGAATTCGACACCTGTGGCAATTTGTGAAAGGACGGTAACAGCATGTTTAACATAGGAGATTTAATAGTGTACGGTAACAGCGGCGTTTACACCGTTGCCGAATATTGCAAATCGCCTGTGGATAAGAATGACACAAGAACGTTCTATCTGTTGCGACCCCTTTACGAATCCGCCAGTAATATCATAATGACACCCACGTGCAACGACAGAGTTATCATGAGACACCTTATAAGTCAAGACGAGGCGTATGCCATAATAGACAGGATACCTTATATTCCCGAGCTTACCGTTGAATACGAGCGCGCTCGCAGGGATAAATATAAGGAAGCCCTCTCATCGGGAAATCTTGAAAATTACGTGAGTATCATAAAATCAGTACATACACGCCGCGAAACGGTTATTAAGTGCAAGAAGCGACTCAGCGAAACCGACGCGGAATATGAAAAGCGCGCAAAATTCTGTCTTTACAGCGAATTTGCATCGGTTTTCGATATTCCCTACGACTCAGTTGAAGCATTTATATACCAAAGAATAACCGCAGAGGCAAAAGGTTAAAAACACACGCACACCCCCACAATAATTGGAGAAAATATATGACAAGCGCCCAAATATTGAAAAATCTATATGCTCCCGACCGCAAGGTTGACGTCGTTATCGACACGGATGCATACAATGAAATAGATGACCAGTTTGCTATAGCGTATTTGCTCAAATCCCCGCTTCAGTGCGAGGTAAAAGCAATTTATGCCGCGCCGTTTACAAACGATAAGTCCACAGGACCCGAGGACGGAATGCTCAAGAGCTATGACGAGATACACAAGCTCCTCAACCTCATGGACAGACAGGTCCCCGTTTTCCACGGCTCAACCGAATATCTTAAGCATAAGGACGTTCCGATCATTTCGGACGCCGCGCTTGATCTTGTCGCGCGAGCTAAAAATTACTCCCCCGAAAATCCTCTCTACGTAGTGGGCATTGCGGCGATCACCGATATCGCATCCGCGATAATTATTGATCCCTCGATTTGCAATAATATCGTTATCGTATGGCTCGGCGGTCACGGACGCGACTTCCACGATACAAACGAGTTCAATATGAGCCAGGATATCGTAGGCGTAAACGTAGTTTTTGACGCTATCGTGCCCCTCATTCAGGTTCCCTGCCGAGGAGTTGCAAGTGGCGTGCGTATTTCCCGTCCCGAGCTTGAGCATTGGCTGCTCGGTAAAAACAAGCTCTGCGATTATCTTGTACAAAATACAATTCAGGATACCGAAAAGCACTTTGCGGGAACACCCTGGTCGCGTTCAATGTGGGACTCCTGCGCAGCGGCATTCATCTTCAACAAGGACTTCAGAGTTATGGCGCCCAAGTTCGTTCACGCGCCCAACGTAACCGAAGACCTCAAATACATCGACAATCCTGCGGGCAAGCCGATGAGCTACATTTATTATATCCACCGTGATCTCGTCATCACAGATATGATAAGAAAGCTCGTTGCACCGTAATAGAAAAGACCTCGGAGTTATCCTCCGAGGTCTTTTAATTTCAGTATTTTCCTGCCCGCAAGGATAAGATACAGAAGCCCCGCGACTCCGATCGATACAATCGTAAGGATGCTTCCCGAAATCCGATTTCCAACCGCTCGCGCTACAAAATACACGGGTAATATCGCCAATGCGGCGCACGTAGTAGGTTGAAGCAGAGTTTTTTTGAAGCTGATCTTTCCCCGAAAGCTGTGTGAAATAAAAATAAAATTCAAAATGCAAATTATAAGGTCACAAAAGAATGTGCCTACGGGCGCGCCTAAAATATTGATATCCTCATTCCCTATTAGAAAATAACCGAGGATTATCTTGACTGTGCAGCCCGCCGACATCGATATTATCGGCATGCCCGCCCGACCGTACGCCTGAAGCATTGCATTTGTCAAAGTTATAAGCACGCTCGACAGTACGGACAGGCCGAGGCACGAAAGGAGCGGATAGGTAATGGCGATCCCATCGCTCTGCCCTATGAATATAAGCTCCAATATCTCTCGCGAAAAAAGAGAAATACCGATCATAGCAGGACAGCTGATATACGCACTCAAGCTGATAGCGCAGGAAATTTTCTCCTCCTGCCCCCGAATATCCCCAAGAGCTGCCGACCTTGAAAGCTCGGGAATAAGAGGTACGGTTATCGACGCCACAAGCGCAGAGGCAAGTGAAAAAATGGGTATCGCCATAGCGGTGAAGCTCCCGTACATCGTGTTGGCTTCCGCGCTACTGTATCCGATATCCTGAAGCCGTCTTAAGATCATTATCATATCGATCACGCGCGTAAGACTTATAAGAAACGCGGACAGAGTTGCGGGGAGGGATATCTTTACAAGCTCGCGCAAAATCTTACGCCTTTGATCCTTGCCGAATTTTAATTTTTCGCCCATAAAAAGCTCTTTATCGGTTTTCTTTTTATAGATCGCAAAATATAAAAGACTTATCAAGCTTCCGATGCTTATGGAAAAAACACCGAACGCGGCAACGGTATGATTCGGAAGACCAAGCTTTACTGCAATACCCGCCATGAGAAGCCCGAAAACAAGCTTTGAGGCCGCCTCAATGATACCCGACACACATATTGGCCTCATGTCCGATATTCCCTGAAAATAACCCTTATAGGCGCTTCCCATACACACGAAGGCGAGCGACGGAGCTATCGCCAGAATGCAATAGAGCGCCTTTTCGCTCTTCAGGTACACGGATATCTCGCGCGACGTAATAGCCATAAGCACCGCCAAGGATATACCGATCGCGCTGAACAGATAAAGAGCGAGAGAAAACACTCCGTTAGCATCCCTTTTTTCCCCGCGCGAAATTATTACCGACATCGCGACGGGCAGACCCGTGATAGACACAATACACAATAGCGCGTAAATTTCATACGCAGAATTGAAATATCCCATGCCCTCGCCTCCAACGAGGCCGAGCATGGGAATTTTATATACAAGTCCTATTATTTTAACTATCACCGTCGAGGCGCTAAGACTCAGCACTCCCGACAAGAACGTATTGACACCGCGATTATTCAACAGCTTCGGCAAAGCACCCTCCCGCCGTCAGACTGCTTTATGACGGCATCAATCGAAGTAGTGGGAAACCACGTCCGCAAATTCGAACTTAAGGCGTTCCTTATCTATTGTAGTATATTCGCCGTCACGGTAAAGTATGTCACCGTCGATCATCGTAAGACAAACGTCCTCGGTCTTTACGCTGTAAGTAAGCGCGGATTCATAATTGTATACAGGGATATTATTGAACGCGCTCATATCGATCATTACGAGGTCAGCGCGATAGCCCGCCTTGATCTCACCGCAATCGTCACGTCCCTGGGACTTCGCGCCGTTCACGGTTGCAATATCGATAATATCTCTTGCGTTTGTAGCCGCCGCGTTTCTTTCGTTACCCTTGTGGATAAGAGCGGCAAACTGAAGCTCGCGGATCATGTCAAGACGGTTATTGGATGCAACTCCGTCAGTGCCGAGCGCAATATTTACTCCGTGCGCTCTCATAAGAGAATAAGGCATAATACCGCTTCCGAGCTTTAAGTTACTTACGGGATTGTGCGCCACGTAGGTTCCCTTCTCTGCCAAAATATCCATATCGTTTTCCGTAAGATATACGCAGTGAGCCGCGGTTGAGGGTACGTCAAGCACGCCTGCCTTGAGGAAAAATTCAGTAGGAGTAAGTCCGTGTCTGCCGATACATTCTCTGTGTTCCTTTTCTGTTTCGGAGAGGTGGAACTGCATACGGAGTCCATGCTCCTTGGCGTATTCACCGACGTATCTTGCGCACTTCTCTACGTTTGTATATTCCGCGTGGAGGGACATATCCACCATAATTCTGCCACCGTTCGCACCGTGCCACTTCTTTGCAAATTCAATGGATTCAAGCGTACGGAAATCGTTCTTCATTTCAATGTCCTTATCAAAGGAAACAATGGAGCGAGCAAGATTTGCCTTGATTCCCGTCTTGTTTACCGCCTCGGCAACCGAGTCCATAAACATATACATATCGGAGAACGATACGATACCTCCGCGAAGCATTTCCGCTACCGCAAGCATTGTGCCATAGTACGTTCTCTCGCCGTTAAGATTCTCTTCCGCGGGGAAAATTCTCGTATTAAGCCACGTATCAAGCGGAAGATCGTCTCCGTATCCGCGGAAAAGCGTCATGGAGCTATGGCAATGCGCGTTGTAAAATCCGGGAATAACGAGATTTCCGTTGCCCTCGATCACACGCTCAACGCCCTCAAAATCCGAGTCAATGCCCACGTATTTTATAAACTCTCCGTCGATGAGAATATTTACAGTATTATTTCCAAATCCGTATTTTTCGGTTAAGTGTACGTTTTTAATTAAAGTTTTCATTATACAAATTCCTTATAAAGTGAGTTCTTGCCGATAAACGCGCTGTCCGCGTCGCCAATGCCGCGAAGCTTTTCCTCTATCTGCATTCTGGTCTCGTAATGCTTACTGTCGGGAGTAATGATCTCAAGATCCGTCAAAAGATACGGCTTCAAAATATTGATCTCATACGCCTGAGTCGTGTCAACTATAACGCAGTTTTCCCCAACGTTCGGGAAAATATTGTTCTCCTCGTTACGTCTTACACTCTCCCAAAGGGACATGGTGAAATTCGCGTTGGTATCTCTGAAATTCTTATCGCGAACTATTCTGCGAAGAAGACGTATCTCATTCGGCTCAAATACTCTCTCACCAATCTTTATCGCGCTCTGAGGACACACGAGGAGCGTCTTACTTCCCTCACTGCCAAGCAGCTTTACCACCTCGGGATAAAGCACCTGAATTCCCTCGAATACGAAAACGTCATCTTCGTGTCTTACGATCTCGTTGTACTCGGGGCGCGTTCCCGTTTTAAAATCAAACGTGGGCTTCATCGCTCTTCCCTTCGAGAAGAGATCGTGAACGAATTCCGAGAGAAGAGGCATATCCATGGTGTCGGGGGAGTCGAAATCGAGTCCGTCAGCGTCCGACGTGTTTCTGTCGATCTTCTGCTTTGAAAATTCGTCCTTGAAGAAATCGTCAAGCGAGATGACCTGCATTTTCTTCCCCATTTCCTCAACTATTGATTTTAGCTTGTTAGCCGCCGTAGTTTTTCCCGAGCAGGTCGGACCCGTAAGACCGATTATCTTTTCCTCTCCCGAAAAAACTCTGTGTGCGGCAAGAGACAACGCTTCGTCAAATTTCTTATCACAGTTTTCTATAAATTTTCTGTCAACCGTAAGTCGACCGCTGATTATTTGTGTTTTCATAGCTTACCGCCTTTCATTAATTTTTAAATAAGCTGTACTTATCAATATATGCATAAATTACCAAGGTTTAAACCAAATTATGCTCAATATAGAATTTTTCTGCCGCCTTGAGCTTTTCCTCGGTTCTGTCCTCGGCGAGATATTCGTAAGGATATTTCAGATTGAACACTCTCTCGATAGTTCTTTCCTTCCCGTCAGATGGACTGTAATCGACAAACTTCGACACCGCTCCCGCGCCCACCGCGAAAATAGAATGAACCTCCTCCATCATGTAGATGTTGTAAAGTCCCTCGCAACCGGGCAGAGAAAGTCCTACGTTTTCAAAATTGCCGACAGTATTCTTCTGACGGTACATATAGTAAGGAATATATCCGTCGTGCTGCGCCTTGATCTGCGAGTAATCGACACTCTTACCAACGTCACCGCCGCGCATGGAATAAACGTTTTTGTCATAACGGCGCACGTCGCTCGCGTTCTTTACCGTAAACGTATGCACGGTTATATTTTCAGGACGGAGAGCAAGAATCTTGTCGAAAGAATCCGAGAAGGTCTTGAACTTGTCCCCGGGAAGTCCCGCGATAAGGTCGCAGTTTATGATCGGAATTCCCGATTTTCTCGCGATCTCATAAGCGCGAATGAAGCATTCCGTATCATGCGCGCGTCCAACGGTTTTTAGCACCTCGTCGTTCATGATCTGGGGATTTACGCTTATTCTGCCCACTCCATACTGCTTTGCAATGCGAAGCTTTTCCTCATTGATCGTATCGGGTCTGCCGCATTCGAGCGTAAATTCCTCAAGCTTCGTTACGTCAATATTATCGTTAATGGTTGAAAGCAGATCGGCAAGCTGAACCTCGTCAAGAGTTGTAGGCGTACCACCGCCTATGTAGACCGTCTTAAGATTAAGCCCCATTTTCTTTATGAAGTCAAAGGTAGCGACAAGCTCCCTCTTCATCTGCACAAGATACTCGGGGATCGTATCGAGAAGGCGCTTTGAGGTGTATGAAACAAACGAGCAATACGCGCATCTTGTCGGGCAGAACGGAATGGATATGTAAACGCTGCAATCCTTTTTACCGGGTGTACCGATAAGCTTGTCCTCATTGAGCGCAACCTCAGTCGCAAGCGCCGCCTTCTTCGGGATCACGAAATAGTCGCTTGTCAGCTGCTTTTTAACTCTGGTCTTCGACATTCCGCTCTTGAGCATCTCGGTCGCCACCTTCGAGGGACGGACACCGACGAGCATTCCCCATGAGGGACGGTAGCCGAGCAGGTCTCCGCAAGCAGAAATAACCGCGTCACCGACGGCGATCTTCTTTAATCTGTCGGAGCTTATATCCTCTCTTCTTGCGTGATGACGCTCACTCTCCGCGCTTTTTTCACCAAGATACACCTTGGCATACGCGTGCGCGCCATCATTATCCTCACGGTAGGTCAGGTGAAGCACGGGATTTTCCCCGTTCTCCTCCTCGTTCTGAGAGAATTTTGCGCCCGGGAAAAATATCATACACAGCATCTGCACGTAGTATTGATTTATATTTCCGTCAATATATACTTTCATTTCTCTATTATCCTTTTTTCAGTAATACGTCGCTATCCATAACGATAGTAACGGGGCCGTGATTAATAAGGGAAACGTCCATGTGCGCGCCGAAAACACCGCTTCCGACGTGCTTTAATTCTTTAGAGAGCAATCCCTTGAAATACTCGTAAAGGCGATTCGCCTCACTCGGGGGCGCGGACGCCAGAAATTCGGGGCGGTTGCCGTGGCGGTAATTCGCCATAAGCGTAAACTGAGAAATTACAAGTGCCTCTCCGTTGATATCGCGAACCGAAAGATTCATCTTACCGTTTTCATCGGTAAATATTCTGTGCGCCAAAATCTTCTTTGCAAGCGCGTCCGCCTCAAGCTCGGTATCACCCTGAGCAACGCCGAGAAGTATCATAAGACCTTCCCCGCATTCACCCACGATTTTACCGTCGACCTCAACCGACGCCTTCTTTACTCTCTGTAAAACTGCTTTCATTTTATCCTTGATTCCTTAATTACTTATATTTTTTGAGCCGAGAATCCTCGCACTACGTCAAGCACGCCGTCAAGCGTGCGAAGTCTTGATACGATGGAATAGTAGTGATCGATATTCTTACAGCTTACCTTCAGATCGATGATAAAATCACCATTCGTCTTCTTTCTGGAGTTAACCTGAAGGATCATAACCTTCATATCGGCAAGCGCTACCGCGATATTCGCGAGCATACCGATCTTATCCTCGGTGAACACCTGAAGGAGCGCCTCGTAAACGTTACGCGATACGCCCGTATCCTCGGGGGTTTCCCAATGCGCGCTTATCCATCTGTCGCGACTCTCGGGATTATTTCTGCCCGAGATAGCGTTCGGACAGTCCTTCTTATGAATGGAAATGCCGTAGCCCTTCGTAATAAATCCGATAACGTCGTCTCCGGGCAAGGGATTGCAGCACTTGGCAAACTTAACCGCACAGCCGCTCTCACCGTCGACGATAATACCGCTGTTGGACTTGACGTTTTTCGGCTTCGTCTTAGTAACGATGGATTCCTCGGTAACCTCAACGGGAGCCGCTTCAACACTGTTTCTCTTCGCGGTCTCTTCCTTGAGCTTGTTTGTAACCTTCTGTATGGAAACACCGCCGTAACCGAGCGCGTTATAAAGGTCATCCGCCGAAGCAAAGCCGATCCTCTCGGCTATGGCGGTTGCGATCTCCAGCTTTTCGGGCTCGCCCGGCTTTGTGATATACTTCTTGATCTCGCCGTCGAACATATTCTTTCCGACGATCATATTCTCCGCTCGCGTTTCCTTCTTGAACCACTGACGGATCTTGTTTCTCGCTTCACTCGTCTTTACGATATTAAGCCAATCTCGGCTCGGACCCTTGACGCTCGAGGACGTAAGGATCTCAACGATCTCACCGTTTTCAACCACACGGTCGATGGAAACGATAGAGCCGTTTACCTTAGCGCCGATCATTCTGTTACCAACCGCGGAATGGATCGCATACGCAAAGTCAATAACCGTAGAGCCCTGCGCGAGCGCGATAACGTCGCCCTTGGGAGTGAACACAAACACCTCATCGTGGAAAATATCCGTCTTGAAGGCGTGATAGAATTCTGCAGAATCCTTTACGTCGTCCTCTGCCTCAATAAGCTTTCTGATCCATTCGAGCTTCTTGTCCATATCCTCCTTTGAGGATGCTCCCGACTTGTACTTCCAATGCGCCGCAATACCGTATTCCGCCATGTGGTGCATTTCCCAGGTTCTTATCTGAACCTCGAAAGGAATACCGTCACGACCGATAACCGTCGTATGAAGCGAGCGGTACATGTTGGGCTTAGGAGTGGAAATATAGTCCTTGAATCTACCGGGTATGGAATTGAACATCTCGTGGATCATACCAAGCACGGTGTAGCATTCAAGCTCTGTGTCAACAATGATTCTGAGCGCGTAAAAGTCATAGATCTCATCGAACGACTTGTTCTGCTTGAACATCTTTTTATAAATACTGTACGCGGTCTTGATTCTTCCCTCAAGCGCATATTTTATACCACTCGTATTAAGTGTTTCGGAAATGCTGTTTCTTACGTTCTCAATAAAGTTTACGTTCTTGCCGTATTTAAGCTCAATATCCTCCTTGACCTGACCGTAGCCGATAGGGTCAAGGTAAGAAATACCAATATTTTCAAGCTCCTGCTTGATCTTCTGCATACCGAGACGGTGCGCCAAGGGGGCGTAGACCTCCATAGTCTCAAGAGCCGTCAGGCGACGCTTATCCTCTCTTTTAGCAGAGAGCGTTCTCATATTGTGAAGTCGGTCGCAGAGCTTGATGAAAATTACTCGTACGTCACGAGACATCGCGAGAAGCATTTTACGCAAGCTCTCGATCTGTCTCTCCTCCTTATCCTCTACCTGAAGGGAGACAAGCTTCGTAAGTCCGTCAACCAGAAGAGCAACTTCCTCGCCAAACTGCTTCTTTATCTCATTAAGGTCGGTCTTATCCGAACAGTCCTCCACCGTATCGTGAAGGAGCGCCGCACAGATGGAATCCGTGTCAAGCTCAAGACCCGCAACTATCTCCGCAACCGCAACGGGATGGGAAATATACGCCTCACCACTTGCGCGGAACTGTCCCTCGTGCAGCTTGTAGGCGTACTCGTAAGCGCGCTTTATTTTGTCTATGTCATAGTTTTTGCCCGTAACCCTGAGCAGGTCACATAAGCGATCTATATTTGTATGCGGTATGTTCGCACTGTTCTCCATACCTTACTCCGTTCCGCCGAATATTTCGGCTTTAATTACTCAATTCAAACTCCCTGTATGTAGGAGATAATTCGAGCTGTGTTTTCTTTGCGTTTGAAAACACGTCGATCTTTATGCTTCCGTCACCGTTATCCGAAATGGCGAGCACCTTGATCTCGCACAAAACGTCAAGAATGAGACGAAGCTTTATATAGCTTATTCTCTTGTAATTTTCACTGTTAACGATTCTCAAAAGATCGGTATAGCTTATGCTGTCGATAACCGTGTCCTTCAAAAATCTGTAAACCGATACGACGTCCGCGCGCAAAAGCCCGTCCGACGGTGCAAAGGAAATACCGACGGAAGCTTTTTCGGCGTAAACCTTCTCTCCGTCCTCTACCTCTTTTTGAAATTCACTTGAGAGACGGATATCGCCAATGAGCAGCTGCACCGTTTTTTCTCCGCGGAATTCATTTATGTTGAGCTTGCAGACAATATCAACTCGGTCGTTTCTCATGAACTTGAAGTCAAAGCCGCCGACACCGAACATCACCGCCTGAATACTGCTTTCTCCGTCGGAAAGAATAAGCTTTGTATGCTTTCCGCCTCCGATCGCAAACACGCTCTGAACCGTAAGATCGCTCATCATAAACTGAGGAGTGGGGTTTGCTACGCCAAACGGCTCGAAGAGCGCAAGCTCATCCGCAAGCGCCATGTTCGCATCCGCAAGACCTAAGGTACAATCGGCAACGGTTCTCTCGACAAGCTCCGTATCACCAAGCGTCTCTCTTGCAAACTGATTTATCTTTTTCTTGAATTCATCTATTCTGTCACGACGCACGGAAAGTCCCGCCGCAAGCTCATGACCGCCGTACTTTTCAAGACAGTCCTCACACGCCTTAAGCCCGTCACAGAGATTTATTCCCTTGACGCTTCTGCCCGATCCCTTACCGATATCATACGGAGAGGGCTCATCACCCATAGCGCCGTCAAAAGAAATGAGAATGGCGGGAAGTCCGTACTTTTCGGTCACGCGAGAAGCAACGATACCGATAATTCCGGGGTGCCAATGGTCGCCCGCGATAACGATTATCTTATCGTTATCAAAATCGTGGGTGCTGTCAACTATCTCGTATGCGCTCTCGGCAATTTTATTTTCCTCCGTCTGACGGAGAATATTTATTTCGCAAAGCTCAACCGCCGCGTCGTATGCCTTCACGGGATTTTCACAAAGAAGAAGCTCAACCGCCTTAGTAGCGTTACTGATTCTGCCCGCCGCGTTGATCCTCGGGGCAATACCGAAGCCGATATATCCCGCGTCGATCTTTCTTCTTTTGGGCGCGGATGCGAATTTAGATACAACGGGCTTTGCGTTTGCAATATTGGTAGACGCCTCGATAAGCGCCGCAAGTCCCACTCTCGGTTCGCTCGACATCCGTTTAAGTCCCATGCCAACGATAGCGCGATTTTCATCACAAAGAGGCATAACGTCCGCCACCGTGCCGAGCGCGGCAAGATCGGAATATTCGTTACAGATCCTCTCGAGAACCTGATCAACGGGGAGCTTGGGATTTCTTGAGATCTCCATCGCGCAAACGAGCTTGAATACAACGCCGACGCCCGCAAGCTCGGAGAACGGATAGGTGCAATCGGGTCTGTGAGGATTTACTACCGCGCAAACCTCGGGCAGAGTTGACAGACATTCGTGATGGTCGGTTACAACAGTCTCGATTCCAAGCGTCTTTGCGTACTCGGTCTCTTCCTTTGCCGTTATACCCGTATCAACCGTGATAATAAGCTCGGTTCCCTGCTCCTTAAGCGTATCGATCGCGCCCTTGGAAAGTCCGTAGCCCTCGCCCTCTCTTGAGGGAATATAGTAATCAACGCATGCGCCGATGCTCTTGAGATAGAGATACAGGAGCGTAACGGAGGTTACTCCGTCAACGTCATAGTCGCCGTAGATCGTGATCCTCTCGTCACGTTCAAGCGCATCGGAAATTCTTGCAACCGCAAGATCCATGTCCTTCATAAGGAAGGGGGAATGGAGCTTATCCACACTTGTGGAAAGGAATTGCTTTGCATCTGCAGCGTTTTTCGCGCCTCTGTTGTAAAGAATTTTCGCGCAGGTCAAAGAAAGCCCTAAACCCGAGGATATCTCGGATATCGCGCCTTTTGCCTCAGACGAAGCTTCATCGTACAACACAGACCAAAGCTTGTTCTTTGAGTTTGTGCTCTTATTCATTTTTTCACCGTGTCTTATACCGCAGTTCGGCAGATTTGTCCATTACCGAGCTGCTCGTCAAAACATATATCCTTATTTTTATTTTTTTCAAAGTTATATGGGTTGCAAGGACGGTTTGTCCTTGCAACCGAAATTTATTTGCGAAGAATAGCAAGCGCTACCTTCACTCCGTCAACCGCGGCGCTCGTAATACCGCCGGCATAGCCGGCTCCCTCGCCGCAAGGGTAAATATTCTTTTTGCCAATGGCCTGCATATCCTCGCCTCGCATGATTCTGAGGGGGGAGGATGTTCTTGTTTCCGCTCCGAGCAAAATCGCGTCGGGAGCCGCAAAGCCATGTATTTTTTTATCAAATGCCGAAATACCGAATCTTAATCTCTCACATACGAACGGAGGCAAAACACCGTCCATTTCGGCCAATTTATATTTGTTACCTCCCATATACGTGGGAGTAACTCTTGTCGGGGAAGTTCCCCTCTTTCCGCCAAGAAAATCGCCAACCGTCTGAAGTGGGCAGGAATAATCTCCGCCTCCCAAAGAAAACGCGGCTCTCTCAATTTTTCTCTGGAATTCGATCGCGCCAAGCACGTCGCTTCCCTCATGCTTTTCTATATCGGAGAGCTTTACGGAAACCGCGATAGCCGAATTTGAATTTCGTCCGTCGCGCGCGTAGTGACTCATTCCGTTTACAACCACGCCGCCCTCCTCGGACGCCGCAGCCATGACCTCACCGCCGGGACACATACAGAACGTATAAACTCCGCGATCTCCCGTTGTATCCGACAGAGCGTACTCTGCCGCGCCGAGGTTTTTATGCCCCGCGTACTCACCGTAAAGTCCGTATTCAATATCTTTTCTCAGATGCTCGATTCTCACGCCCACGGAAAACGGCTTGGGAACTATCATAAATTCCTTTTCAAGCAGCTTTCTGCAGGTATCCCTCGCGCTGTGGCCGAGAGCCAGAACACACGACGAACAAAGGAAATCTCCCTTTGTCGTATGAGCGACGATGCCCTCACCCGTCTCGGTAATATCCTCAAGCTTGCATCTGTAAATCACCCTGCCGCCCAAGCTCTCGATCCTGTCAAGCAAATTCTGCACCACAAGACGGAGCTTGTCCGTCCCGATGTGCGGCTTTGCCTTGGTCATGATCTCGTCGGGCGCGCCGAAGAAATGCAATCTTTCAAGCACGTAATTTACAAGCGGATCGTTGATTCTGGTAAGAAGCTTTCCATCGGAAAACGTTCCCGCTCCGCCCGCACCGAACTGAATATTCGACTCGGTATCAAGCGCGCCCGTGCTATAAAATTTGTCAACCGCCGCCACTCTGTCAAAAACGCTGTCGCCACGATCGATAATTATCGGCTTAAAACCGCTCTCCGCCAAAAGCAGAGCCGAGAAAAGTCCCGCAGGACCCATTCCGACCACAAGCGGCGGATTTGTCGGGACGGGCTTTATCTCGCCCACCGCAAAATCCGTAGCATAAAGCTCACGGAGCTTTAAGGCGTCTGTGCGAACTCTTATCGCCTTGTTGTTTTTCGGAGTAAGCGTAAACGAGCAGACGAATTTGATGCCGTCGCGCCGTCTGGCGTCGATTGACTTTTTATAGAGGCAGATATCGTACGAGCCGCCGTCAACTCCGCATGCGCGAAGCTTCTTTTTGGCTATATCCAATATCTCGCCGTCCGAAAGCTCTATATCCGCCTTCACTCCGTCAAGTATATATTTCTTTTTTGTCATACTCAACTGTTCTTTTTCGTTATAATAACCACAACCGTGCTTCCGTCATCGAAATAAATATCCGACGGCAGGTCCTCCTTGGTAAAGGTCACGACCTTGCTTCCGCTATCAACGTCCTCTTCGGTCAGTTGGATCTTGAAGCCCGACGGAACGTCGGGACGCGACATACGGGTCGGCTCACCAACGATGCTTATTGCCTCGCTCGGCTTTCCGTCGATCTCGATGCTGACGTTGTACTGATCGTTAACGATCACGCCGTCAGATATAAGTGACAGAGACAGTGACTTTTCAAGATATACAGGTACTGTAACCTTGATATCGCTTGTTGTATAAGTAATTATTGATTCGTCGTAAATGATGTATTCTCCGTTTCGATCACAAAAATCAAGCGAGAAGCCCATATATTCCTTGCTGGCGAGAAGAGGCGCGGACTCGGAGATCCTGAACTGCGCCTTACCGCCGTTACGAATGGAGTCAACGATGATCTTGGGGCCCGTTATCTGCACCTTATCCGTGCTCTTGGTTATATTTCCGAGCTTATACGGATCCTGCGCCTGAATTCCCGTACCCACAACCTCAAAATCAACGCTTTCCGTAACAACAACGTCGGAATAAATGATTACGTTCTGGGGCTGTACGCTTTCAACGGAAAGCTTGAGTCCCGTATCCTCGGGAATGTCGGGAATTACGTCGAGTATATGCTTTCCCGAGCCCGAGATCTTGCTTACGTCAATAGACGCCTTATAATCGGCAGAGCCGTATTTTTTCAAATCTCTGTTAGTGCCCTTGACAACGATAGTTACCTCCTTGGTATCAAGTCCGTAGACCATCTGTCCCGTAGCGTCGCTCAATGCGTCCTTGCCTACAACGTCAAGCGTTACCTTGATCTCGGCAGTGGCATCGTCGTCGTTCATATTAACAAAATATATCCACAATACAAACGCCAATGCCAAACAAACGATCCACACGATAATATCAAGCTTTCGCTTTTTTGCGTGAGCGATTATTATGTTTTCGCCGCCGTTTGCATCAGAGTCCTTTATGAAATCGTGCTGCTTCATTCAATATTCCTCCGAACAAAATTATTCGTCGTCCGCTTCGGAAACTTCTCGAAGCTCGTCGTTAAGAACCAATGTCTCATCCTTTACGGAATTGGAAACCATATCCTGAACCGTCTTACCTGTCATAAGCTGGAACAGGTCGTCGCGAAGGTCGGTAGATTTATGAGTACCGTTAGCGCCTATATCATTATAGTCGCGCTTGAGAATCTTATTGTTAGCGATAGAGATCGAACCCGTTTCCTCGGAAACTACAACCACCACCGCATCACTCACCTCGCTTATTCTGAGCGCGGCTCTGTGTCTTGTACCGAGTCCCTCTGCTATCTCAGTATTTTCGGAGATCGTCTTTGACTTACTTGATGCGGCAAGAATTCTTCCGTCGCGTATAATTACCGCTCCGTCATGAAGGGGGGACTTGTTTACAAAGATATTGCAAAGGAGCTGCCTCGATACGATCGCGTCGATCTTTGTTCCCTCGCTCATCTGATTGCGAAGTCGACCGAATCTCTCAATTACGATAAGCGCACCCTCTCCCTTCTGGGAAAGCTCAAAGGCGGCGGCAGAGATTTCCTCCACCGTCTGCAAGGTCTTTTCGTCCTCGCCGCTTACACGCTTCGCCTTCTTTTTGAAGTATGCGGAGGTAGAACCAACGTTTTCAAGAACGTCACGAAGCTCGGGCTGGAAAATTATGCAGATAGCCATAATGCCGACCGCATAGAAATTCTTAAGGATCGAGCTTATCGCGATCATATTCAAAAGGTCGCTTACAACGTAAACCAAAAGGATAAGTCCTACACCCATTGCAAGACGTGTAGCATGTCTTTCACGTATGAACTTATAGACCGTATAGATCAGTACCGAAAGCACCAAAATATCCAAAAAGTCTATAAATGTAATATTTGATATCGGGAAAACGATGTAATTCTGAAAAAATTTAACTATATTTTCCCAAAGTGTCTGAAATTTATCCGGCATTTTATTACACCTTTCAAAAAATTAAACTGAAGCGCAAACAAAAATTATCTTCTGAGCATCTTATACTTGATATCCCAGAGCTTTTCGGAGAGGTCAACGTAATAGTTGTGAGGATTTGTAAATCTCTTTACCTCGTCCCACATGCCCTCGATCTCCGCCTTATGATGCGCGCGGATCTCCTCAAGAGTGGGAAGCTTGTAGCAAAGCTGACCTTTGTCAAACACCTTGACAAGAAGCTCCTCCGCCACAAAATTGTCAATAACCTTTCTCTTCCAGGTATGCTCGGGATCGAATATCTCGATGGGCTTTGTATCGTCAACCGTCTCATCGTAAAGACAGATAAGGTCTGCCTCCGCCTTGCCCGTGTCTCTTCCGCGAAGTCTGTATACCTTCTTGAAATGGGGCGTCGTGATCTTTCCTACGTTTTCGCTTATCTTGATCTTGGGGATAACGTTACCCTCCCCGTCCTCAATAGCGCAAAGCTTATAAACCGCTCCGAAAACAGGATGGCTCTTTGATGTGATAAGACGCTCGCCCACGCCGAACGCGTCAACCTCCGCGCCCTGACGGATGAGCTCTCTTATTATGTATTCGTCAAGCGAGTTGGAAACTATGATCTTGCACTTCGTCCAGCCCGCATCGTCAAGCATCTTTCTTACCTTTTTCGAAAGATAAGTTATATCACCCGAGTCGATTCGAATACCGCAATTCTCAATTCCGCGGGGCTTCAATACCTCGTTGAATACGCGAATAGCATTCGGAACACCCGACTCAATTACGTTGTAGGTGTCAACGAGAAGCGTTGCGTTATTGGGATATATCTCGCAATAGGTCTTGAACGCCTCATACTCGGTATCAAACATCTGCACCCACGCATGAGCCATAGTACCCGTTGCGGGAACTCCGAATATCTCGTCGGAAATCGCGCACGCCGTGGAATTACATCCGCCGATATACGCACTTCTTGCGCCGTACATCGCCGCATCCGCACCCTGCGCGCGACGGGAGCCGAACTCGGAAACCGCGCGTCCCTTTGCGGCTCTTGTGATTCTTGCCGCCTTTGTCGCGATAAGCGACTCGTGATTTATAACCATGAGAATAAACGTCTCGATAAACTGCGCCTCAATGGCAGGAGCGCGAACGGTGATAAGCGGCTCGCCTGGGAAAACTATCGTTCCTTCGGGAATTGCCCACATGTCTCCCGTAAATTTAAACGTTCTGAGATACTCAAGGAATTCCTCAGAGAAAAGCTTTTTGGAGCGAAGATATGCAATATCCTCATCATCAAACTTAAGATCCTGAACGTATTCAACGACATGCTCAAGTCCTGCCGCAACGGCATATCCGCTGCCGTCGGGATTATTTCTGTAAAACACGTCGAAATAAACTATTCTGTCCTTTATTCCACAAAGAAAATATCCGTTGCTCATCGTAAGCTCGTAAAAGTCCGTAAGCATTGTAAGATTTCTTTTAATGTCCTTCATGATTATTCTCCTTTGATGATTCTTTCTTATTTTTTCCGTTAAGATCGAACGCTTTGATTATTACAAAAACAATTACCGTGTACGCCAGAATTCCGCACGCAAAGTCGCTTACAAAGCCGCCGACCGACAAAAGCAGATCGCCTGCATTTTTGATTACAAGACCGTTTATCGCCATATCGATCTCCTCAAGGATCGAGAGCACAACCTTCGATACCGTGATAACAAATCCTCCGACAAGCCCTCCGAAAAGCAAGGGGTTTTTAAAGTCAAACGCTCCGTCAAACGGATATACCCACGTATCGATGGAAGGATATTCCGCACCCTTCGACCTTGCCGCGTCGCGACCGATCTCATACCCGCGTCGGTAATTAAGTATCCTTCTTGCGGCGATCATAAAGAAAACCGTAAACTGCGCAAGCTCAAGCACGGCGGGCAATACCACAAGCCAGATAAGCTCGCCGATAAGTCCGTTGTTGAACGCGGGAATTCCACCGCTTACAAGCCAATACACCGTCTGCGCGAAAAGACACTTCACAAGCGCGGTAATACCGCACAGAAGATATCCCGAGCCGATTCCCGCTCTGCCGCGTCTGTAAACCGAGAAAATGGAGATCGCATAAATAACCGCTATACCGCACACCTCGAATATCTTTCCCATAAGCTTTACAAGCTGAGGGATCAGAGTGTTTTTATACGCGGCGTCCGCATTCACGCCGAGCAGTATCGGAACGGTAACTAAATACAACGCGTAAAACACGAAGATCGCAATTATCGAAAATCTATATGCACTTTTAAGATTTTGTTTGTCGTACGTTTTTCCCATAGGGACATGCCTCGCCTTAAATAGATAGTTATAATTATTATATCATAATATATAGCGAAATTAATGTTTAATTTGTGAACAAAATGCCTTTTTCCCGCATTTTTTTAAGATTTTTTTACATTTTTCGAGCACGCTTTCCCACAAAGTGGGAAAATGAAGCGAAACATTACATCCCGATACGCATATACAACTAATAAAGCAAACTTTTACGAAAGGCAGAATTTATGATCAGTAAGAAAAATTCCGAACAGGATCTCACGGCAGAAATGAAAAACACGGGCGTCGGATACGTTATCGTAAGCGTTACGACCGCGCGCGGCGCAATACCGATCACGGGCGCGACCGTGAGAATTTTCAACTATGAAAACGGTGGGGAAAACGGCTCCCTTATCATTACCTCAAAAACCAATTCCTCGGGAAGGACGGATAAGATCCCTCTTCCCGCACCTCCCCGCTCCTCTTCTCTCTCGCCCGGAAACGGAAAGTCCTACACCACGTACAATATTGACGCGCAATACGACGGATTTTACAATCAATATTACGTAAACGTACCCATCTTTGACGGTATCACGGCGATACAGAACGTCGATCTTATTCCCCTTTCGGAAAACGGCTCGGACGGAACGCTCGATTCAAGATTTTACGAGACCGAAAACTCAAATCTCGAATAAGAAACGGAGGTTTTTATGCCCAATACACCGTACATTCCCGAATTTGTGACCGTTCACCTCGGCCCTCCCGATTCAAACGCGCAAAACGTTACCCTCCCCTTTGCGGACTACATAGCAAACGTCGCATCAAGCGAGATATATCCGACATGGCCCGAGAGCGCGCTGAGAGCGAATATTTACGCGCAGATTTCCTTTGCGCTCAACAGAATCTACACCGAATACTACCGCTCACGCGGATACGATTTCGACATTACGAATTCCATCGCGATCGACCAATCATTTGTCAACGGCAGGGATATTTTCTCCAATGTAAGCGAGATTGTAAACGAAATTTTCGACAACTACATTGTGCGCGGGAACAACGTCGAACCGCTCTTTGCGACCTACTGCGACGGGATCGAGGTCACGTGCAACGGACTTTCTCAATGGGGCTCTGTCGATCTTGCCGAACGAGGACTTACCCCATACGAAATTCTGCAATATTACTACGGCGACGATATAAACATCGCGGAGGCGGACGAGATACGCGGAGTAACTCAAAGCTACCCTCGTTTCCCCCTGCAGCTTGGAGATACGGGCGACAATGTGCGCCGCATTCAAATACGGCTGAATCGTATATCCGACAACTTCCCCGCGATCCCGAAAATACCCGCTCCGTACGGTATCTTCTCGTTTGACACCGAGGAAGCCGTAAAGGAATTCCAACGCATTTTCAATCTCACACCCGACGGGATCATCGGCAAGGCGACGTGGTACGAGATCCAGAAAATTTACGCAAGCGTAAAGCGACTCAACGACGTAAGCTCCGAGGGAATTGCACTTGAGGAAGTGACAAATCAGTTCCCCTCGACTCTGCAGCTTGGCGACACGGGAATCGGTGTTTCTTCGCTTCAATATTACCTTGCGTACATATCGCAATTCTACGATACAATAACGCCTACCGCCATTGACGGCGTGTTCGGTGAAGGAACGAGAAGCTCAGTAATTTCCGCTCAAAACACCTTCGGGCTTACCCCCGACGGAGTGGTCGGAGAAGCGACCTGGAACGCCATCTACGACGCGTATCTCGGCATTGTAAACACCATTCCCGTAAAGTATACCGAGGGCAACGCTATCCCATTCCCGGGCGTATTTTTGCGGGTGGGTATCGAATCCGAGGACGTTCGTGTGCTGCAGGAATATCTGCGTTATATCTCCCAGTATTATTCCGAGATCCCGCCCCTAAATCCCACGGGCTATTTCGGATATCAGACCGAAAATGCAGTCAAGGCGGCGCAAACACTTTTCGGGCTTGAGCCGAACGGTATCGTAGGGCCTGTAACTTGGCTTGAAATAGCGCGACTTTACAGTGATCTTTACAACGGGACACGACTTAACGAGGGACAGTACCCCGGCTTTGCGCCACAGTGATTTGGAGGTAAGAAATGAGACAAAATAACCGAGAAGCGACCATTATGCTGCAGACGTACCTAAGGCAGCTTGCTTACCACGACAACGACATTCCGAAGGTGGTGATCGACGGAATTTTTGAGGAGCGCACACGCGATGCCTTGCGCGCCTTTCAAAGAAAATACGAGCTTACGCCAAACGGCATAGCAGACAGAAAAACGTGGGATCTTCTGTATCTGAAATATCTTGAATCAGTCGATGAAAACTCTATAGCTGAAGGACTTCTGGTGTTCCCCGCGCGTCCCGACGGCTTCTTTTACAAGGTCGGGGACGTCGGCTACGGTGTCGGGATCATTCAGATGATCTTAGACTCACTTGACGCCTACTACGACTTCGGAGAGGTAGAAATCGACCGAAAATTCGGCGAGGAAACTGCCCGCGCAGTTCGAAAATTTCAGGAAAAAAATGGAATTATCCCCACAGGAAACGTAGACAAAAAAACCTGGAATCTGCTTGCTGAGCAGATCAATTTCGCGCACCTTGATTACTTCAACACCTAAACCCGTCGGGCGGCTGTCAAAGCTGCCCGATTTTCTTGCAAATCAAGGAAATTTATATATAAAAATATTGACAAAGCACATATCCGTGTTGTATAATTATAAGCGGTATATTGTGCCAATTTTAAACAAAAAAACAAATTCATTCAAATAAAGGAGATCGAGATGGATTTTAAGAATGTTGACAAAAAATACCGTCCTGTGCCCTTCTGGTCTTGGAACGAAAAGCTCACGGTTGACGAAACTCTCCGTCAGACAAAGATGATGGATGAGGTTGGCATCGGCGGTTACTTTATGCACGCTCGAGGCGGTCTTCAGACAGAATACATGGGTGAGGAATGGTTCGAAAACGTTACCGCTTGTGTTGAGGACGCAAAGGAAAGAGGCATGCACGCGTGGGCATACGATGAAAACGGCTGGCCCTCCGGCTTCGGCGGCGGTCTTGTAAACGGTAAGGGTGAGAAATACTGGCAGAAGTATCTTCGCTACATGCCTAAGGACGCTGACAGATCCAATATCCCCGAGCACCGCATCATCCACATTGATGACGAATATTGCTTCTACTATGACGTTAACCCCTTCTACGTTGACACGCTCGACAAAGAGGTTATCGCAGACTTTATAAATGAAATTTACGAGCCCTATTATGCAAGATACGGCTCTGAGTTCGACGGCTTCTTCACGGACGAGCCCCAGATCTCAAGAAACGGCATTCCGTGGAGCTTGACTCTCCCCGCAGCATACGAGGCGGCGTACGGCGAGAGCATCTACGAGATCCTTCCCAAGCTCTATATCCAGAAGGACGGCTTCCCTCAGGCAAGAGTTAAGTTCTGGAAGCTTATCACAGAGCTCTTCTCCGAAGCGTTCAACAAGCAGATCTACGAATGGTGCCACGCGCATAACCTCAAGTTCACAGGTCACTTGGTTCTTGAAGAAAACCTCGGCTGTCAGCTTATCTCCAACGGCGCATGCATGCCTCACTATGAGTACATGGACATCCCCGGTATGGACTGGCTCGGACGTAATATCTTCCCCTGCTTTACACACTATCAGGTAGCATCCGTTGCCGCGCAGACAGGAAAAAAGCAGATCCTCTCCGAAACATTCGCTCTTTGCGGTCACAACGTTGGCTTTGACGAGCTCAAGAGAAACTACGAATGGATGATGGTACGCGGTATCAACCTCCTCTGCCAGCACCTTGAGGGCTATTCCCTCCGCGGTATCCGCAAGAGAGACTATCCTCCGGCAATGTATTGCCAGCAGCCCTGGTGGGCAGACTACCGTGAATTCAACGACGCTATGTCTAGAGTCGGTATGCTCCTCGCTGAAGGTAAGGTGAAGGTAAACACTCTCTGCATGCACAACATGACCTCCGCTTGGGTATGCTTCGACAATGCGGCCAATCCCGGTCTTGACTTCTACAACATAGTACAGGTTGAGGCAATGATGAAGCTCGAAGCAAAGCACATTCCTTTCCACTTCGGTGACGAGATCATGATGGAAAGACACGGTCGCGTTGAAGGTGGCAAGCTCATTATTGGTGAAATGGAATACGACACAGTTGTAACTCCTCGCCACCACATGTATCTTGAAAACACCGAAAAGCTTCTTGCTGAATTTAAGGCACAGGGCGGACGCATCGTTGAGTCCGTTGACGAGCTTGAGGCAAACGATATTATCGACAATCCCAAGATCACATACACAACACGTGAATTCCCTGATTTCACAATGCACTATTTTGTTAACACAAACGAGTCCGAGGAAAAGGCAGTTATTACACGCGGCAGCTACGCTATTGATATTGTAACAAGTGAGAAGATCGACTTCTGCGGCGAATATACATTCCCTCAGTACGGTTCTCTTATCGTTATTGAGGACGGTACGAAAAAGTCCGAAAAGAAGGAAGAAAAGACACTTGCTCCCATCTCCCTTGAGGGCGAATGGAACGTAAAGAACGCTACCGAAAACGCGCTTACGCTCGACTTCTGCGACTACTGGTTCGACGGTGAGCTTCAGCAGGAGGACGGCTACATTCTCAACGTTGCATCACGTGCTTACGCACTCGGTCGCCCTGTTGATATCAAGTGTGCATTCAAGGTAAATATGGACTACGTTCCCGCAGAGCTTTACTTGGCTTGCGAAACTCCCGAGATATTCAAGATCGTTATCAACGGTCGCGAGCTTGAGCAGCGTGATTGCGGTTACTTCCGCGATATCGCATTCAGAAAGCTCGACGTTTCGGGTTATATGACAACAGGTGAAAACGTAATTGAGCTCTATACTCACTTCGTTCAGTCACCCGAGGTTTACGAAAACATGGAAAAGTCCAAGATTTTCGAATCCGAAAAGAACAAGCTCACATACGATATGGAAATCGAAGCTATGTACCTTGTAGGTGACTTCTCCGTTCGTATGGACGGCAGCTTCGTTGACACTCCCGGCTACGCAGTTCACTTCGACGGCAAGTTCACAGTTGACGCTCCCAAGAAGACGGTTACTCTCCACGAGATCGAAAAGCAGGGCTTCCCCTTCTTCGCAGGCGAGCTTACACTTAATAAGAAGTTCAACCTCGATTCCACAGATTACAAGTTCGAATTTATTCGTCGCGGCGTAAATGCGGTTAGAGTTAAGGTTAACGGCAAGCTCGTAGCCAAGGTTCTCTGGGCTCCCTTCTCCGTTGATCTCTCCGAATACCTCGTAGTTGGCGAAAACGAAATCGAGATTACTCTTGTAAACAACCTCCGTAACCTCTTAGGTCCCCACCACCATCCCGCAGGAGAGCTTCTTTCCGTTGCTCCTCCTTGCTTCTATGATGAGGGTTGCCTCTGGAACGGCTTCCACGGTGGATGCTTTACAAAGAAGTACAGCTTCGTACATACATCCCTTATCTGAAAATAAAAACACTTTGAGGTGTTGCACCCGCAACACCTCACTTTTTAAAAATATGACAGAAAGATTATTTGACAAAGATTCAAAGCTCTGCTCCTTTGACGCAGAGGTAATTTCATGTGATTTAACAGACGGAAAATACGAAATTCTTCTTGACAAGACTGCATTTTTCCCAAATGAGGGCGGACAGACGAGCGACGTCGGTGCTCTCGGAGATGCGAAAGTTGAAAACGTAGTTGAACGCGCGGGTAAAATCTTCCACGTCTGCGACGCGCCACTTACGGTCGGCTCAACCGTTCACGGTGAAATCGACTTCTCCCACCGTTATTACAATATGCAGAACCACACGGGCGAGCATATAATTTCAGGATTGGTACATAAGAAATACGGCTACGAAAACGTGGGCTTTCACCTCTCGCGCGAGGGTATGACGGTAGATTTTTCAGGCGAGCTTACACGCGAGCAGCTCGACGAGATCGAGGAGCTTGCAAACCGCGTGATCTACGAATGCCACCCCATAAAATGCTACTATCCGACGGACGAGGAGCTTGCAGGTATTTCCTACCGCTCAAAGCTTGAAAACCTTGAAAATACACGCCTTGTAGTTATTGACGGTGTGGACATTTGTGCTTGCTGCGCCCCCCACGTTTACAACACGGGCGAGGTCGGAATCATCAAAATTCTCGACTTTATAAGACACAAGGGCGGCGTGCGTCTGAACGTTGTTTGCGGCATGGCTGCGCTCTATGATTACAGAGAAAAATATAATCAGTGCAAGGCGATTTCAAATATGCTCTCGGTAAAGCAAAACGAGGTTTTCGATGCGACGCGTCGCCTTACGGAAACCATCGACGGCTACCGCGAAAAGCTTTATTTTGCAAAGCGTGAGCTTCGCTCATACAAGCTCGGTTCAATCAATGAGACCGACGGGGACATCTGCATTTTCGAGGACGACCTTGATACAAACGACGCGCGTGAGCTTGTAAACTCCGCTATGCAGAAATGCGGTGGTATCTGCGCTTGCTTTGTGGGCAATGACAAGGACGGCTATAAATATATTGCGGCTTCAAATAGCGTAAATATGCGCGAAATCGCCGCAAAAATGAAGGACGAGCTGTCTTCTCGCGGCGGCGGATCTGAAAAAATGATTCAGGGAAGCACGAATGCTCCAAGAGAAAATATTGAAAAATTCTTCAAATAAACACAAAAAGTTTTCTCCTACCCCTTGAATTAGTTTTCAATATGGTTTATAATAGTACGTAACAATTAATTTCGTCAACATTGGAGGAAATACAGATTTATGAACCAAGAGAAAATCAACTCCATACTGTTTCAGGCGACAAACGATGCCGACTTGTCGATAAAAGAGATTCCGTCTCTCGATCTGTATCTCGATCAGATCATCAAGCTCATATCGGACAAAACCGCGCAGGGCTCTGAAATTTTTTCGGATCGCATACCGACAAAAACTATGGTAAACAACTACTCGAAGGCGGAGCTCATATCCCCGCTCAAGGGTAAGACCTACAGTAAGGAGCAAATTATCCAGATCCTCCTTACAAACTCACTTAAAAACACGCTTTCCATAGCTGAGATAAAAAGCATTATGGATTGCATTTATAAAAAGCGCGAGGGTGCTGCCGAGGATCTCTACACGTTGTATGAAAGCTATATAAAGACAAAGGAAACCTCGCGACAGCTCGCGCAGGAAAACGCTGAAAAGCTTATGGGACAAGGAGATCTCTCCCCTGACGAGCCCCTTGACACACTTCTTCTCTGCCTTTCCCTCTCAACTCTTGCCGATTATTTCAAATGCATGTCAAAGGCCCTTCTCAAGGAAACCGTAAGCGAAATTCTGCCCGATGACGCAAGCGGAGAGAAAAAGAACGACGACTTATCCGATGAGGATAAAAAGGCAAGTAAAAAAGCAAAAAAGGCAGCTGAAAGGGCGGCAAAGAAGGCGGCTGAGGAATCGAACGAGGATTTTTCACAGGATATACTGCTTGAAAACAACCCCGATGACAGATGCGAGGAATAAACATGTCAATAAATTTCGAAGAAATAACAACGGATGCCTTGGCGTATCTCGGCGACTCGGTAATCGAGCTCCTTGTGCGCGAGCATCTTGTAAATATGAATATCACAAGCTCGGGGCGGCTTAACTCAAAGTCCCTCGAATTTGTAAAGGCGGGCGCGCAGGCGCAGGCAATGCGAAATATACTCCCCCACCTGAGCGAAGAAGAAGAGGCAATCTTCAAGCGAGGTCGCAACAAAGCGGGCGGAAACGTTCCCAAAAGCGCCACAGTTAGCGAATATCGTGCCGCAACGGGTATGGAAACACTTTTCGGCTACCTTCACTTAAAAGGAAACTTCGAGCGCATAACGCAGCTTTTCCGCATCGGCTACAGTATTGAATAAAACATTTAACATATCGAAAGGAACTACAAAAATGAACAATCCAAAGGTAAAAATAACAGTGAGAGATTTCGGTGAGATGACAGTTGAGCTCTACCCCGAAAAGGCACCCAAGACGGTTGAAAACTTTCTTTCTCTTGTACAGAGCGACTTCTACTCGGGACTTATCTTCCACAGAGTAATCGCGGGCTTTATGATTCAGGGCGGTGGATTTGACGAAAGCTTCGACCACGTTGAAGCAAAGTCGATCAAGGGCGAATTCATCAGAAACGGCTTTATGGCGAACGACATCAAGCACAAGCGCGGCGTTCTCTCCATGGCTCGTACAATGGATCCCAACTCCGCGTCCTCACAGTTCTTTATTATGCACAAGGATGCTCCCCACCTCGACACACAGTATGCGGCATTCGGTGCGGTTATTGAAGGTATTGAGGTTGTTGACGCGATTGCGGACGTTAAGACGGGTAACTATTCCTACTTCAGTGATGTTCCGAAGTGTGCGGTTGTAATCGACAAAATGGAAGTAATTGAAGACTGATTGCTTTGGCGCAGAACAAACGCCACACAAAAAGATTTACACAGTTTTATCAAAATTTAAAGTATATTTCTTTTTAAAGTTGAAAACCGCAGACAAGTCTGCGGTTTTCCTCATTTTTTTGTGGCGTTTTAGTCGGGCTCGCGGTCTCTGCCGTACCCTTGTACGGCTACGTTCTCGCGATCACGCCTTCTGCATCCAAACCCAATCAGTCTTTTACTGCTTTGGCACAGAACAAATCTACAAAAAAAACGGTGTTGGATTTCCAACACCGTTTTTTATTCTTCAAACGCGAGCTTAATACCCATCTCGCTTATTTTGTTACAATAATACGCTATTCTATCGGGCTTATAATCGTAAACTCTGTGTCCGTCAAAGCCAACCGAAAGACGAACTCCCGATTCACGAACAATTGCCTTTTGTTCTTCGTTTGAGAAAAAGTCAAGCATATATTTATGCTCCCTGCCGCCGTGGATCGTATCGAGGTTTACGTTCATTTCCCAGAAAATACCCATATCCGCCATTCTCTTGAAATATTTATACGCATCCTCGCCGCGCGATTTTATATAGGCAAACATATCCGTATGCGCGACACCGCAGACAGTTCCGAGCCGTTCCGCATAAGAAAAAATATCGTTATTCGTAACACTGTCCGCCTCGTCAATATTTTCTATCAAACAATAATCAAAAAACGAGACGTCCGCGTTATCGGGGAGGAAATGCCTCTGCAAATTCTTTGTGCAAAGCTCTATACCGCGCAAAATTTGTATTTTTCCGTCATATTTTTCTTTAATGAGATTTATATGGTCAAAATAACGTCTGAGCGTGCGCTCATAATCGTATTTTTCAATTTTGTTGCCGTGAAAAAACACCTGTGTTGTTGCGTTTCCGATTCCATGATTGTGGTCGGTTATTCCAAGCACCTCTATGCCGCCATTTATCGCCGCTTCAACCACCGCCTCGGGAGTATCCTCGCCGCAAAACGAATAATAAGTATGTGAATGCAGATCCTGTATCACAGAAAACCTCAACCTTCTTTCCAAAAAATCCCGATCTTGCAATCGGGATTTTTATTTTATTCGATTACCGTAATCCAACCCTCGGGAGCAGGGATTCTACCCATCTGAATTCCCGTAAGAGTGTCATAGAGCTTCTTCGTTACCTGCCCCATATCGTTCATTCCCGAAGGAAGCGCGATCTCCTTATCGCCGTGAACGATCATGCCCACAGGAGAAATTACCGCCGCAGTACCGCAGAGGCCACATTCCGCAAAGTCCTCAAGCTCGTTTACGTCGACTTCTCTTTCCTCAACCTCAAGACCGAGATATTCCTTCGCAACGTAAAGAAGCGAGCGTCTTGTAATAGAGGGCAAAATGCTGTTCGACTTAGGTGTAACAACCTTGCCGTCCTTTGTAATGAATATAATATTTGCGCCGCCCGTTTCCTCGATCTTCGTATGAGTTTTAGGATCAAGGTAAATATTTTCGTCAAATCCCTTGTCGTGCGCGTCTACGATATTGTAAAGACTCATCGCGTAGTTAAGTCCCGCCTTGATATGTCCCGTGCCATAGGGCGCGGCTCTGTCAAGATCCGAAATGCGGAGCTTAAGAGGACGAACGCCACCCTTGAAATAAGGGCCTACGGGCGTCGCGAAAATTCTGAACTGAAATTCCGTAGCGGGCTTTACGCCGATTACGGGATTCGTTCCCATCATATAAGGGCGAAGATAAAGCGTCGCGCCCGAGCCGTATGGAGGCACAAATTCCTTATTTGCACGAACCGTCTTTACAACAGCATCAACAAATCTTTCCTCGGGGAAGATCGGCATCTTGAGCTTGTCGGCAGACTGAGCCATTCTCTCTGCATTGAGATCGGGGCGGAATGCAACTATCTTCCCATCGGCAGTTGTGTACGCCTTGAGTCCTTCAAAGCAGGTCTGACAGTACTGGAAAACGCAAGCGCATTCGCTAAGTGTTATCATATCGTCCTCGGTAAGCTGACCGTCGTCCCACTTGCCGTCCTTATAATAAGAAACGTATCTCTTGTCGGTCTTTACGTAACCGAAACCAAGCTCGCTCCAATTTATATTTTTCTTATCCATAAATATCACGTCCCTTCGGGTTATCTATGTATATGATTATATCACTATTTTTGCTTTCTTTCAATAGGTTATCGTAAAAAAATCCCTTATTTTGGTATAAATTTATCAAAAAACACCCCGCGAATTTTCGCGGGGTATTGATTTTGAGATTAAAAATCAATATGATTTAAAATCAATCTTCTTTTCTCTTCTTGAAGATAACTGCGCCTGCTACGGAAGCTGTTGCAATAATAGCAACTGCGCCCATACCAACTACAGAACCGCAACCGCCCTTCTTGTCTTCATCGTTAGAAGCAGCTGTTGTCTTGTTTTCCTTCTTCTTTGTTGTTTCTTCTTCACCTTCGTCAGTGAAATCCTCGGGAGTATTATCGTAGTTGGGCTCAGTTGTTTCCTCTTCTACGCCGCCGGGCTCACCTTCGTTATCATCTTCTGCACCGCCCATATCCTCGATGGAAATGTTATAGCCGGCTGCTGTAAGGAAGGAAACGATGTCTTCCCTGTTCTTGAAGTAACCTGCGGAGATGATCTCGAATTCCTGCATAGGAGTGATGTATGCAAAGTCAAAACGGAGAGAGTGGATTCTGTTGCCGTCCTCATCCTCTTCGAATACTGATGTATCGATCTTCTGCCAGAAGATAGTATAATAATCCTCTGCTCCGTCGGGAGATACGTCTACCATATCGTCGCCTGTGAGAACAAACTTGTATTTATCATCGGGAGCAAGAACGTCACCTGCGCAGTAGTAGATACCTGCTTCTTCATCGAAGCCGCAGTTTTCAGACATAGAAACGCCTTCTGTGGGCTCGCAAGAGCAGTAATTCTTCAAAAGAATTGCTACGTAGGGGAAATCCTTAACATCAACGGAATAATCGTCCTTAACGGAGAAGCCGATAGAACCGATCATATCGTAAGCTGTGATCTTGAATGCGGATTCATCCTCGTTGAAGTCAACAATGCACTTGGATGTGGAGGGCATCTTAACGTTCTGCTTTTCCATGGATGCATCGAAAAGAACGCCGGGAGTACCTGCGGGAATTGTGGATGCATCGATCATATCACCGTATTCTCTTGTCTTTGTTTCGGGCTCCTGGCTGTCAGTACCTGTGGGCTTAACGCCATCAACCTCAGTAATTGTGAACTTGATAGGAGTATTAGCCAAGCCGCTCTTTACGGAAATACCGAAGTATGCAAGGTAGGAGTCATCCTTGAACGCGTTTCTGAGCGCCTTAGCAGCGTTAGTTGTAGAACCAACCTCAACACCGTTGATAAAGATGATATAGTTCTTTACTTCAAAAGTGAGGTACTGGATACCGTTTTCATCAACGTCGGGCTCAAACTCAATGGTTTCCATTGTGAAGTTACCACCGGGCTGTGCCTTTGTACCGGAGTTGTAGGTCTGCATGTAAGAGAGCTTGCCGTCTCTTTCCTCATAGGGATCAAGTACGTCACGGAGGAGGGAGTACCAACCGTAACCGAAGGAGCCGTCAGAGTTTGTAGAACCCTGAGCGAGACCGTGCTTTTCGCTCCAGAAGCTGAAGCTTACCCAGCTATCGCCCTCTGTAGAATAGTCATCAAGACGGATCTTGATAGAAAAGTTCTTGGAGCTGTACTTTGTCTTACTGATTACAGTATACTTTGCCTGAACGTTATTGTATTCAGCGGGCTTAATTTCAAAGCCATCATCGGTATAGTGATAACCGGGGAGGGGCTGGAAAACCTCCTCGCCATTTTCTTTCTTTGCTTCCTCAAATGCATCAAGGTGAACTTCCCAGTTACCTTCTGTTCCCGAAGCTGCCTCATCAGCGGATACGGAAATCATAGCAAATGTGGAAAGAATCATAAGAGATGCAAGAATGATGGAAAGAATCTTTCTCATTTTAGAATTTCTCCTTTAGAAATTAATATTTGTGTTTTTCTAAAAACACTTGTTCACAGTAATTATAACACAAATTCCAAATTAAGTAAATAGACAAAATGCACATATATATAATAATATTTTTGGGAGTTTTAACCTACCGCAAAACAGATTTTATCACACGCGAAAAACAAACGCGTTTTTGTGCGATTTTTTATAAACAATCGGTTAATAATTGAACATTTTGTTTGTTTTTTATATACAAAAACAGCGCTCTGCCGAAGACAAAACGCCGTTTTCTACTTTATGTAGTATTATTTGTTTTTCTTTTTCTTTCCGAATGTGATAATACCGGAAACACAAGCAGTTGTGATCATGGCAACAACACCCATTCCGATAGCGGAGCCGCAGCCCTTACTCTCGTTGCCCGTCGCGGCGGTAGTAGTATTCTCACCGTTACCCGTCGACGCCTCAGTCTCGGGCTCTGCAGGAGCTTCTGTGGGCTCTTCGGTCGCAGGAGCGTCTGTCGGCGCCTCTGTGGGCTCTTCAGTCGGCTCTTCTGTTGTGGGTTCTTCGGTCGGAGCTTCTGTGGGTTCCTCTGTAGGTTCCTCAGTGGGCTCTTCGGTGGGCTCTTCAGTGGGCTCTTCAGTGGGCTCTTCTGTGGGCTCTTCTGTGGGCTCTTCTGTAGGTTCCTCAGGATCCTCGTAAGAGATCTCGTCATCTATGAGCGAAAGGCCTTCGCTTGTAGCAAAGGAAACCATATCCTTAACGCTTCTAAAGAAGCCCGCAAATTCGATTTCAAAGCTGTCAATGCCCTGTGTGGGCTTCATGTTGCGGAAATCGAATTTAACACTGTTGATACGCACGTCCTCATTTTCGAGCTCGGATGTGTCTATCTTGGCATAAACAAGAAGATAATAATCCTCGCTGTCAGCGGGAGATACGTCGACCATATTATTTGCGTTTACAGTGAGCTTATGCTCTTCGTCGGGAGAGATAATATCACCCACACAATAATAAATGTCACCGTTTTCCTTGAAATAACAGTTTTCAGCGATTGTAAGACCGTCCTCGCGTCCGCAAGTGCAGAAGTTTTTCAAAACTATCGCAACGTAGGGGAAATCGTTGACGTCAACGCTGTAGCTATCATTAACCGCAAAATTAGCGGAGCAATTAAGAGAGCTTGCCGTAATCTTAATTCCGCCGTTATCCGTTGCGGATGCGGAGCCGTTTGTGATCGAGGGGAGCTTGCTGTTCTGATTTGCGAGTGTACCGTCAAGAAGAATACCGGGCGTACCTGCGGGAATCGTTGAAGGATCCTTCATCTCGCCATAGGTCTTACCTCTGTTTACAGGAGAGAGCGAATCACTACCCGTGGGCTTTTCTCCGTTCACCTCAAGAATCGTAAACTTAATAGGCTTGCCCGCAGTACCGCTCTTTACGGAAATGCCAAAATACGCCTGGAAGGATTCCGTTCTGAATGCGTTACGAAGACTTGCGGCGCTTGTCTGATCAAGCTGAACGCCGTTTATAAATACGTTATGATTTTCAACCTTAAATTCTACGATCTGCTTTCCGTCCGTGTTAACGGGAGTGAAGTCAGCCGAGGAAAGCTTCTGAAATCCGCCCGGTTGAGCTTTTGTACCCTGGCTGTACGCCTCAAAAACGGAAAGGTTTCCGTCACGTGTGCCGCCTTCAACACAGTCCTTTATAAGTGACGTCCAACCGTAGCCGTATTCACCCGAGCCGCTTCCCTGCGCCAGACCGTTCTTTTCGCTCCAGAATGTGAAGCTGAGCCACGCGTCGCCGGAAATATCAAATTCATCAATTCTTATCTTGACCGAGAAATTCTTTGCGCTGTACTTTTCTTTACTGATTACAGTATACTTTGCCTGAGTGCCCGTATATTTTGCGGGAATGACCTCAAAGCCATCGTCCGTGTAATTATAGCCGGGAGTCGACACAAATATTTCACCGCCTGAAGCAAGCTTTGACTCGTCAAATGCGTCGAGATGCATTTCCCAGTTGCCCGCCTCTCCGTCAGCTGCGTACACGGTGAAGGAAGCGAATGCTGTAACAACCATTAAAAATGCAAGAACTAAGGAAAATATCTTTTTCATTTTATTTCTCCTTTAAACAATAGGTAATTTACGATTTATTCGAGGGTAATGGAATCAATATTGAGGAATGCGTTTGCCGCAAGCAAGGAGTCCGTAGGGATAGTCCTTGACGCGCCACATTCTCTGCACGTGATCACAATACCGTTTTCTGCAAGCTCTACGTCGTAGAGCTCCTCTTCTCTGTCAAGCTCACCGTCAGAAATCGGGGGATGTCCCGACGGATGGCACTTGCAGTATATTTTTCCTTCCGCATCAACGTCTTTAATAATATAAAGGATGATATCCATAAGCTGGGTATCGGGAAGGTCGACCTTGTTTTCCTTTTGAATATCCGAAAGTGATGCTATTCCGTTTTCCTCCATGAGGCGCACAAGCTCAAGCTCATTCTCGGCAAGCGCCGCCTTGACGTTATTGCTCTCCCCGATAAATCCGATATCGATATTCGAGTACGGGCATTGGAGCGCCAGAAATTCCTTATTGAAGAACAATGTGGTGCTTACGTTATACGTGTGTGGCTTTCCGCAAAAGATGCAGGGGATGGAGAGACGAACGGTATTGTTCGCCTTGTCGTACACCACGCTCATTTCACTTTTGCCACAGGATGAGCACTTAAGCTTTATCATGTCTGCGGAAAGAGTGAAAAGACCGACGATGCTCATGATACCCACACCGCAGTCGGGACATCTGTACGCGACGGTAGTTTCCTTTGATTCAAGTATCACTTTAAATACTCCTTTCGGGTCTTGGAACTTTCTTTTTTATTATATGTTCAAATCGAGCAAAATGGCAGGAATATTTCCCGCCATTTCGTTGTTGTTTATGTCATTTTCAGGCATTCATTCCTGCCATCAAATTATAAGCAAGATTAAGGAAATACTTGGAAACGTTGATACCCTTAAGAGAGCGCTCGTTCTTTTCGATGGGTGTCAAAGCAAGCTGACCGCCGTTGCCGTCAACGCCCTTGTACCACTCATCCATACCTTCGCCAACGATAGCGCCGATGGCCTGTGCCTTCCATACGGGATCGGATGTATCTTCAAAATAACCTACGATGTAATAAGTTGTAGCGCCATCCTTAGTAGGAGCAATCGTGATAACATCGGAAAGGTCTCCGGGCTTTCTATCCTGAGAATTGAGCCATGCGTCAAATTCCTTGT
This sequence comes from Eubacteriales bacterium, assembly GCA_045632305.1. GTDB lineage: Bacteria > Bacillota > Clostridia > Oscillospirales > CAG-272 > SVTX01. The sequence goes on along the minus strand of JAZQWL010000010.1, from coordinate 12,846 downwards.
AGGACGTCTTGAAGGAGTCGGACTTAGCATTCTTACTTGAGCCGGATCCGAGCTGGATCGTGCTTCCTGCCTCGCTAAGCTCCTTGAACTTCGCCTGGCCGATCTCATCGAGAGCTGCAGCTGTCTTTGTATCGCCTGCGAGGAATGCTGCTCTGAGCTCTTCGACAATTGCCTTATCGGAAGAAATGATGTAACCGAGCTTGAGTGTGAGGTCTGTGTCAAGCGCCTTGGGGCTGATTACCATGTATGCTGTGTACTTGTATACGTCAACCTTCTTTGTTGTACCGTCGGATGCCTTCTTGTTTTCGGTGGAGCTTTCTTCAATAACCTTAGCGTCGTTTTCCTGAGCTGTTTCAACGAAGAGCCACTTTTCAAGATCGCTGGATTCACCGTAAGTAGCTTCCTTCGTGTAATCCTCGTACTTGGGTTCCTTTGCGGTTGTAGCCGCTGCAGTTGTTGCGCCCTCTGTGGAAGTTGTTGTTTCTTCAACCTTTGCAAGGTGTTCCTTGATAAGCTCGAAGAATGCCTCTGTATCCTTTGCAGCTGCAATCGCCTCTGCGTTTGCCTTTGCCTCTGCCTTTGCTTCCTCAAGAAGAGCTTCGTTTCTGAGCTTTACGTCATCGCTTCTTACTGTGATAGTGTAAGAAATGTACTTTGCGGAATAATATTCAGACTTGTGTGCTTCAGGATATGCCAATACCTTCGCATCGTCAGCGCGAGCCGCCGCTTCAAGCTGTTCCATCTTTGCATCGTTGAACTTGGATGCGAGATAGATAAGCTCATAGCACTTCTTTACGTCTGTTGCGGAAACGGAATCACCGTATCTGTCGGAAATTGTCTCGCCGCTCTCCTTGAGCGCCTTCTTCATTGCCTTAACAGTCTCGTTGATCTCCTTGTAATCCTCGTCGTCGAGAGAAAAGCCTGCTGCCTTTGCACCCTCAGCGTATTCGAGGTACATAGTTGCGTTATCAATAGCGCCTGCCAAAAAGTAATCGTACCATGTGCCGGATTCTGCAATAGTGCACTTCTGAGTTCTGAGGTCACCGGAGAAATCGATCATACCGTACATAATGTACATCTGGTTTGTGCTGTTGTTAACCCAGTTGAGAATATACTCGTTGTAGAAGAACTGCATCATGGACTCAGTTACTACGAAGTTTTCTGTCTGGATCGTGTTTGTCATACGAGCGAACACGCCTGTTGCGCTAAGCGCGAAGAACGCGATTGAAAGAAGAATTGCAGCAACGAGAACGATACATGTGATCGTTACGCCAAGGCCTGTCTTCTTCTGATTTTTTTTGTTGAGCTTACGTCTTTCTGCAAGATATGCCTCAGGGCTGTCGATCTGCGCCTGAGCTCTATCGAGCTTGTTTCTGCTACCTTTTCCCATTTTATTTTCCTCCATGCCGCATACGCGGGCTTTATTTTCCTGAAATTACAATTTGGGTATAATTTCACAAATATGTGTTATTATACAACGATTAAGTGAAGGCATATTGAACTGATTATGAATAATCGTAAAACTTTTATTATTTATATACAAATTATTTAATAATATATCAGTTTTTTTCTGCGATCGGCGGTTAAATATTCATTATGATCGGAATGATCATAGGTCTGCGGCGAGTTTTTGAAAAAATAAATTTCGCCATATCGTCCTTGACCTTGTTTTTGATCTTGAACCAATCCGCATTATTAGTTCTCTGCAAGCTCTCCATCATGGAATCGACCGCTACGTGCTTCATCTCCTCCATAAGATCCTCGGAATCCCTTACGTAAACGAAGCCGCGCGAAACTATGTCAGGGCCTGCCAGAACGTAGCCGCCGTCAACACTGACGCTTGCAACGATAACGATAAGTCCGTCCTGAGAGAGAAGCTTTCTGTCACGAAGCACAACGCTTCCGACGTCTCCGACGCCAGAGCCGTCAACCAGCACCTTGCCTGCCTGAACGCTACCTCCCCACTTGGCATCATATTTATCGATCTCAAGCACCTTACCGATGTCCGAAACGAAAATATTTTTCGGCTCTATGCCCATGTGAAGCGCAAGCTCACGGTTTGCCGCCATATGCTTGTATTCGCCGTGAACGGGCATAAAATATTTCGGCTTTGTCAGTGCCATAAGAAGCTTTATTTCATCCTGACACGCATGTCCCGAAACATGTACCTCAACCGACGCGTCGTGAATAACCTTCGCGCCGAGCTTGAGAAGCTCGTTTACAATGTTGCCTATGAGCTTTTCGTTGCCGGGGATCGCGCTCGATGATAAGATAACCACGTCACTGGCTCCAAGCTGAACCTCTCTGTGCTCACTGAATGCCATTCTGTAAAGCGCGCTCATGGGCTCGCCCTGGCTTCCCGTAGTAATGAGCGTTACCTCGTGGGGGCTGTATTTCTTAACCTCCGCAAGGTCGATAAGAACTCCGTCAGGAACGTTCATATAGCCAAGCTCCATAGCCGCTCCGATAACGTTGAGCATACTTCTTCCCGTAATGGCAACCTTGCGTCCGTGACGGTAAGAATTATCGATTATCTGCTGAACTCGATGAACGTTCGAGGAAAACGTCGCTATAACGATCCTCTTGTCCTTATGCATAGTAAAGAGATAATCAAGCGATGCTCCTACCTTCCTCTCGGACGGGGTGGATCCCGGACGGTGAGCGTTTGTGGATTCGCACATAAGGAGCAGAACTCCCTCGCGACCGATCTCACCAAGTCTTGTAAGATCCATGATCTCGCCGTCAATGGGCGTAAGATCGAGCTTGAAGTCACCCGAATGAAGAATGATTCCAAGAGGTGTTCTGATAGCAAGCGCGCAGGCGTCCGCAATCGAGTGATTTACGTGAATAAATTCGCACGAAAGCTTGCCGAGCTTGATATTATCTCCCGCGTTCACGCAGATGAGCTTCGGGTTATTCGGGAGTGATACCTCCTTGAGCTTGTTTTTAAGAATTCCGAGCGTCAGGCGAGTGCCGTAGATCGGGGGATTGATATTGCGAAGAACGTACGGAATAGCTCCGATATGATCCTCATGACCGTGAGTAAGCACAAGACCGCGTATTTTGTCCCTGTTCGCTTCAAGGTAAGTCGTGTCGGGAATTACCAGGTCAACACCGGGCATCTCCTCGTCAGGAAAACCGAGACCGCAGTCAACGATGATAATATCGTCTCCGTACTCGATAACCGTCATATTCTTTCCGACCTCGTTAAGTCCGCCCAGGGGAATGATCTTCACCTTTCCCGAAATCTCACTGACCTCGCGTTTCGGACGCGTGCTCACGGCGCGAGTGCCTCGTTCCTTTACAGATACGTTGTCCTTGTTGTATTTTTCAACGGCGGTAGCCGCTTTTTTACCCTTTGAAGCAACGGGAGCTGCCGCGGAAGGTTCGGGCTCCACGTCAAAAATTCTTGCGAGCATTGCATCTATTTCTGCCGTCGCCGCTTCGTTTGTAAGCTGAGCGCTCTTCTTTTTTCTTGCGTGAGTTTTCGCCTTGACCTTACCGTTTTCATTGACCGCCTTAGGGGTTACGGGCGTATCAGCTGTCTTGGGCTTCGCATTCTTACCGCTCGCCTTTTTGGTCTTGGCATAATTCGGAACCTTGGGATTTGCCTTACTCTCACTCATAAATTCATTGGCCTCGGCGCGAGCTTCTTTAATTTCCTCATGCGCTCTGGCGCTTGCCTTTGACTGATTTGATTTTGCCATCAAATACTCCTTTCTCTGTGTTTTTCCGCATCACGGAAAAGAGCTCTCGTAATTCTGCCATATTCTGCGACAGAATCGGAACTCGTGTATTTTAAACTGTAAATATATAAAGCCGACCTCTGCGGCCAAAAGTCTAAGTAAATATGCATTTACATCACAGATAATTATACACCCAAATTTCCGTTTTGTCAAGGTTATATAAGAATTACAAAAATCAAAGTAGCAAGAACTCCGACCGCAGCGCCCACGATCATGCCGACAATCCCGAATAAAAGATTTCGTTTTCCTCCGTCCGCCCCCTTTTTCCTCTTCCCGCTTGGCATCGCGGATTCTACTATCCGCTCCGCCTCCGCCACCATATCAAGCTCCTCGCAATCATAGTTCGTCTTGACCATAAAATACGCCTCCTCGAAAATTCGGCTGTCTGCCGTTTTCACAACTATCATTCTCTTCTGCGCGCCCTTAAGCATAAATTAGCCCTCCTTTTGATTTTTTTGATTATTCTTGACTTGACGGGTGACACTTTAATCCTCGCTTGAGCAAGTTTTCATTTACAAAATTTTACATATTTTTACATTAATTTCCATTTTTCTGTGTTGACAGACATATTTCGCTATGGTATAATATACGTATAGTAAAAAATTGATCAAAGGAGGCAATAATTATGAAGCCCATCGGAGTAGTAAGAAAGGTTGACGAGCTTGGAAGAATCACTCTTCCCATCAATATCAGACAGTCAATGGAGATCGCAAGCGGCGACGCTATCGAGATCTTTGCCGATGACAACAGAATCGTTCTTCAGAAGTATCACCCCGCGTGCATTTTCTGTGACAACGCAAACAACGTCGTATATTTCAACGGCAAGCGCATCTGTGAGGACTGCCTTACAAAAATCAAAAACGAATATTAATTCGGAAGGATAAAAAATGATACTCACGTCTCTTATTTCCCATATTGAAGACGGACGTCTTGACCGTACTCTTTGCGAGCTTTACGGACGCGACAAGCTCGATCTTCAAAAGCGAAGATACATTTCAGCAATCAACGAATTCGCCTCACTTTACGGGGCTGAACGCGAGATCTCGGTTTTCTCGGTTTCGGGCAGAAGCGAGCTTTCAGGCAATCACACCGACCACAACCGCGGCTGTGTTATAGCCGCATCGATAAATCTCGATATTATTGCCGTAGCGGCAAAAAGAGAGGATTCTCTTGTCAGAGTAAAGAGCTGCGGTTACGATGAGATCACGGTAAATATCAGCGAATACACCTCCCCCGACACAAATATGTTCGGCACGTCCGCTTCTATTATCGCGGGAATGTGCCGCGGCTTTTCGGATCACGCATTTACGACGGGCGGATTTGACGCATACGTAACGTCCGACGTACTCAAGGGCTCAGGACTTTCCTCGTCCGCGGCATTTGAGGTAATGATCGGAAATATTCTCAATTATTTCTATAACTGCGGCAAAATTGACAATGTCGAGATCGCAAAGCTCGCTCAATGGGCGGAAAATAATTTCTTCGGTAAGCCCTGCGGTCTTATGGACCAGGTTGCCTGCGCCCACGGAGGCATCGTAGCTATTGACTTTGGGGATACAAGCGCGCCTGAAATTGAACCCATGAGCTTCGATCTGACCGCGGCGGGATACAAGCTCTGCATCGTGGACACGGGCGGAAATCACGCAGACCTTACAGACGATTACGCCGCCATTCCAAACGAAATGAAATCCATTGCCCACTATTTCGGCAAGAACGTCCTCCGAGAGACATGTGAGGCCGACGTTATAGCAAGCATTCCCGCTCTGCGCGAAAAGCTCGGAGACCGCGCGATTTTGCGCGCTATCCACTTTTTCTCGGAAAACAAGCGCGTAACGGCGCAGAAAAAGGCGCTTGAGGATGGCGATCTCGCACTTTATTTTGAAAACGTTATAGCATCGGGAAAATCCTCATTCTGCTACCTTCAGAACGTTTATACCGTAAAAAATATTCGCGAGCAGGGGCTTTCCATTGCGCTTTCGCTTGCCGAAGCGTATCTTAACAGTAGAGATGGCGCGTACAGAGTTCACGGTGGCGGCTTTGCGGGCACAATTCAGGCATACGTAAAGTCGGAGGACGCCGAGGGCTTTGCAACCCTTATGAACGCGGCGTTCGGTGAAGGCGCTTGCCTCACTCTCCAGATCCGTCAGCATGGAGCGATAAAGATTATTTAAGGACTTTAATATGAAAAAACGAAATCTCCACGATATAAAAAGAGGGCAGCCCAAAAAATCGGTATTCCCCGAAGCGCGAAAAAAGGCGGGAATTATCGCCGCGCTCTCTTTTATAAATATTCTCATATACTTCGGAGTGGTTCCTTCCCTCCCACCTATTGCGCAATTTGTAACTCATATTGCGTACATGGCGATATTCGGCGCGTCACTTGTTGTCTATATAGTCTATAACCGCGCGTTTACCCGAAAGGGTATAACAATCGAAATGCTCCCCGACGTCTGGGATGCCGAAAAAAAGGCAGCTTACATACAGGACGGCGAGGAACGGATAAGAAAATCACAATGGCTTATGTACGTAATAATTCCCTTCCTCTGCCCCATCGGTGTGGACGCGCTCATTCTGTTTGTATGGGACCCCTATCTTAGCGGCATTTTCTCGCAGCTTATAGGAGGTTAACATGGCAAATTATAAAATATGCTGCCTATACTCGGGCTCGGGCGGTAACTGTACGTACATTTCCGCGGGCGGCGCCAATATTCTCATAGACGCGGGCAAGAGCGCAAAAAACTTATGTAAAGCGCTCGACTCTATAGGCGTATCCCCCAATGATATCGACGCAATATTTATCACTCACGAGCATACCGACCACACCTCGGCGCTTCAGACGTTTTCTCACAAATATTCCTCCGACATTCATATTCTCCTCTCCTGCGCAAAGAAAAAATTCTACGGTCTTCGCGATGAGGCGCTTTTCTCCAAAATGATCCTTCACGATGATCCGAATTTCGAGGTAAAAATAAACGGCCTTAAGATCAAGGCATTCCCGACACCGCACGACAGCTGCGGATCTGTCGGATACAAGCTTTCGTTTGCCGACGGAAACGGAGAAAAAAGCATCGGATTTGCCACGGATATCGGATACGTTACGGACGAGGTGCGCGACAACCTCCTCGGTTGTGAGAGCGTAATCATCGAATCAAATCACGACGAGATAATGCTCATGGAGGGTAGATACCCTTATGAGCTTAAGCTCCGTATACATTCAAAGCGCGGACACCTCGCAAACCCCGAATGCGCGGCTCTGGCAGCCCTTCTTTCGGTAAACGGCACAAAAAACATCATGCTCGCGCATCTGAGCGAGGAAAACAACCGCCCCGACGTGGCGTATAACGAGACCCTCTGCGCTATCGCAGATCCCGAAATAAATCTCACCGTGGCAGCCCCCAAGTGCCCCGTGTGGCTTGTAGGAGGAAATGATGGCAACGATTAAATTCATAACCGTCGGTCAGCTCAAGGAAAGCTATCTTCGAGAAGCGGTTGCAGAATATGAAAAACGGCTCTCCGGATTCTGCCGCGTTGAAAATATCAACTTAAAGGAATATAAGGTGCCGCAGGATCCCTCGGATGCCGAGATATCAAAGGCACTCTCAGAGGAAGCAAAAATGATCCTCTCCGCCATTCCCGACCGCTCATATAAAATTATTATGTGTGTTGAAGGCAAGCAATTCTCAAGCGAGGAGCTTGCAGAAAAAATCGACCGCGCGTTCTCCACAACAAGCGAGATCGTGTTTGTCATCGGCTCGTCACACGGACTGCATGACAGTGTAAAAAACGTAGCGGATATAAAGCTTTCCGTCTCCAAGCTCACCTTTCCGCATCAGCTCATGCGCCCCATTCTGCTCGAAGCGGTCTATAGATGCATGACCATAATCAAAGGAACAAAATATCATAAATAAAAAAGCCCGCAAGGGCTTTTTTTAGTGCAGAGCGCAGAGTGCAAAATGCAGAATTTACAATAGTATATACCGACTTGCATTGTCATATCAATATAATAAAAACCACGCGAGGTATATATGTCAAAACGTGTCATTTTACTGATCATTGCCCTTTTTTTGCCGTTCTCAACCGTCTCCTGCGCAAAACCGCCCGAGATACCCAAAACAGAGCCAATTGTCTCCGCCCTGTGCGAATCGGAAATGGGCCTCCCCGCGGGCAAAATATACTCCTCGGATCTCGATCCGACCGATAAAAATTACCTGTCCGACCGCCTGATTTCCGCCTATTTTGGAGAGCCGAATATCGAACGGTATAAGAAGGATTGGGTGTCATACAGTATCTTTGTGCCAAGCGGGTCGCACCCTTGCGAGTTCGCCGCAATATATTGCGCTACACCCGAAGCCCTGATTGACACCTCTCGAATGCTTGCCTCCCGCATTGATTCTATAAAGAAGCTTTACGGTGAGAATTTTACGGAATATACCGACAGCGCAAAAGTGATAAGCATTCAAAACTACGCCGTTCTGATTGTGTCAAGAGACGCCGATGCCGCCCTTAAAATACTCAAAAAAGCGTGCTGATAAAATAAATTATCCCGTATGCAGTACCCGACAGAACCGCATACAAAAGCACAGGCCCCGCAACCGTAAATATCTTCGAGCCCATGCCAAGCACCCAACCCTCGTTTTTGGAATCTATCGCCGCCGAGGTCACCGAGTTTGCAAATCCCGTAATGGGCACGATAGTTCCCGCCCCCGCGTGCTTGGCGATCTTCGGGAAAATTCCAAGTCCTGTGAGAGCTGCCGCAATAAATACAAACGTTATGGATACCGCCATATAGGCGTCACGCTCCTCAAGTCCGAATCCCGAATATAAAACCTTCAACGCCTGACCGATAGCGCAAATGAGTCCTCCCGATAAAAATGCCTTTATCGTATTTGTCAGCACCTTGGATTTCGGCGCGTGCGCCTTGGCGTATTTTTTGTAATTTTCATTTTGAATGTCCAAGAAAACACCCCCTCGCTTTTCAAATATTCTACACATATTTTGCGCGCGATGCGAAAAATTATACCGCTTGACAAACGGGTAAAAAAAGGTTATAATAAATTCAAGAAATAAAAGACATAGGAGAAAAATTATGTCAGACTTCAATAAAATTTATAACGACGCTATGGAAATCGCCAAAAAGGCAGCTAAAAAGGGCGAGGAGCTCGGCGAGCTTGCCACACTCAAAATCAAGATTATCGCAAAGAGAAAAAATATCTCCGACGAATATAAATTCCTCGGGGCGTACGTTTATAAAAAGCTCAAGACCGACGATGAAGCAGTACAGGCAGAGCTTACCGAAAAGATCGGCACATGCGTAAATAAGATCGACGTCTACCTTATCGAGCTTGCCCGCCTCAACGCCGAATATAAAGCAAAAACCGAAGCAAAGAAAACCCCCGCGCCCGAATTCACCCTCACCCCCGAGGAGGTAATGAAAAACTTCAACGCAGCTTGCGAGGATGCAGAAAAGGCAAACGAAGAAGCCATCGAGCTTGCAAAGGAAGCCAAAGAATTCGCAAACGAAATCAAATAAAACTCAAAGCGCTATCACCGATTGGTGATAGCGCTTTTTTAAAGCATCAATCTATAAATATTTGCCATGTCTTCCTCGTGAAGCACAACGAAGCTACCGAGTGTGCCACCGTTTCCGTTTCCGTACGCGGCGGTATGCGCAAGGTAAGGAATGTCCTCTTCTCTGCCGCCAAGCTCACCGAGTGTACTCGGCATGCCGATGGACTTAAGGAACGAACGGAACGCCTCGACGCCCGCCTTTGCGGTCACCTCGGGATGAGCGAAATCCATATTACAACCCCAAACGCGAGTCGCTATCTGCGCAAATCTCATAATATCGTGATTCATATTATACTGCATCCACGCAGGAAAAACGACCGCAAGTCCCGCTCCGTGCGCGCAATCGTAAAGCGCGGAAAGCTCATGCTCCATATCGTGACTCGCCCAGTCCTGCTCACGGCCGACGCCGCAGCAGTTATTGTGCGCCATCATGCCCGCCCACATAATATTGGCTCTTGCCTCGTAATCGTCGGGGTTTGCAATTACCTTAGGCGCTTCGTGAATCATTGTCATAAGAAGCCCCTCGATCACTCGGTCGGTCACCTCAACGTCCTTTGTGTTTGTAAAATATCTCTCAAGCAGGTGCGCCATAATATCCGTCACGCCGCACGCCGTCTGATATGCGGGGAGAGTCTGCGTAAGCTCGGGATTAAGGATGGAGAACACGGGACGCAATACGTCACCGCCTGCGCTCCGCTTGAGCATTCCCTCCTCCTTTGTAATTACGGAGCCGTTGCTACCCTCACTGCCTGCCGCGGCAATAGTAAGAACTGTTCCCACGGGCAACGCCTTCTCAACGCGCTTACCACTGTAAAAATCCCAGAAATCGCCGTCATAAAGCGCGCCCAAAGCAATCGCCTTTGAGGAGTCGATCGTGCTGCCACCGCCAACGGCTAAAACAAAGTCAACATTTTCCTTCTTGCAAAGCTCGATGCCTTCGTATACAAGTCCGCTTCTAGGGTTGGGCATAACGCCGCCAAGCTCAACGTAAGAAATGCCCTCGCTTTCAAGCGACGCCTTTACTCTATCAAGAAGACCTGAACGAATAATACTGCCTCCGCCAAAATGAATGAGAACACGAGTTCCGCCAAAGCGCTTAACGTATTTACCGACGCTGTTTTCCTTGCCCTTGCCGAAGACAAAATACGTCGGGCTGTAAAATGTAAAGTTATTCATAAATGCCTCCTCAAAATTGCTTTTTTCTTTATAATACAGGGAAAATTGTTAATTGTCAAGAGCGAATATTGAAATTTCAATAAAGGCAATATCAACCAATGTTGATATTGCCTTTTCTTTACCCCGAAACCTCTTCCATCTGACAGAGCATATTCTCAATAAATATTCCGTAGCCGACCGTAGGATCGTTTATCATAACGTGCGTGACCGCGCCGACGAGCTTGCCGTTCTGAATGATGGGAGAACCGCTCATTCCCTGCACAATACCGCCGGTTTTTTCGATAAGCCGCTTATCGGTAACCTTAATGCAAAAGCACTTCGCGCCCTCCGCCTCGCGGTTGATGCCCGAGATCTCCACCGTGTATTTTTGCGGTGTACCATCTGCATCCAAGGTTGAAATTATATACGCCTCGCCGTTTTTCAGCTCGTCGCGCAAGCCAACCTTATATTTTTCGCATGCGTGCTGCGGAAGAGCGGTAAACACTCCGAAAACGCCGCAAACCGTATTGCCGAAAAGAATTCCCTTCTTCTCAAATCCCAAAATTCCCTTGATCTCTCCGGGAGTACCCGAAACACCCTTCTTGATTCCGCTGATCTTAACATTATTCACTACTCCTCTGCCCATTTTTACAAGCTTGCCCGTATCCGACTCGCAAATGCCGTGTCCAAGTCCTCCGAACATAAGCGTTTCGGGCATAATATAGGTGACAGTTCCAATTCCCGCGCCTCCGTCCTTAACGGTAAGACCGAGCTTGTATTTGCCATCGTTTACACTTTGAACGGGCGTAAGATTTGCCGTTTTGCTCTCTCCCGCTCTGGTATAGGTAACGGTCAATTGCTTGCCTCCGCACCCATCTATTATTCTATCAAGCGCGACGACACTCGTCACGCTTGAGCCGTTTACCTTTATAATAACATCCTTCTCACGAAGCCCGGCACGATAGGCGGGGTTCTTCACCCCGTCGGACGTAGGGACGTCCGAAAATCCCGTGATCACTATTCCCTCAATACTGAATTTCACCCCAAACGGAACTCCTCCCGCGATAAGCTCAAGGTCTCTGTAATCTCTCTTGGCAGCCATTGCCGACACACCGAGAAAAGAAACGAGAAAACAAAAGACCATTAAAAAGGATACTAAAATCTTTATTTTCGTTTTTGTTCTTTTCATAAAGCTTTTCCTTTTTTACTTTTCTTCGAAGAAAATTTTTTCTCCCACCATCTATTCTGCTCCAAAAACCAAAAATAAAACAGACAATAAATGTGTCGCTCTTGACTTTTTTCACAAATGTGATAAAATTAGTATATCCAAAAAATTTTTCAAGGAGGACGAAAAATGAATTTTAACAAAAATTCCAATACGGTCTGCTTTTCGCAGAACGACACGGCAAAATTCAGAAAGATCACGATCGTCGTCCTTGAAAAATTTCTTTTGATCGACGGTGAGAACACGGGCATCGGTACTCTTGCCGAAAAGCAGATGCATGCGGTCATCAAAAAATTCATTTGCGACGATGATGCCAAGCACGAGGTAAAGATTCAGGGCTCGCACGGTTATATCGGCAACCCGAACGAAACCAAAAACAGAAAATTCGTAGCCGATGTGCTCGACGGAGATACGATCTACGAAATCCAGACGGGCAGCTTCCGTCCGCTTGTCGAGAAAATCAAGTGGATTTTGGACAATACAACCTATAATATCGCCCTCATACACCCGATTCCCGAAATTCTGTACGTCAGCTACATAAACGAGGACGGCTCAGTCTCTGAGCGTAAACGCTCCACGGCAAGCAGAAAAATTTCCTCCATTCTGTCCGAAATATATTACCTCCGCGAGGTGATTGCAAACCAACGGCTCCGCATCGTAGGTCTTATGATCGAGGCGGATAGCTATAAAACAAGAAAAATTTCAAAAAACAAAAAACGTGTAAAAACAAAAAAATACGAGCTTATACCCGTATCCTTGAGGAATGCGTACGTTTTCTCAACACCCGATGATTACAAAATGTTTCTCCCCGATTCCCTGCCCGAGATCTTCACCACCGCAATGTTCTCCAAGGCAACCAAAATCCGCGGAATTGACGCCTATTCAGCGGTAAAGGTTCTCTGCTCGCTCGGTCTTATCGAGGAGTGCGGCACGATAGGAAAAGCGCGGGCATATCGACACATTTCTTGTCAATAATAATTTTAAAAAAAGACTTGACAAAAAGATTCTTTTGTTGTATAATATCTCCTGTGAGTTTATTTAAACGGTCGGCTCACAGAGATACATGGAGAAGTACTCAAGAGGCCGAAGAGGCGCCCCTGCTAAGGGTGTAGGTCGGATTTACCCGGCGCGAGAGTTCAAATCTCTCCTTCT
>JAZQWL010000009.1:0-23708 GCA_045632305.1 Eubacteriales bacterium | reverse complement strand
TACCAATTTAGAATTATATCATAATAATATGATCTTGTCAATATCTTTTTTGAAAAAAATTATATTTCTGCCTCTTATTTATGCAATTTGCCGCATTTAGTTTACGGCTTTATCTTTAGACTTCTTTATTAATAACATTTTTGACCATTTTGTTATTAAAAAGCAGATTTTGCCTTTTTGAGCGGGATCTGTTCACGTACGATTCATACGGATTTTTTAAGTCGTACATACGAATTTACCGCAATATCGGAGAATTTGGTTTTTTCGCGCAATACGACATAATATTTATACGACACGTAGTATAATCAATTTGGTGGAATTCAATAAATATTTTAATGTATGGGGAAAAATCTTACTTGCCTTATGCTTCAAAATTACCAAAATGCGGTTTTTTTCGTTATTTTACGCGAAAACGGTTTAAAATATTTATGGTATAATATCATTACTGACACGAAAGGATGGACATTATGTACGGCTATAAAATGAGCGTAGAGAAGGGCGTGGGAGATATGTGGAGCGTAAGGATTCTGGACGGGGACGGAAATTTGTTCAGATATTTCGCTTCGATCAGCTCAAACAAGGAGCTGCTTTTTAAGATCAAGGAATATTTTGATGCGGGTGACGTATCTCCGTTACATATAGACGATATTATCTGCGATCTTCTTTACATGTAAAAAAGCGAATGAAATATGCTTTCATTCGCTGATTCTTTATAAAAATGAAGTGAAGGCAACCGCCTGACCTAAAATACGTACGTTCATAAGCTCGTGACCCACAAAGCTAATCGGCGCGTACGCCTTGTTTTCGGGGATAAGAATGAGCTTTTCTTCCTCGGGATAATAATAAATTCTTTTGAGTGTCGCTTCGCCGTCGATAATACATACGCCGATCTTACCGTTCTCAACCATGTCGCATTTTTTTACATAGACGTAGTCTCCCTCGTAAATGCGGGCGTCGATCATACTGTCACCACGGGCGATAAGACAAAAATCTGCGTTTATATTGTGAGAAACTGAGATCTCGCCCATGTAGATCTCCTCGGCGAAGGCAGGATCTCCGCAACGCACCTCGCCTAAAATTTTCAAGGTGCGAGATCCACCGGCGCTTGCACGTCGCGTGTTACTGTTGCAAAGAAGATAATCGGGATCAACACCGAGAGCGGATGCAAGGGAAGAAATAGCGGCGGAATTCGGCATATAGACGCCGTGAATATATTGGCTTATGCGCGCCTTAGATATTCCGCTGATGCGGGAAAGCTCAGCGAAAGTGATTTCATTTTCTTTAACGGTCTGTCTCAGGCGTTTAGCGAATGCGTTATTGCTGTTCATGGCAACTCCTCATTTTGATAAATTTGGGGTGTGTTTACAATTTGTACACAGAACTTTTGTTCTGTAAATATATTTTAACACACGAAAAACCTTTTGTCAATAAGGGAAAACAAAAAAGTTTAGAAAACTTTACTTGTTTGTTGACAATATGGAACATTTGTGCTATAATTGATGCAGTTGAGGGGACTTAGCAAATTCCGGAAAAGTAGACCGGTATATTTTTTTGGCGTTGTAGTTAAGTAAACTTAACGATTGATATAGATGCCCAAATGGGCAAAAAGAAAGTAAAAGCATAGAAAGGAGCTTTTTAAAATGGCATTCAGAGGAGTATGCCCATATATTAAGGAACTTGGTAAAGACAGACAGATAACTTGCGAATGCGCAAGCTTCAATTTTCCCGACAGGCGCGCGAAGAGGGACGTGATATACGGCTATTGCGCTCATCCCGATAACTGGAAGGAATGCCTTTTTAAAAAGGCGATGGATAATTTTTACGAAAGGAAGTACAACAATGGCTAACAAGGAACGGCTTTCTGATATTATTGAGGAAAGAAACAGACTTATAAAGCATTACAGAGAAAAGTGCGAGGGCCTTGAGGAGGTCAACACCCTTATAAAGACTGTGCTGTTTTTTCTGCTTTGCAAAAATGGCGAGACCAAAATTCAAAAGAGTGAGCTTTCGGCGGCTCTTGGCAAGTATACCTTGAAGTTCCGCATGGACGATTCAAATTACTTCGTCTCCGCACAAGCGACTGACTGCCATGGCGATACTGACAGCGGTGGGGCTAATGAGGAAAAGCAAATATGACGCCTTTATGGAGGAATACGGCGAGGAATATTTAAGAAGGTGCGCCGAGGAGGGATACACCGATTCCGAAATTGCCAATATGTCGGGTATCTCCTATAAGACCTTCAGAAGGTGGAAGGATGAGCACGAGGAATTTTCAAGCGCGCTCAAGCTCGGAAGATTCGGTTCGGATTTTGCGGTCATTGAGGCGCTTTACAAAAAGGCGACGGGCTACAACGTCAAGCTCAGCAAGACCTACAAGTTGAAGCGTGTCGATTACGATCCCGATACGGGTAAAAAGATACGTGAGTACGAGGAGCTTGCGACGGGAGAGGACGATAATTACGTTCCCGCGGACGTGCGAGCCATGTCGTTCTGGCTCAAGAACAGACAACCGTCAAGGTGGTGCGATAAGCCCGACACGACTGCGGTTGAGCAGGCGCAGGGAATAGAAATTCCCGAGGCGGACAGTATAGATGAATACAGTGAAGAGTGATCGCGGAGTATTGAGCGGAGGGCGTCTTATTATCCCTAAAAAGAAAATACTTACAGCAAATACGGAAAGCCGTTATCTCTGGAGGCCTCAGGAGAAGCAAAGGTTATTTATGTCACGGCTTGAGGACGAGGGGCTTTACGGAGGCGCGGCGGGTGGCGGCAAGAGTGATTGCGCTTTGGTCGAGGCGCTCCGTCAGGTACATATTCCGCATTACAGAGGGCTTATTTTAAGAAAAACCTATCCGCAGCTTTTCGAGCTTATAGATCGTTCACATCAGCTTTATCTTCCGGCAAATCCCGGCGCGGTCTACAATTCAAGCAAGCACATGTGGACGTTTCCGTCGGGTGCGAAAATTTATTTCGGTTCTATGGCGCATAGCTCGGACAAGTATAATTATCAAGGAAAAAACTACGATTTTATTGACTTTGACGAGCTTACACAATTTACTTTTGATGAATACAGCTATTTGTTTTCGAGAAATCGACCGAACGGAGCGGGAACGCGATGCTATATGAGGGCACAGGCAAATCCCGGCGGTATAGGACACGTGTGGGTCAAGGAGAGATTCATTACCCCCGCGCCACCTATGACTACGATCTTTGAGGACGTGAAAATTTTATTTCCCGACGGACACGAGGAAATAAGAAGAAAATCAAGAATATTCGTGCCCTCCACGGTTTTCGATAACAAAATTTTGCTTTCGAATAATCCTGAATATCTTACGCGATTGGCATCTCTCTCCGAGAAGGACCGCGCCGCGCTTCTGTATGGCGATTGGAATTCCTTTTCGGGGCAGGTGTTCTGTGAGTGGCGGGATAATATTGACGGCTATGATGACGGCATTTCCACACACGTTATACGCCCCTTTAAGATACCCTCTCACTGGAAGGTGTACCGCAGCTTCGACTGGGGTTATTCAAAGCCGTTTTCGGTTGGATGGTATGCTATTGATACGGACGGAAAAATGTACCGTATACGCGAGCTTTACGGCTGTACCAAGACCCCGAACGAGGGTGTGAGGTGGAATGCCGAGAGGATCGCGCGGGAGATAAGACGTATTGAAAGCGAGGATATAAACCTCGCAAAAAAGAGCATTTACGGAGTCGCCGATCCCGCGATTTTTCAGAAAAACGGGGGAGAGAGCATCGGCGAGATCATGGAAAAGCAGTGCGTTTATTTTGATCGAGGTGACAATTCGAGAATCGCGGGCAAGCAACAGATACACAACCGTCTGGCGTTTGACGATGAGGGCAGACCTCAGCTTTACGTTTTCTCCACCTGCAAAAATTTTATCCGTACGTTTCCGTCCTTAGTTTACGATACTACCGACGTGGAGGACGTAAATACTGCGGGGGAGGATCACATTTACGACGAGCTCAGATATATCTGCATGGAGCATCCAATCCGTATGCCGAAGCGAAACGCCGTAAGAGTTGAAAAGGATACCGCGACTCAGCAGAGCGTGGATCTAAGGCGGCGTTATATGCAAATAGAATGATATTTTACGAGGAATTAACTATGAATAAAAAGAAAAATACACGTCCCGATATTCTTCTTGGTATCGAGACTTTAAAAAGGTACGCAGAGGACAAGGCCTCTACAATGAGACGAATAAACGAGGAGCGTCTTATCTGGAGCAAAAAATACTCGGTGGGAAGCGACGAGTCGTCCGCCTGGCTTTTTAACAGTGTTATTAATAAGCATGCGGACGTGATCGACAATATGCCCGTCTGTATTTGTCTGCCGCGTGAGAAGAATGACGCAAAAGAGGCAGGAATGCTCTCGAAAATCATTCCCGTTATCAACAGCAGATGCAAATTTGATAAGATATATTCCGATAACGCCTGGGAAAAGATACGTCACGGAACGGCGATCTACGGGGTTTTCTGGAACAATTCCATAAATCACGGTCTTGGAGACGTTGACATAAGAAAGATCAATATCGAAAACATTTTCTGGGAGAGCGGAGTTTCAAGCATTCAAGACTCGGGAAGCGTTTTTATCAGCTCACTTATGGATATTGAAAAGGCGAAGAGTAAATATCCCGCGCTTGACACAGAGGAATTTTCCTCCGCGAATGGCGAGCTTGTCCGCATAATCTACGGCGATAGCGCGGACGTATCGGAAAAGTGCGCGATCGTGGATTGGTACTATAAGAGCTATTCTGACGGCCGCGAGGTGGTTCACTATTGCAAATTTGCGGGCAGCACGGTTATCTATTCCTCCGAGGAGGATGAAAATTGCCATGGCGGTTGGTATGCTCACGGAAAATATCCCGTTGTGTTCGACTCCATGTATCCCTGCGATAACGACGTTTGCGGCTTTGGCGTAATGGCGGTGGGAAGACAGTGCGAGAAGTATATCGAGGAGCTTGACAAGAATCTTTTGGATTACTCAAACTGGGCGTCAAAGGTAAGATTCTGGGCAAAAAAGAGCTTGGGTGTAAATATCGGGGATTTCGTTGATATGTCGAAGGGGATCGTTGAAGTCGAGGGCGACATTGACGAGGAGAAGCTCAAGAGAATCGATATCGGTTCGATCGACGGATCTGTTATTGACCTCAAGAAGCTCAAGATAGATGAGCTTAAGGAGATCACGGGCTGCCGCGACGTTATGGTCGGTGGAACGACGAGCGGAGTTACCGCGGCGTCTGCTATCGGTATGCTTCAAAATGCGGGTAATAAATTCTCCCGCGACGGCATTGAGAATTCCTGTCGCGCTTGCGTTGAGATCTGGGAGATGACGCTTGAGCTTATCCGTCAGTTTTATGATGAGGAGAGGGTTTTCAGAATCATGGGCGATGACGGAGAGTACGTTTATGAGGCGTTTTCGTCCTCCAATATAAACGGTGATGCCGACGGTGAGTCGCACATCTTCGATATTGAGATAGACACAAGAAAACGTTCTCCGAGCGAAAAGGAAAAAATGAACGATTTCGCTTTGAAGCTGTACGAGCTTGGAGCATTTGATCGCGAAAATCTCGAGAAGACGAAGCTTATGCTCGGAGTTATGGATTTTGACGGTATAGGTCGCCTTCGCGGAGAGCTTTCTTCGGTGTCGGAGGTGTGATATGGTCTTAGCTGAATTCAAGCGACTTGACAGCGGCAATATCGGTCTTGTTATGAAGGGACACTCATCTATGAAGATGCGGGGACAGTTTATCGTGTGCGCTGGGATCTCGGCGGTTTTTTACACGCTTGTCGGTTATCTTGCGAATACGTTCGGAACAAAATTCAAGATCTTTAAAATTAAGTCGGGAGACGTCGATATTGAGTGCGACGGTCTCGGATCGGAGGCGTTTCGTATGGCTTGCATCGGTCTTTTGCAGCTTAGCGAACTTTATCCCGGCGAAATTAAGGTCATAAACAAGGTGTGGGATTCAAAGCTATGCGCCTTGTCAGATTTGAATATATTTAATTTTAATGTGGAGGAGTTAGCTTATGAATGAGCTTGACACGGTTTACGAAAACGGTAACGAGGACGGTTTGCAGGATTGCATCGAGGTGGACGGAGAAGTATTTCACATAGAGGAGTTTGAGCCGACGGAAGAGGAGTACAAAACCCTTATAGGAGGGCTTTACAAGTCCTTTTTCGATGCGGATATAAAGGCGGCGGTTGATCGCGCGACTATGGAAAAGCAAGAGGAGCTTTTAAAAAACATGGATTTTGAAATCCAAAAACGCGAGGACGAGATCCGTCGCGGAGCCGCAAAGGAGATATTGAACAGAATATCCAAAAGACGAATGCGCCCCGACGAGAACGGAATTTCCGTTCAGCATGCTGCAAAAAGACGGGACGTATCTAAAATGACAAAAGAGGAGAGAGCCGAGGCGGCAAGAAAAGCCGCAGGCGGACTTATCATCAATTTAAAATAAAAGGAGATTAAAATTATGAAAATTTCAGACACAAGAATTAATTTGTCCTTGTTTGGCGCAGGGACAACAGTTATGGGAACGGAAGGAGTTATGAACAACGTTGACGGTACAAAGACAGCGTATATGATGGGCACAGGTCTTTCCGATGAGATGAAGACGTATTATTCCGATTATCTTATCGACAACGCCGAGCCCGCGCTCGTTTACGACAGATTCGCGCAGAAGGTAAATATTCCCCGCGGTCAGGGTAAGACGATCCAGTTCCGCAAGTACAATCCGCTTCCCACACTTACACAGTCAATCGTTGAAGGTGTAACACCCACAGGTCAGAGAATCGATATGAACACCGTTAACGCAACAGTAGCGCAGTACGGCGGTTACGTTGAATTCAGTGACTTCCTTCTCATGAGCGCGATCGATAACAATCTTTGTATGGCGACAAAGCTTCTCGGCGCGCAGGCAGGCAGAACTCTTGACGCTATTACACGTGAGGTCGTTTGCGGCGGTACTAACGTTCAGTACGCAGACGGTCAGGTAAGCGCGCGTCATCTTCTTTCGGGTAATAACGAAAATCCTGCAGATAACTGCTATCTTACTGTTTCCGCGATCAGACGCGCGGTAAGATTTTTGAAGAATCAGAACGCGGAGAAGATCAACGGTTCTTATATCGCTATCATTCACCCCGATTGCGCATACGATCTTATGAACGATCCCAACTGGAAGTTCCCCCATCAGTATGCGAATCCCGAAAACATTTACGAGGGTGAGATCGGTAAGATCGAGGGCGTAAGATTTATTGAGAGCACAGAGGCAAAGGTATTTTCCGCGGACGATCTTGTTCCCGGCGGCACTATTACCGTAGCTCAGGACGTTCAGAACGGCTCTATGATATACTTTAACAGCACAGTACCCGTTCCCGAAAATTCTCTTAAGGGAAAATCCATTGTCATCAACGAGAAGAGATTTTACGTTATGACTAATACAGAGCAGTATCTTATAATTTCCGATGACGTCAGCGGCATTATGCCCTCTAGCATTACATGCTCTGCGGGTGACGTGATCACATCCGGCAACTGCGGTGCAAACGGTGAGGATATTTATGCGACACTTGTCTTTGGCGATAACGCGTACGGTACAACGTCCATCGAGGGCGGCGGCCTTGAGCATATCGTAAAGCAGCTTGGTTCTTCAGGCGCGGACGACCCTCTCAATCAGAGAGCAACTGTCGGCTGGAAGGCATCCAAGGTCAGCGTACGTCTTTGCGAGGCGTTCATGGTAAGAATTGAAACTGTGGCGTCCGCATTGTACGAATAATAAAAAAAATAGATAACTGAAAGGAAAAAATCATGGAAAACACAAAGAATATCGACGTAATTTCCGCACTTAAGGAAGAATACGAGGCAAAGCTCCTCGAAAAGGACGCGGAGATCGCGCTCTTGAAAAACATTGAAAACAGCAAAAAGGAAGAAAAGAAGCGCAAGAGGGAAGAGGCGGAAAAGTATCTTAATGAGTACGTAAGCATCAAACTCTTCCGCGACAATGACAAATACCGCGATGACGTATACGTTGCGGTAAACGGCAAAAACTGTATTATCAAGCGTGGAGAGTGGGTGAAGATCCGCCGCAAGTTTGCGCTTGTTATCGATCAGTCGGAGATCCAGGATCTCAAGACTGCTGAATTTCTCGAATCACAGCAGAAGAAGTTTGAAGAGGCAAACGCGGCTCTTTGATGTTTTCTATGATTATGCCTTCTTTTATTTGAAAATAAAAATTTGAAAAATAGGAGAAAGGAAGTAAAAAATAATGGAAAACTACAACAAGGAACTTTGCGAGGAAAGACACGCAAGAACGCAGGAGGCGCTCGACAGACACGAGGCAAAGCTCGAAAATCTCGAGAGATGCGCGTGCAAGCTCGAGCCCATAATCGAGCATCAGATAGAGCAGTGTGAGCAGAGTATGAAGGCCATCGACAAGATGGAAAAAAGACCTGCCGCAATTATTGGCAAGGCAGTAATTCACGCAATAAGCGTGCTGGCGGGTGCGCTTGCCGTCTGGATCTTACAGCTTCTGGGTATTTCTTAATATTTTCCCCCATACGCCTTTTGGCGTATGGGGGAATTTTATATTGACTTTTTGCTCGGATGTGGTATAATATTATTATAAAAGTATTTTCGGAGGTAGATATGGATAAGAAAAAACTAAAGAAAAAAATACTGATATCTCTGTGCCTCGGAGTTGTGTTCACAGCGGTTTCGTATTATATTTTACTTCCCGCTATCAATATTCATGACGTGGGATTCTGGTTCTATCTTGCGGCGGTTATCTTCTCCTTTGCAGTTCCGTTTATGTTCAATGGCGGCGACTCAAAGGTCGTTTATGATAACCAAAAGGTCAAAATCATAAATTTCGGTGGCAAGAGATCCTCAAAAAAGGTAAGCGTCGTACCGATAGTTCTCGTTGTGATTCCCGTAGCGGTGGTTATCGTGGGCTCGCTCTTGTCGTCCCAGGTGTTCAACGCGAAAAGATACGCCTCGGTTGTAAACATCAGAGAAGCGGTGTTCGAGGAGGATATGAAGGAGAACGACGAGATCACGAATATCGCGCTAATGGACAGCGCGTCCGCCGAGCTTATCGGTAAGAACACCATGGGTAAGCTTGCCGATAACATTTCTCAGTATGAGATCGGATTAAGATATACTCAGATCAATTTTAAAAACAATCCCAAGAAGATTAATAACCTTGAATATGCGGACTTTTTCAGATGGATCAACAATAAGGAAAAGGGAATTCCCGGCTACGTAATGGTTGACCCCGTAGACTCCAAGGCGAACAGCGCGGAGTATATTGAGTTTGAAAAGCCCTTAAAGTACGTAGATTCCGCATTTTTCGGCGAGGATCTTATGCGTAAGCTTCGATTTGAATATCCGACAAAGATTTTCGATTTCGTTACCTTTGAAATTGACGATGAGGGTAAGCCCTATTATATTGTGTCCTGCATGAAGGCAAAGATCGGTCTTTTCGGCGCGATGGACGTAAACGAGGTTGTCATTTTTGATCCTGCAACGGGTGAGAGTCAGCTTTATGCGGTTGAGGATACTCCCGCTTGGGTAGACACCGTTTATTCGGGCGATCTGGCGGTACAGAAATATAATTGGAACGGTATGCTCTCGGGCGGCTTTTTCAATTCGATCTTCGCGAAGGTTGGCTGCAAGCAGACGACCGACGATTACGGTTATATCACGATCGAGGACGACGTATGGTACTTTACGGGCGTAACCTCTGTGACTGCGGACGAATCCAACATCGGATTTATTATCAGTAACGCGAGAACGGGCGAGTATATTTACTATGCCGTTGCGGGCGCGGAGGAATATTCCGCTATGAATGCAGCACAAGGTCAGGTTCAAAACATGGGATATAAGGCTTCCTTCCCGTCGCTTGTAAATATTTCGGGTAAGGCGACTTATATTATGGTGCTCAAGGACAATAACGGCTACGTAAAGCAGTTTGCCTTGGTTAACGTTGAAAACGTAAATATCGTTGCTATCGGTGACACGCAGGAGGATGCGATCGCAAATTACCGCGAGCTGCTCACAAAGAACGGTGTGGTAACACCTCCCTCGAATAATGATCCCGAGCCCGAGGTTGATGTGAAGAATGCAACTGTTACGGTTGTGGGCTTAAGAGACGTTGTTGTAGGCGGGGAAACTTACGTTTATATTATCGCTGATGACGGCAACGTATATAAGAGCTCGGTTGCGGGCAACGAGGCGATCATTCTTGTCGGTATCGGTGACAAGCTCGC
The DNA here is from genome assembly GCA_045632305.1 of Eubacteriales bacterium. GTDB lineage: Bacteria > Bacillota > Clostridia > Oscillospirales > CAG-272 > SVTX01. The sequence continues at coordinate 13,417 of JAZQWL010000009.1, read as the reverse complement.
TATTGAGTATCTTGAAACCGACGTTGCTTCCATTCGTGCTATTCGCACATTTACCGTATCGGAATAAAATAAAACCGCGGTGATCTCACCGCGGTTTTTTTATTTTGTAAAGTCGAATTCCGCTTTTCCGTCGCGCAGAACGAGGCGGGCGGAGAAGGGCTTGCCGTTCTTTGAAACGAAGTTCTGAATTTCGGCGGTTTTGCCCTCGGTCAAAAGAAGTCTCGCGTTTGCGATCGAGATGTTTCTCTTGCAGATAAAGGAGTTTATTCTGAATGAACAGCCGTCGCGGTAGCCCGTGCAGCCATAGCTGAATTTACCCTTGATAACGTCCTTTCCGCAGAGCGGACACGTACCGACAAGATCTCCGTAGAAGCCCGTATCGTTGTCCGTCTCGACGGGCTCGTCGCGGCGGGTGAAGACTTCGCGGATCTCATTTTCCGCCATATTGACACTGTCGCGCACTGAAATCTCTCGTCTGTACACCTTTTTGAGCGCCTGACCGAGCACACTGGTCTTGTACTTGTCCATGGAAATGCTCATTCTTCCGAGCTGCTCGATTAAAAACTCACCTCCGGGGAGAATAGTATATACGTCCTTTTTAAGTTCGATATATCCGGATTTTCTCGCGTTGTCGATAATACCCGTTCTTGTTGCCTCCGTTCCAAGCTCAAGGCCTTCAAAGATCGCCTTGTAGTCCTCGTCATCGTTCTCGATTTCGTTACCCAAAAGCTCGGTATCGTGGGCGCGCGCCTCCTGCTTTTCAGCAAGCTCCGCCTTGTCCTTTTTGAAAGGGTTTTTGAGGTAATTGTTGAGTGTTTCGATGGTGTAGTGCTTGGGCGGTGTCGTCTGTTTTTCCTGCGGCTTGAAGTTGATATTGACCTTGTCGCCAACCTCGAGGGAGGGAAGCAGCTTATCCTTTCTGTCCGCGTCGTCAAAACGTAAAAAGCCCTTTTGCAGTATGGTGATTCCCTTGAGAGTGAATTCCTCGAGATCCCCCACGGCAATGACCATTTCCGTTTTTTGAGCAAGACATTCCTCCGAGCAGAAAACCGCGACGAATCGACGGAAAACGGTCTGGTAGACCTGCATTTCGCGTTCGGAAAGATGCTCCTTTTTGGGTATCTTATAGGTAGGCGTCAGAGCCGAGTGGCTCTCGATCTTGGAATCGTCGAAAATGGTCTTTTTGTCCTTGAATTCGACGGGGTATCCGATGCCCTTGATATTGGAAATTATCTTTCTTATTTTGTCTTTTTCGTTTGTGGCAAGGTATTCGGAGTTTGTTCTGGGATAGGTAAGATAACCCTCCTCGTAAAGCTTCTGAACGATTGCTAAGCTATCCGCCATGGACATTTTATACTTTTTACCGAGTAGGGACTGAAGCTTGGAGAGTGAGAAGAGCTTCGGGGGATTGATCGTTTCCTTTTTGCTTTTCTTGGACTTAACCGTCGCTTCGCACGCGTTGTATTTAGCGCAGAGCGATATGGCGTCGTTCTGCTTGTCTTTATCGAATTTCTGCTTGGAGATAAGCTCGACCGTCTCGCCGTTTGTTTGCTCCTTGGAAATTATCGCGTAATACGTTTCGGGAACGAAATTGCGGATCTCCATGTCTCTGTCGTAGATCGCCTTGACGATGGGAACGATAACCCTTCCTACGCGGAGAAGCGTTCCCGTCTTGAGGGTAGCGTAACGTGTAAGATTTACGCCGTAGAGCCAGTCGATATAGGTTCTCGCAAAGCCCTCGTCGGCAAGATTTTCGTATTCGGACTCGTCCTTCATTTCAGAGAGAGCTTTCTTGACGGTTTCGGGAGTCTGGTCGGGAAGCCAGAGACGCTTGAAGCTCTTACCTATAGCGCCCGTATTCATAACGCATATTCTTATGATGATTTCACCCTCGCGGTCGGAGTCTCCCGCGTTTACAATAGTATCTACGTCAGCTCTCGTGCATAGGTATTTTATAGTCTGGAACTGTCTTTCGACGCCCGCATCAACCTTTTTGTCTGCACCGAGCTTCATCTTAAATCTGAAATTTTCGGGGAAGCAGGGAATCGTGTCCATGCTCCATTTACCGCTGGTACCCGTGTAATCCTCGATATCGCACAGAGAAAAGAGGTGACCGAATGCCCACGTAACGAGGTATCCGCACCCTTCGAAATATCCGTTTTTCTTTTGCATCTGCCCGATTCCCGCGACAATGTTTCTCGCAAGACTTGGCTTTTCGGCTATGATTACTGTCATAATTCTTCTCCAATGATTTTCTAAAATGTATTGTAACACAAATACGGCGTTTTGTCAATCGAGGCAGGGGAGGAAAATTTTTAGAATACTCGGTAAGACACGAGTAAAATAAAATATTGACAAATCAGGGAAAATATAGTATAATTAAACGAAGAATGGGTTTATGCGGCTTATTGTTGTAAGTCTTCATAAATTTTTAAAAAGCAAACTGACATGCGACAAATTTTGCGCTATGAAAGGAAAAAATTATGGATTTTGTTATTTTCACCGACTCCTCCTGTGATCTTCCTTCCGATAAGATTGCGGAGCTTGGAATTAAAACTGTTTCTCTTGAAGTTAATATAGGCGATATGGGTACGCGTCTCAATCACGAGGTCGATCCCAAGGAAATTTACGAGATGCTTCGCGAAAAGAAGGACATGAAAACCTCCGCGGTCAACATGGAAAGATTCAAGGAGGCGTTTGAGGCAGAGCTTGCGGCAGGCCGCGACGTGCTTTATCTTGGCTTCTCCTCCGGACTTTCCGCTACGTTTATGAACGGTAAGAATGCATGCGAGGAGCTTGCAGAGGAATATTCTGAAAGAACTGTCATCGCGGTAGACACGCGTTCCGCGTCATTGGGTCAGGGACTTCTTGTTACCCTCGCTTGTAGAAAGCAGCAGGCGGGCGCGACCATTCTTGAGGTTGCCGAATACGTTGAGCAGACAAAGTATCATCTTGCTCATTGGTTCACTGTTGACGATCTTTTTTTCTTAAAGCGTGGCGGACGTGTTTCCGCGGCAACCGCGGTTCTTGGTACGATGCTTGCGATAAAGCCCGTGCTTCATATGGACGATGAGGGACACCTTATAAACGTTTCCAAGGCAAGAGGCAGAAGAGCGGCTATCGCTGAGCTTTTCAACAAGATGAAGGAGACTGCTATCGATCCCGCTTCTCAGACGGTTTATATTTGTCACGGCGATTGCTATGACGATGCTAAGCTTTTAGCAGACATGATCACCGAGGAATTCGGTATTACTGATATACTTATAGATTACACAGGTCCCGTTATCGGCGCTCATTCCGGCCCCGGTACGCTTGCGCTTTTCTTTATTGCGGCGCATAGATAAAATTGTATTTTTGCCGTTTTTATGGCGGCGGAATGGAGGTAGACATGGGAATTACGGGAAAGCTATATTGCAGCATGATGATATCTGCCGCAAATCATCTCGATAATAACAAGGAAGAAACCAATAACCTCAACGTTTTCCCCGTGCCTGACGGTGACACGGGTACCAATATGAGTCTTACAATGAGCACGATAGTTAACGCGGGAGAAATTTCTGCTGTGGGTGATGCTGCAGAGAAGATCGCGGGACTTATGCTCAGAAGCGCGCGCGGTAACTCCGGCGCGATACTCTCGCTTTTTTTCAGAGGTATGGGAAAGGCGCTTCGTGGCCTTGCCGATGCGGGCGCAAAGGAGCTTGTTTCCGCGCTTGAACGCGGTACTGTTGAGGCGTACAGAGCGGTTATGAAGCCCACGGAGGGAACTATTCTCACGGTTATGAGAGTGTGCTCCGAGGATGCGAGATCCGCTTACGATGCAAATAATTCCATCACTCTTGACGAGCTTGTGGATCTTGTTGTCAAGAGCGCTGAGGAAACGCTCTCAAAAACTCCTGAAATGCTTCCCGTATTAAAGCAGGCGGGTGTTGTCGACGCGGGTGGATACGGTTTTGTGTTGGTTCTTCGAGGAATGAGATCCGCTTATTTCGGTCAGCCCGTCGAGAATCTTAATAAGCCCGTTGTAGAGACAGCCGTTACGGTAAGCGAGGGCGCGAATTTTGCGGATTTTGATACGGATTCCATTGAATTCGGTTATTGTACCGAATGTATTATCGATAAAAATGAAAAGTACCTCGGCGAGGACACCTCGGGCGAGCTTTACGAGTTTATAAAGAGCATTGGCGACAGCGCGGTCTTCGTTGACGATGAGAGCATCATCAAGCTCCACATACACACGAACGATCCCGGAGCGGTGTTGACACGCGCAATTGATTTTGGCGCGCTTGCGTCCGTTAAGATCGAAAATATGCGTACGCAGCATACGAATCTATCGGGTGGCGCGGCAAAGGAAGCACCTTCGAAGAACGAGGTCAAGATCGAGAAGAAGTACGGCTTTGTCAGTGTATGTATGGGCGAGGGTATTGCCGCAATGTTCCGCGATATTGGTGTTGATACTATTATCGAGGGCGGTCAGACCATGAACCCCAGCACGCAGGATATTATTGACGCGGTAATGAAGACACCCGCGGAATACGTTTACATTTTGCCTAATAACAAGAACATCAGCATGGTGGCAAAGCAGGCGTCCGAGATCGTGACCGAGAGACACGTTATTGTTCTCCCGACCGAGAGCGTGCCGCAGGGCATTTCCGCTATGATCGCGTTCAATCCCGACGCCGACGTTGACGTAAACACAAAGGAAATGAAGTTCGCGTACGAGCTTGTTACCTCGATGTCCGTTACTTACGCTGTAAGAGATACCGAAATCGACAGATTTACTATCAAGAAGGGTCAGTTCTTGGGGCTTGTTGAAAACAAGATCGCATGTGTTACTGATACGAGCGAGGCGTGTGTAAAGCAGCTTACTCGCGGTATGACGGGCGCATCCTTCGTGACTGTGTTCTACGGTGAGAACGTAACCGATGAGGACGCCGAGAGAGTTGCCGGAATCATTTCTGCAAAGGTAGGCGGAGCTTGTGAGGTTGCGATGCTTCCCGGCGGTCAGCCCATTTACGATTATGTAATTTCAGTTGAAACGTTATAAAAATAAAGCCCTTGGCGACGCCAAGGGCTTTGTTTTTTGATCTTTGTTGAAATGTGTTAACCAAAATATGTAGCTGTATATTGACATCACATCAAAAATATGATATAATATTAACAGGTAAAAAATACCAAATAAAAAACGGAGGTGCAATTATGATTTTTTACACAAAAAAGCAGTTCGGCTTTGCGCAAAATAAAGATTGCCCTTTCCATTTTGAACGGGGACAACTGAAAATTAATTTTTGATGCGTACAAGTCGGACTGCTATATAGCAGTGCTACTTGTGCGCTTTTTTAGTATTTAATTAAATTTTTGCGAAAGGACGGTTTTTATATGAAAAAGCTTATTTTAATTTTAACTTTAATTTTTGCTCTTGCGCTTTGCTTTGTTGCGTGCGAGAAATTTGAAGATGATTCAAAGCAAGAAGAAATCACAACAAACGAAGCTGCAGGTCAAAAAGAACAAATTACTTTACCGTTGCTTTCTGATGAAGAGCAGGAAAAATAGCTTATTTCGGTATTGACAGAGTATTTGGTGCAGAGGCATTATACTATTTGTCCCGGAGAAATAACACCATTTGATGAAAGAGTTAAGCGCGGCGCGCAACCGTTACACATAGAGTTTGATCCTGACGATTATTATTATATGTGTTGCTATTATAATGTAACGCATGAATATCCGGAGGATTTGAATTGTTGTGTTGATAAATATACATGGGTAAAATTTGAAGATTCAAATGATATTGTCGAGATTTATAACGGCGAAAAATTCATTGCCGCGTTTCAAATCAATAAAGCTGTATTTGTAAGGGATATTTCTCTTCATGCTTCGGCGGTTCCTGAGGTGGAGTATTTTAAGATATTTGACGCTCAATTTGAGAATGGATATAATATCAGTGAAAACATATATTTTGATAGAACTATTCTTTATGCCTATTCATCAAAGCAAAGCATTGTGTTTTGTTATAAACCGTTTATTGAGTATGGGGAAACTGTATCTTGCGAGAAAAGGCAAGGAGAATATTATATTGTAGATAAACAGTATAATTTTTATAGTCTGGATGAGTTTATAAAAAGATATATCAAAAAATAATTAAACAAAGATAAAGGAGTAATATATGGGTTTATACCGATTACTCCCACACCGAGAACGGCAGCTACATTTTGCCAAACAGAATTATCGTTTTAGTCCCCGAGGATGAGGAGGCGTACCTCAACGGCACGCTTGAATTCCGTACGGGGGAGGTAATGTAGAATTAAAAATATAAAGCACAGTCGCGAATGCTTCGCGACTGTGCATTTTTGCTTTTAAAAAGTTAATTTCCGCCTACATTATTTGCCAAAACCTTGACAAACACGCGCGTGTGTGATATTATTAATAATATATATTATAAAATAATGATTTTAAGATAAAAACTACTGAAACGCCAAGGCGTATGGAGGTTTGTATGTCAATTTCTTTGTTTTCTATTGCTGTTTTATTTGTGACGGCAGCATTTGTGCTGTTTGAGATCGCACGCGGAATAAAGAAGGGATTCTATGCAACCCTCATACGTATATCTCTTGTGCTGCTTTCGGTAGTTTTATCTGTTATTGCGGCAAATCTGTTGTCGAATACCATTGTTAAGTTGCTCTACAACAGTGTTATGAACATGGGGCTTTTCGATAGGGCGCTTGAGTATCTGCCTTCGGCGGGCGACATTATTTTCGCTTATTGCGACGCGGTTATTACTCCTTTCGTTTTCGTGATTATATATCCGTTCATGATGCTTCTTGTAAAGTTTGTTATGTATATCGTCAAGAAGAAAACCGTTGATTTTGAAAAGGCGGTAATGAATAAGGAGAACGCGCCTTGGATAGATAAGCATCAGAAGCTGCTCAGTATAGTTCTCGGCGGTGTTTGCGGAATATTTATCTCTTCGATCTTCATTTCACCTATAATGGGCTCGCTCAAGATGGCGGGAAGAGCGGTTGAGTTTGGCGCAGAGCTTGGAAGCGGTAACTCCCAGATCGAGACAACCGTTGGCAATCTTGACCGCAGTATTTCGGAATATAAAAACGATCCCGTAGCAAATGTGATTTATTATTGCGGCGGAAATATCGTTTATTACGCCAACGCATCAAGTGAGCTTAACGGCAATTATTTTACTCTTGGCCGCGAGCTTAAGAACACCGCAAAATATTATAACGAGATCCTTTCCTCCGCAAAGCTGATAGGTAAGATCGAGCAGGCGACACCCAAGGAGGTCTACGAGCTTAAAAATATTGAAAAATACATAAATAAATCCGAAACGCTCAAGTGTATCGCATCCGACTTTGTATCGGGCGTATCGTCTGCGTGGATGGATGGCGGCTCGTTTATGGGGCTTCAAAGACCGAACATAACCTCTGCTATAAATCCCGTGCTTAACAAGGTTCTGTACGTTTGCTCACAGACAAAGCCGAGATACGTCGCAAGGGATATGGGAACTCTTATCGACCTTTTCGTCCTTCTTTACGATTCGGATATTATCGGCAAGGCAAATTATGCGGAGATGGTTTCTCTGATCGACGATAAGAATTTCCTTGACAGGGTGTCGGAGATCCTTAAGGACAACCCCAGAATGGCGGATATCTCGCTTGACTTTGAAAATATGACTGTCAGCATTGTTTCCGCCGCTGTTTTGAGCGACGCTATAAGCCAGCGCGAGTTCAAGATGATAGCGAGCGATATTGCCGATACGTTAAATAACGTAAAGGATCTTTCGCCCGAGGAGCAGATCTCCTTCGTTACTGACAATGCTTACCGAAGCATTAACGAGAGCGGTCTTGAGGTTCCGTACAGCGTAATAGAAACGACTGCGAAAAAGCTTGTCGAGGATATTGCGGTGACGAGCGGAGATATCACCTCGACGACTGTTGAGAACTTCTTTGAAAAGTACAGAGCTGATTTTGAAGCCAACTGATTGGAGATAAAATATGAATGATTTTGTGACGGTAATAGAAATTCTTCTGTCGGGCATGATTGCCTTGTCGGGAATTTTTATAGCGTATATTTTAATAGCGTTTTATTTTCCGCGAAGCATTATGAGACCGAAGCTCTCGGGCGAGCCCATACGCGACCGCGGACTTAAGAAATATGTTTACGAGGACGGCAGAGGAGTGGTTTACGAGCCCGAGATCCCTGCGAGAAAGTATATTAAGCAGTACCTTCTTTTCACAAAAGACGGATCAAAGTACGTAAAGTGCATGGTAAATCCTCAGGTGCGCTACGTAAGCTACAGCGTTCTTGTATTCAACAACAAAAACAAGCTCATTGACGTCATAAGCGTGGAGGAGCAGCTCAAGGGCGAGACCGTGACGCGTGCTATTCCGCTTGACCGTGATACGTCCTACGTAAGCTTGGTTTTGAAGAAAGCAGACAATATGTACGTAAGGGAAAGGATGCGCCTTGATTATTCCTACGTCTCCTGCGCGATCTACGGCGTGCTTTCCGCGCTCGTGACCGCAATTAGCGGCATGCTTATAAATTCCTTCGTGCGGAAGCTTTTCTCGGCTTCAAAGGTAAAATTTCCTCCAAATTCCGAAGCGTTCTGGCAGTTCCTTCTTGTTGGATTGGTATTTGGCGGAGTTGTCGCATTGTTGTATAAGCTTAAATACAGAAAGGGGATAAACTGATCATGGCACCAATAAATCTCAGTGTAGTATCAAAGGGCGAGTACGATAACGGTACCGTTCTCCCTCGCGTTTATCCCAAGCAGTACGTGATCTTAAGGGACGGAAAGAAGAATAAGTTCCTCTCGCTTCGGTTCTATAACGGTATTGAGGTATCCCTCACGCACGTGGAATTTATTTTGTTTCAGCTTGATTCTGCGGGAAACGTATTGAAGAGATCCCGCATTCGTGAAAACATCACGCGAGGCATCCCAGATAAGACATTTGCATTGCCTTGTGGCATCCGCCTTTGTGAAAAATGCGCGGATTTCAAGATCGTTATGGTAGAAGCGCGTTGCGGAAGATACTCGTATTCCTTGAAGAGCAATAATGCGTCTGCCGTGTATTTGATTGAAAACAAGTGGAAATACAACGTTGACAAGCAGGGCTTCGTTTCTCAGCAGAGCGTGAAAAGTGCGATGCAGGGCGATTTTAAACTTGTAAAGCTTTTGGCGGCAGTTCTTGTTCTTGTCGTGATCGCAATGTGTTTTTCCCCGATTATCAAATACATTTCTCGGGCTTTAAGATAATAAGACTTGGTGGTTTTAAATGATTAAACATAAAAACATTTTGGACAATTTAAGCATCGGTCAGAAGGTACGGCTTCTCTCTGATGCGAGCGCGCTTGAGGATATTGAATTCAAGGCGCTTGGAATCCCCTCGGTCAAATTCGGGGATTTCGATAAATATTGTAAAAAGCTGTTTGTATCCCCCTATGCAATCGCAAATTCTTATGACAGGGAGCTTTTCTACAAGGTAGCTAAATCGGTATTCATCGAAATGAGCCGAGACGGAGTCAATTGCGCTCTTGTAAAAGGGCCGAAGATAAAGATCAATCCTTACGACAATTCTTATTCGGAGGACGTGTGTCTTTCTGTTGCTTTTGTCAGTGAAACGGTACGCGCGGCAAACGATCTTTCTATGGCTGTCTGCCTTACCGATTTCAACGTTTCGCGATTTGACGCGCAGTGGCTCGACCTCTCTCCCGATATAAGAATTATTCGCGATTATTTGGTCAAGCCCTACGCCGAGGTGCTCAAGACGGGTAAATGCAAGGGCATTTTCGTAGATAATGTAAATTCTTCGTCGCCTTATTTCAAGGTTAACGAGGAGTTGAAGGCATACGCTCTGAGCGGCAAATTGCCCGGCTTTGACGGATTTTTGTTCTCGCGTCATACTTCTGCGGAGGACACTGTCGGAGCGATCGGTCGCGGTGAGATCTGCCTTGATGCCTCCGCTAATATTTTAAAGGCGGCATACGATAAATATCTCGTAATGAAGGACGGTATAAGCCGCGGTAAGGTTACTGTGGGCGAGCTTATTGCCGAGGAGGAGGCGGGTAACGCGATCTCTCCTGAAAATATTGATTTTGCCGTATCTCGTGTAATTGACTTTGCGCTTGAATGTAATAAGACAAACGTATCCCTCCTTAACACGGATGAGGATGCGCCCACTCTTTACGGAAGAGTTTTGCGAGAGTCGACGGTTTTACTTAAAAATATCAAAAAAGCGATCCCCGTGCTTAAGGGCGAGAGCGTTGCCATCATCGGTGATATTATAAATTATCCTGACAGAAGGAGCTTTTCCGACGAATCCGCAAAGTATACGTCTATCCTTGAATCGCAGGGAATTGAGGTGTCGGGCTACGCTCGCGGTTATGAGATCGGAAATCCTCATTCGAAGCTCGACGCCCCCCACGCGTGTGAGCTTGCAAAGCGCTCGGGTAAGATCATAGTTTTCCTCGGCAAAACTCACAACGGGGAAAAGTATATAACCGAAACCGAAAATCTTCAGCTCGACGCAAATCAGGCGTATCTTCTTGAAAACCTTGCGCAGTACAGACATAAGATGATTCTCGTCCTCTGCGGCACCTATGCGTTTGACGCGGGCTTTACGCATTTCGGAAGCGCGGTTATCATCTCTCCCGATCCTTCACAAGGAAGTGTTCTGCAGGCGTTAACTGTGGCGCTCGGAGCAGAAAAGGCGAGCGGCAGACTTTCAAATCCGATGTATTTTGACACCTGCGATTTTGAAAAGGGTAAGCTGTACAGAAGATACCACGGAGAGCTTGCAGGGCCTTTTATGGGATACAGATATATTGATTCTGCCAATCTCGACACGGTGTTTTCGTTAGGACACGGAATTACGGGCGCAAAGCTTAAGATTTCGGGCGTCAAGGCGGGGGAGAAGGAAATAACCTTTACCGTGAAAAACCCGACAAAGCATGAGCAGAGTGATGTGGTGCAGGTTTTTGCGGGACTTGAGATTTCGGATCTCGCGATCCCTAAGCGAGAGCTTGTGGGCTTTACGAGGGTAACTCTCGGAGCAGGGGAGTCGCGTACCGTTACCGTTCCCCTTGAGTATTCCGTATTTGATAAATCTGCAGGAAGATATATATTCCCGCGCGGAAGCTATCGCATTTGGGTTGGCTTCTCACTCGACAAGATCATTGAAAATGTACGGATATCTGCGGGAACAGATGAATTTTCAATTGAAACAAAAGATAAATTATCCGATTATTTGCAGTCCGAATCAAATATTGTGACGGACAAATATACTTTGGAGGCGGATTATAAGCTTATGAAAAAGAGTAAGAGAAATATTGTTTTCGGTGTAGGCGCAATGGCACTTGCGATCCTTCTCGCGCTTTTCTCAATGGGCGCGGGCATAAATTCGGCGTTCATTTACATTATCTCCGTGATTCTGCTCGGAGCGTCCATCGCGTTCTTCGTTTTGCAGGCAACCGATGCGGCGAAGCTTGAGAAGATCGAGCGTGCTAAAATCGACGCGGAAAACAAGAAGCATTTCGAGGATGCGGAGAAGATCTCCGTTGCGTCTGCGGACAAGATGTTCATAAATGAATTTGACAGATTGGATCTCGAAGTAGCCGAAGAGGATACCTCCGTAAAATATATGGAAGACGAGTATTTCAAGTACGTAAATAAGGAATTCAAGTTTGAAAATCTCGTTGCAGATTTCGATCTTTTTGCTAAGGAAAAGGGATTTAAGTTCGATTCTGAGACAATATCTCAGATATTCTCAGCCATTGCATCATCCCGTCTTGTTGTAACAAAGATGGCAAACGAAAGCTATTCCGCATTCGTATCCCTTCTTTCCGAATATTTTGAATGTCCCGTTTGCATTGACTCCGTTGATGCGGAATATGAGACTGAGAACAGTGTTCTTTACAGAGAGAACGAGGAGGGTGTAAAGGCAAAGACAAACGTTATGAAGGGCTTGGAATTTGCTCAGAAGTCGCTTCAGAATATGACGCTTGTTGCTCTGATGGACGTCTCTCCCGAGACCGTTTCCAACTATTTTGTACCTTTTGCAAAATACGTAAGAAATCCGCTTAGCAATATCTCCGTAAATTACGAGGACGAGTTCGGAGCAGCCAAGAGAATTACAGTTACAAAGAACGTTTGGTTTATGATAAATCTTGCGGACAACGCCGTGCCTTACAGCATGCCCGCGTACATAGGCGAGGTTTCCGCTCTTCAGAAGATCGCGTACACAAGATGCGCTCCCGCGCAAGTTAATCCCGATCTCAATAAGCTCAAGTTCTATCAGTTTGATTATATGGTCGATAAATCCAAGAACAACGCGTTCGTAAGTGAAGATACATGGAAGAAGATCGACAAGCTTTGCGCGATTGATACTGACGGAGAAGCGAAGATGACAAATAAAATTACCGTTGGATTTGAAAAGTACGTAAACGTTTATTCACTCAGCGGCGGTGATAAGGACGATGCGCTTTATCTTGGCATGAACGCAAAGATCCTTCCGTATTTCATGGCGGAAAGATTTGAGGCGGGCCGTATCTCTTTGTTCTCCGAGGCACTCGAGAGCATTTTCGGAGAGGACAATGCGCAGAGATGTCAGAGATCACTCAAGGAAAATTCCAAACTTTCAGCAAATTGAGGAGATAACTAATGTTGAGAAACACGTTCTTAAGAGCGGGGATCATAGATTTTGACGGTAATGACCTTACAAGATTTCTGACCTCGGAAATAGCAATAATGATATATATTTTCGTCGTTTTGCTCCTTATCGGAATTCTGGCGGTGACGGTTGTGGTCTCTGAACACAAGAATAAATCGAGGGACGATACCGAGACCGTTGTCATCGGCAGCATTCAAGGCGGCGAAAATAAGGAAGACACCGAAGAAGAGCCGCAGGACAGATTCTGCATGCTCACGGAGATCGACAGAAAGAGAAACACGTACGGACATAAGACGTACGATAAGGTTGAGACTTTGGAGGAGCTTTGCAGCGAATTTAGAAATTATGCGGCAAACAAGCTCAAGCTCTATTACGATATTGACGATATAAGACGATTTATAGCGGGCATGTCCGTATCGCACATACTTATTTTGCAGGGTATGTCGGGTACGGGTAAGACATCTCTTGCGCACGCGTTCGGAAGCTTTATTGATAATAGCTCGACGGTAATTCCCGTGCAGCCCATGTGGAAGGAGCGAACCGACCTTATCGGCTACTACAACGAGTTTACGAAGAGATTCAATGAAACTCTTCTTCTCCAGAAGATGTACGAGGCAAATTACAGCCGAGATATGTACGTAACCGTGCTTGATGAAATGAATATCGCAAGAGTAGAGTATTACTTTGCGGAATTTCTCTCGCTCCTTGAATTGCCCAATCCCGAGGAGAGATACCTCGAC
>JAZQWL010000008.1:0-29334 GCA_045632305.1 Eubacteriales bacterium | reverse complement strand
TTTTTGAAAAAAAGGTTCTGGACTCCAAAAAACTTACCGTAATGGTTTTATAAAAAGCATAATGCTATATAAAACTTAATGAAATGATTCTGGACTCATAAAAACTTAACCCTGATTCAGTTAAAACAACATAGGTGACGACCTCTGGGCGTCCCGCTCCAAGCACAAACAAATCACAAAGGAGAAATAATAATCCGTGTTTATCGATAACGTAAAGGTATATCTCAGGGCAGGCGATGGCGGTAACGGAGCCGTTGCCTTTCACAGAGAAAAATATGTAGCCGCAGGCGGCCCCGACGGTGGCGACGGCGGTCACGGCGGTAATATCATATTCCGCGTTGACGAGGGCGCAAACACGCTTCTCGCCTTCAGATACAAAAGAAAATTCATAGCCGAAAACGGCGGCAACGGTCTTGGCAACAAGTTCCACGGCAAGACGGGTGAGGACGTGATCGTTCTCGTTCCCAAGGGAACTCTTATCAAGGACGCTGAAACAGGCAAGGTTATCCACGATATGTCCGAAGACGACGGCGCTGATTACATTTGTTGTAAGGGCGGCCGCGGCGGTTGGGGTAACCGTCATTTCGCAACCCCCACACGTCAGGTCCCCATGTTCGCAAAGAACGGCACAAAGGGTCAGGAAAGAGAAGTAATTCTCGAGCTTAAGATGCTCGCCGACGTAGGTCTTATCGGTATGCCGAGCGTAGGTAAGTCCTCCATTTTGTCCGTAATTTCCTCTGCAAAGCCCAAGATCGCAGACTATCATTTCACAACTCTCTCTCCCAACCTCGGCGTTGTTTCCACGGGTGGCGAGAGCGGCTTCGTTGCGGCTGATATCCCCGGTCTTATCGAGGGTGCGTCCGACGGTGCAGGCCTTGGCCACGCATTCCTGCGCCACGTTGACAGATGCCGACTTCTTCTTCACGTAGTTGACATTTCCTGCTTCGAGGGAAGAAACCCCATCGACGATATTATAACTATCAACAGAGAGCTTGAACGCTACAGCCCCGAGCTTGCAACCCGTCCTCAGATGATCATTGCAAACAAGGTCGACTCGCTCGACGAGGAGCTCGTTGACATTAAGGCATTCGAGGATTTTGTTGACGAAAACGGCTGGGAAATGATGTACATTTCCGCATATACGGGCGAAAACCTCGACGAAATGGTGCAGAGAGTTGCCGACCGACTCAAGCTCCTGCCTCCTATGACCGTATATGAGAGCGAGTACGACGATAGCGACGCATACGTAGGCGGCGGCAAGGAGACAACCATCAAGAACGTAAACGGCACGTACGTAGTTGAGGGTGAATGGCTCTTCAATCTTATGGGACAGATCAACTTCTCGAACTACGAATCCCTCAACTTCTTCCAGAGAGTGCTTGACAAGAGCGGCGTATTCAAGGAGCTCGAAGCGCGCGGATGTAAGGAAGGCGACACAGTTTCCATTTACGATTTCGAATTCGAATATATCAAATAAACCTACGCAAATAACACCGTATAGGACGGTGTCCTCGACGTCCCGCCAAAACCTTTTTTGAAAAAAAGGTTCTGGACTCCAAAAAACAACCCTAAATTCAGTTGGACACTTGTAGGGGACGGTGTCCTCGACGTCCCGCAGTTAATCAGACAAAAACGAGGGCAGAACGGAGCAAAATATGAATATCTGGCACGATATTGACCCCAAGGTTATAAGACCCGATGATTTTTACGCGGTAATTGAAATTTCAAAGGGAAGCAACTGCAAGTATGAGCTTGACAAGGCGAGCGGAATGCTGAAGCTCGATCGCGTGCTTTTCACGGCAACTCATTATCCCGCAAACTACGGCTTTATTCCGCGCAGCTTTGCCGATGACGGTGACCCACTCGACGTTCTGGTTCTTTGCTCCGCACCCATAATTCCTATGACTCTCGTTCGCGTTTATCCCATTGGCGCTATGCGAATGATCGACGGAGGCAAGCTCGACGATAAAATTATCGCCGTTCCGTTCTCTGATCCTCAGTATCAGGGAATCACATCGATCGACGAGCTTCCCAAGCACATTTTCGATGAAATTATGCATTTCTTCAAGGTTTACAAGCAGCTTGAAAAGAAAAAGACAAGCGTAAAGACAATGTTCAACCGCGAAGAGGCAAAGGAGATCATCAAAAACTCTCTTGACAGCTACATAGAAACGTTTGCAAAATAAAAAAGAACCCGCAATAGCGGGCTCTTTTTTGTTAGAAAATTGTAGAGAGGGAGCAAGACGCACACCATACAGCTCTGCACTCTGCACTTCATCTATATATTGTGCCCAAAAACTCAAATATCACAACATATATTATAATGAAAAAATATGTGTAAATTGCATAAAAATATTTGAAAAATCTATTGACAAAATACTTGAAAAATGTTATAATTGCTTTACCTCTGCAAAAAGGCTTTTTTGTGTTGCCCAAAAATGCGCATACGGGCAGGGTCTTACAGAGGGAGGTACACGGACAGATTTTCTGTCAAATAAAATTTAAACGGGAGGTGCCGAAATCATGGCTAATGACGTAAGAGTTAAGATTACTCTCGCATGCACAGAGTGCAAGCAGAGAAATTACGACACAAAGAAAAACAAGAAGAATGATCCGGACAGATTGGAACTTAACAAATACTGCAAGTTCTGCCGCAAGCACACTCTTCACAAAGAAACAAAGTGAAGCGGAGGGTGATTGAAATGACTAAGATGAACAAAAGAAGTCTTATCGCCTTGCTTGTGTCTCTTGCATTAGTTATTTCATTCTTTACAGTAGGCGTTTTCGCTCACGATGGTCACGACCACGCAGAAGAAGCAACAACAGCTGCAGTTACTGAAACTGCAAAGGACTACACAGGTCTTATTATCACCTTGTCCATCATCGCTGTTATTCTTGTAGTTGCAGTTATTCTCGCAATCAAGAACAGAGCTAAGCTCGCAGCTTTCTTCCGCTCCGTAAAGAGTGAAATGAAGAAAATCGTTTGGTCTCCCAAGGATCAGACACGCAAGAATTTCCTTGTAGTAATGGTTATCTGTATCGCAGTAGTTATTCTCATCGGAATTCTTGACTTTGCATTCAATAAGGGTATCACAGCACTCACTGCAGCGATCAAGAACTTAAAGTCCTAATCGAAACAGGAGTTGCCTAATCATGAGTGATATCAATGAAATGAATGTCGGCCTGAGATGGTACGTTGCGCACACTTATTCGGGCTACGAAAACAAGGTAAAGACAAGCCTTGAAAAGATAATTGAAAACCGCGGCCTCGGTCATCTTATTTATGACATCAAGGTTCCTGTGGAAACAGTTATCCAGAAGGACGGCGAAAAGGAGAAGGTTGAAGAAGTAAAGATCTTCCCAAGCTACGTATTCATCAAGATGATCATGACGGATGAATCCTGGCACGCAGTTCGAAACATTACGGGTGTTACGGGCTTTGTAGGCCCCGGATCCCGCCCCACTCCTCTCACCGAACAGGAAGTTCAGGATATGAACATCGAGGAGGTTAAGGTTCAGCTCTCCTTCAACGTTGGAGATGAAGTTGACGTTATCGGCGGTCTGTTTGAAGGTTACAGCGGAGTGGTTACTTCCATCTCCGAAGACTTGAAGATTGTTACGGTTCTCGTGAAGCGCGGCAGACGTGATATGCCCGTTGAGCTTGATTCCACAATGCTCAAGCTCCATACCGCTCACTGATCGCAAAAATAAAAATCGCGTAAGACAGCTCTTTCGCGTCGTGCTTTAGCACGTATCAAGTGGGAGGGAAAAAATTTTTGAATTTCCCGCATCAATAACCACTATTGGAGGTAATTTAATCATGGCAAAGAAGATTATGGGTTACATCAAGTTGCAGCTTCCCGCCGGTAAGGCCACACCTCAGCCCCCTGTAGGTCCCGCCCTCGGTCAGTACGGTGTTGCAATTCCCGTATTTACAAAAGAGTTCAACGAAAGAACAAAGAATGACATCGGTCTTATCATTCCTGTAGTTATCACAGTATATGCAGACCGTTCCTTCACATTTATCACAAAGACTCCCCCCGCAGCTGTTCTTATCAAGAAGGCAGCAGGTATCGAGTCCGGTTCCGCTAAGCCCAACAAGGACAAGGTTGCTAAGCTTACAAAGGAACAGGTAAGAAAGATTGCTGAAACAAAGATGCCCGACCTCAACGCAGCTTCCATCGAAGCAGCTATGAGCATGGTAGCAGGTACTGCTCGCTCCATGGGTGTTCTTGTTGAAGACTAATAGGGAGGTATGTGAAAATGGCTAAAATGGGTAAGAAATATTCTGATAGCGTAAAGCTCTTCGAAAAGAACAGACTTTACGATTCTAACGAAGCTTTGGCTCTCGCATGCCAGACTTCTAAGGCAAAGTTCGACGAAACAATCGAAGTTCACGTTCGTCTCGGCGTTGACTCCCGTCACGCTGACCAGCAGGTTCGTGGCGCAGTAGTTCTCCCCAACGGTACAGGTAAGTCCGTAAAGGTACTCGTATTCGCTAAGGGTGACAACGTTCAGAAGGCACTCGATGCAGGCGCTGAATACGTTGGCGGTCTCGAGCTCGCTGAAAAGATCCAGAAGGAAAACTGGTTCGACTTCGACGTAGTTATCGCTTCTCCCGATATGATGGGCGTTATCGGCCGTCTCGGTAAGGTGCTCGGTCCTAAGGGCCTTATGCCTTCTCCTAAGGCAGGTACAGTTACTCCC
The DNA here is from genome assembly GCA_045632305.1 of Eubacteriales bacterium. Lineage (GTDB taxonomy): Bacteria > Bacillota > Clostridia > Oscillospirales > CAG-272 > SVTX01. Next base: position 24,627 of record JAZQWL010000008.1, on the reverse strand, counting down.
GACGTTGCTCGTGCAGTTAACGAAGCAAAGGCAGGTAAGATCGAATACCGTCTTGATAAGACAAACATCATCCACTGCCCCATCGGTAAGGCATCCTTCGGCGCTGAAAAGCTCCAGGAAAACTTTGACACACTTCTTGGCGCTATCATCAAGGCAAAGCCCGCAGCTGCTAAGGGTCAGTACATCAAGTCCTGCGTAGTAGCTTCTACAATGGGCCCCGGTATCAAGGTTAACCAGGCAAAGCTTTAATCAAATAAAAAAGAACTCGTTGCAACCGCAACGAGTTCTTTTTTATTTAAACGCGCGGATTTTCTTGAAGGTAATTTTATCAATTTTTCCGAAAAGTATTTACAATTTATCAAGAATATGTTATAATATTTTTGCGACGCAAACTGAATATCACAACACTATCATGGTTAACATGGGATAAGTATACCTTTTTCTTTTGGCAAAAATGTATGCTCCCTTTTTGTATGCTTTCCGTGTTATATGGTAGTGTTAAAAAGTTTGCGTCGCGGCATGGAGCTACGTTTTTCGGTGCGTAGCTTCGGTTGCGCACCTTTTTTATATGTTAATGAGGGGATTATATGAGTAAGAACATTCAAAAAACAATAACAGATATTACAGGCGTCGAACTTATATCCGGAAAACCTACCACTTGTCTCGGCAACGGAGAACAAGGGTTTGAGTGTTGTTGCGACGAATGCGACTACTTCTTGCTTTGCTTTCCCGAATTTGATATAAAAATCAATGAAGAAAAATAAACAATCGTATAAAAGAAAAAGGAGGATTTCCGCCGTAGCGGAAATCCTCCTGAACTCTGCACTCTGCACTTTACTTTATTACTGATCACTTCACGTATGCTTCAAGGGTGATACCGCGCTCGTGAATCTTAGTCGCCGCATCAACACCGACAAAACGGAAATGCCAGGATTCGTAATTGTATCCCGTCTCGCTCACCTTGTCCTTGGGATAGCGAAGGATGAAGCCGAATTTGTGGGCGTTTTCAAGCAGCCACTCATATTCCTCAGACTCGGCAAAGCCGATATCCGCCTTACTGCCCGAGGTCTCGCTTCCGTAATTTACAAGGTCGATCATTCTCTTGGGGAGATAAAAGTCAACGACAAGTCCACTGTGATGCTCACTGTAACCCGGCTCTGCGGAATAGCCGCGAACGATATCCTTGATCTGTTCGTCAGAAAGATTGGGGTTTTTCGCCCGCTCGTCTGCAACGTACTTATCAAACAAGCTCTTCTGGTAGGAATACGAACGGTACGCGCTTGTGATAACCACCTCATCGAAGCCCGCCGCCCTCATTTCCGCCATAAGCGCCTCTGCGGCGATCGCGGCGTTCATTTCAAGCTGAATGGATTTTCCGCCCGCGGTATACTTCGTATCAAGGGTTTTAAGCCCTGCAACAGAGTAATCCTCGCCAACGGGATGCTCCTTGTTGATAAGCTCAAGATATTTGTCCGAGCTTGAATTTATTGCATTTTTCGTCGTTTCATCAAGCTGTGTGTTATACGTATAGTCTTCAACCGTATACGTCTTGTCCTCAAGCACGTTGCCGTCGGGCTCCTCGTCTTTTTGCTTGTCGACAAGATTCTTTGTAACGAGTCCGTAAATCATCATTGTTGTAATACAAATAGCCCAGATCACCGCAAGAACTCCTGCCACGGTCAAAGCATATTTGGATCTCTTTCTCATTGTACCCGTATCTCGATATACGGACCTTTTTTTATTATTCATATCAAAACCGCCTTTATGCCTTTGTTTCAATCATAAAAAAGTAGGGGGACGTGGGGGAATTTGTTATCTTCACCTTGGTCGCGCAAACCTTGTGGCGAGAGAGGGAAGAGAGGTATTCTTCGATCATTTTGCCCTCGGCATCGCCCTCGGGATGACCGGGATAAACCGCAATATTAAGGATTGCATCTCTGTCCATAAGCTCGATTGCGGCTTCGATTGCGGGCATTGTGGTTTCGCGCATTGTTGTAATTGTCTTATCGCCACCGGGGAGCCAACCGAGGTTGAACATACCCGCCTTGACCTTCTGAGTTACGTAATTCTTTACGTTGTGGTGAGAATCGCAAATGAGGGTATAGTTTTCGGGACAACCCGCCGCCTTGAGATTTTTAGCCGTGGAATCAACCGCGGACTGCTGAATGTCGAAGGCGTAAACGTGACCGTTCTCACCAACCACCTTGGACAAAAATTCGGTATCGTGACCGTTGCCCATAGTGTAATCCACGGCAATATCGCCCTCTTTTAAGTGTGTCAATATAAAATGTTTATGTAAATCAAGTAAATCTATCATTTTCCCAACCTTTTTTGAAAGAAAGGTTCCGGACTCCAAAGAACTTCCCTAAACCTTCTTCCAATTTTCTATTTTAAATTTCCCAAACCTTTTTTGAAAGAAAGGTTCCGGACTCCACCAAAACCTTTCTAATATACGCCTTCTCCAGCGGAGAAGGCCTTTCAGACAGCCAATGGCCGCCCTATAACTCTGCGCTCTGCACTCTGCATTCTGCACTTATTTGTTATGTATATCTCCACGAAGGAATTTAAACGCGCGTTCAACCGCATCCTTGGAGTTATACCACGGCTCGGCATCGTAGCGGTAATCGAATTTCTTACAGAACCAGCTCACGTCGCCCTGAAGCTCGTCCATATATGCTTCTACCACGTTTGCACAAATCTTGGAAAATTCCTGTTGCTTTTTCTTTGAAAGACGCGCCTGACCTGCCGAAAGGAGCATCTTGTAGTGCGGCAAGCAGAAATAGGGCTGTGCCTTGAGCTTGGCGTCAAAATTTTCATCGGATTCCCACAAAAGAACTGCGGTCTCGACCATTCGCTTGAAGTTAAACTCTGTTCTTTTACAAACGTAACAAGAGTCCTCAAGCTCGCCGATGCGTTTGATGGGCTTGCTTCCCATGCCTCCGCCGAATCCACGGTCTTTTATTTCATCAGCCAATTCATCAAGATGGCTCTCAAGCGTGAGCGCCATGCCAAGACGGTTTTTTCTTGTAAACATAAGGTCGTAATGAGTACGGCAGAAGCCCTGCTTATTTGTCTTTATTCTTACGTCGGGCTCCATCATGGATGCGCCGAGAATAAGATCAAGCTCGTTCTCCTCAAGCTTTCTGTAAAGCGCGCAAAAAGGACAGCCGCACGCCTTATCCTCCGCTGATTTTTCAAATGCTTCATTGACCGGTATTGTATATATCTGTTCCATTGTGCCACCCCAAGCCTTAAAATAATATTTGCGAAGCAAATACTTCATCGCAAAGCGACTTCATCCGAGGGGATACACCCCGAGGACTTCATCCGCGTAAGCGGATTTCATTTCGCATCCTTAACTTTCTAAAATTCCCTGTTGAAATTTGCCTTAAAATATAATATAATTAGTATATACAACATTATAACATATATATCACACAATATTCAAGTGCAAAATCTCAAAAAAGGAGATATTTTTAAATGCAGATGCTAAAAATTTCCGCTGAGGAATTAAAAATCGGGGAGCTATCCGCCGTGAAGGTCAACGGAGCGGAGCTTTTTGATGTAAATAAAATATTTGATTGCGGACAGAGCTTTCGCTTTGACAGGGTTGAAAATTCGATTCACGAGATCGAATTTGCGGGCGTAGCGTACGGAAAATACATATCGTTTGCCGCTGACGGCGACACTCTTTACATATACAATTCCACCCTTGACGAGTACGAAAAAATATGGAAAAATTACCTTTCTCTCGACACGGATTATAGCAAAATAAACAGCTCGATCCTCTCGCTTTCGGACAATAAAAATCTTGCCGATGCGATGGAGCTTTCAAGCGGTATTCGCATTTTAAAGCAGGAGATGTGGGAGGCGCTCTGCTCGTTTATCATCTCCCAGAACAACAATATTCCGCGCATCAAAAAGCTGGTCGCGGCGCTTTGCGAGGCAACCGATGACGGCAGCGATCTTACAAAAAATATGGACGGTCACATAGCTTCCGCGCACCTTGTATCTCGCGGTAATTTTGCCCCGTTTCCGACTCCCGATAAGGTTTTATCCTTAGGTATTGAGGGGCTCAAGGATCTTAGGATGGGCTTCCGCGCAAAATACATTTTTGACGCGGCAAAGAAGGTATCCGAGGGTGAAATAAACCTTTGCGCCATAAGGGATCTCGCCACAACGAAGGAGGCGAGCGACGAGCTTTGCAAAATATCGGGAGTAGGCCCGAAGGTGGCGGCTTGCACGCTTCTTTTCGGCTTCCACCGACTCGATGCTTTCCCCGTTGACGTGTGGATAAAAAGAGTTATCGAAAAGTATTTTGATGAAAGCTTCACGCCCGACGATCTCGGCAAATTTGCGGGCGTGGCGCAACAGTATTTGTTCTACTACGAGCGTTATACGGGCGGCGACAAAAACGGCTAAAGGAGAGAAAAATGACGATAGAAGATTCCATTTTATATTTGCGTAAGCAGTTCCCGAAAATATCCCCCAGGGTTGCCTATGACGTGGATGCAAACGGCGAAGAATTCTCGGAAATTTTTCTCGCGAACGAAACAAACCCCACCCTTCCGATCTCGGTCAAAATAAACGCCGAGGGCTGCTTTCTCTCGGTCGGCAGAATGCAGAACGTAATGGGTAAGCGTCCGATCACCGCCGAGGTTTGCGCGTCCGCCATCCGCGACGTTACCGAGGACAAAATCATCTTTGTTTTCGGATATAAAAATCAAGACGATTTTGATAACTCGAAGGCGTCATTTCACCGTTTTTTCGCGCTCACGGGCAGGGAAGACGACATGAGTGAGGAATACGAAAAATTCCTCCTTCAGCTTTCGAAAAAACCGAGCTGGTTTGAGAAAAAATTCGGCGGCATGACGGGGATTTTTGAAATTTTATCATTCAATCAGACCGAGCCGAAATTTATAAAAAGATTTTAAATTTATAGGGGTCGACGTTATCGCAGACCCACCGCGCAGAGCTTTGGATCATCTTGGCTCTGCGCTTTTAATTTCCTCTATTTTTCACATATTTTTTTGTAAAACCCTTGTAAATCATATAATTATATGTTATAATATTATGAATAGGCATATTTAGATTATATTTATATATATTAATCCGACTAAAATACAGAGGTAACATAAATTGAGAAACACGTTAAAGCTGCGCTCGGGCGCAGTCATCCCTCAGATAACCAAATCCGAGGCGAATGCAAAAAATTATCTTACGAGAAATATACTAACGCAGATGCATCTTATGCCGAGCGGCGACCCCGCGGCATTCGATATTGCCGAAGATGGCTCTCACATCTACTATTTTGACCCTGCAAGAGTTGTTGAAGCTCCCCCGGAGCAGTGGTATTTCCCCAAGTCAAGAAAAGAGACGAGAACGCTCGAGAGCGGAAGCCAGATCGAGAGAATGAGCGTAAAGAACGCTGCGGCTTGCTCCTACTACACAAAGGAACGCCTTGAGCAGATGCATTACACGGTAGTTGAAGAGCCCGTTGCATTTACAATTCGAAACGACGGCTCGACACTTTATTTTTACGACAAGAAGACCGCAGTTAGACTTCCGCTCAACTGCGTTAAGTGTAACAAGGATATCAGATATAAGCGCAAGCTTTGTAAGTGCTGCTACGAAGAAGACCTCGCGGAGCGCAGAGCAGAGGGCGACGCGTACAGAGGAGCGGAATACAATTACGACCGAGAAAGAGTTCTTTTCTTCGACCTTGAGCTTACGGGCGTTTACGATCACGACGAGATCATTTCAATATCAATTACCGACGCGACGGGCAGAATTATTATGGACACACTTGTAAAGCCCGCATTCAAGAAAAAGTGGAAGCAGACCGAGAAGATCCACGGCATCACACCCGCCATGGTTGAAAATGCTCCCAAGCTCGACGAGCTTATTCCCACAATCAAGGAGCTGTTTGAAAATTGCGACAACCTCATCGCATACGGAGTTTCCACCGACTACAGTCACATTAAATACATTTACGATAGCGAGAGCGAAATGCTCGCGCTCAAGAACAAGACAAGATGCTGCGCTAACGAATTCGTTCGCTACGCTCACGAGCATCTTCCCGAGCTTACACACGCATCGCTCACGGATGCTATGGCGGCGCTTGACATCGAATGGGACGGAATCGCTCACACCTCAATTGCCGACACGATCGGTTGCATGAAGGTATGGGAAAAGCTCTTCCCCAACTACTACAAGAATTAAGGAATTCGTATGAAAGAAATTATACTTTGCAAATACGGCGAGATAGTTCTCAAGGGAGCAAACAAAAAATACTTTGAGGACATGCTCTGCAAACAGCTCAGACGCAAATCGAAGGCATTTGGTGATTTTACGGTCACAAGAGCGCAGAGCACGATATACATCACTCCCGAGAACGATTTTTGCGACATCGACTCAATGTTTGAGGCGGCGAGAAAGACCTTCGGTATTGCGGCGGTCGGACGCGCGGCGGAATGCAAAAAGGACATCGAGGACATAAAGAGAGTTACAAGAGAATATATCCCTCAGTTCCTTGAGGGCAAGTCGACCTTCAAGGTTGAAGGAAAGAGAAGCGACAAGACCTTCCCGTACGATTCGATGAAGCTTGCGGAGCTTATCGGCGGCGAGATCCTTGACGAGATGAACGGTCGGATAAAGGTAAACGTTCGTCAGCCCGACGTTGTGGTGAAGGTTGAGATCCGTGAAACCGCGGCTTACGTTCACGCAGGACAGTTCCGTGGCGCGGGCGGTATGCCCGTCGGCTCTAACGGACGCGGTCTTCTTCTCCTCTCGGGCGGTATCGATTCCCCCGTTGCGGGATACATGATGGCAAAACGCGGCCTTTGTATTGAAGCCGTTCACTTTGAATCCTACCCCTATACAAGTGAGCTTGCAAGGGAAAAGGTAATAAAGCTTGCAAAGCTCGTCTCCGAATATGCGGGTGATATCTACGTTCACGTTGTATCTCTTACAAAAATTCAGGAGGAACTTGTAAAACACTGCGAGGAGGATTATTTCACGCTTCTTCTCCGCAGATATATGATGACGATCGCGTCAAGGATCGGTGAGGATCACGGATGCACCTGTCTTATCACGGGCGAGAGCTTAGGTCAGGTTGCTTCGCAGACCGCGGAGGCGCTCGTCGTAACAAACAACGCGGCAACTCTTCCAGTTTTCCGTCCCTGCATCGGTATGGATAAGGAGGAGATCGTTGAGATCTCACGAAAGATCAATACGTTCGAAACGTCGATCGAGCCCTACGAGGATTGCTGCACGGTATTCACACCGAAGCATCCTAAGACTCGCCCCGTGCTTGAAAAGGTGCTTGTCGAGGAAAGCAAGCTCGATTTCAACGCGCTTGTTGAAGAGGCGCTCGAGAGCGCATACACGATAAAGGCAACGCCCTTTAACTGATTTTGAAATACACCGAAAGGAAGAAAATAAAATGGCAGAATTTTTAACTTCATCTGACAAAAGAAGCTTTTACTGCGGTCAGGTTCCCGAAGCCGCAATAGGACAGAAGGTTTGCGTTATGGGTTGGGTTCAGAGACAGAGAGACCTTGGCGCACTCATCTTTATCGACCTTCGCGACAGAACGGGTATAGTTCAGCTCGCTTTTGACGACTCCACCGACAGAGAAGTATTCAAAAAAGCGTTCTCCTGCCGCGCCGAGCACGTGCTTTGCGTTCACGGTACAGTAAGAGAAAGAGGCGAGGGAGCAAAGAATCCCAACCTTACGACAGGTAACATTGAAATTTACGTTGAGAGCATGAAGGTGCTTTCCGCAGCGCAGACTCCTCCTATCGAGGTAAGCGATGCAAAGAAGGTTAAGGACGAGGTTGCTCTGAAATACAGATACATCGACCTCCGCCGTCCCGAGCTTCAGAGAAACATCAGAATGCGTCACGAAATCGCTCGCGTAGCTCGTGAATATTATTACGAAAACGGATTCTACGAGATCGAAACACCTATGATGATCAAGTCCACGCCCGAAGGCGCGCGCGACTATCTCGTTCCCTCCAGAATCCACAAGGGAAGCTTCTACGCTCTCCCCCAGTCCCCCCAGATCTACAAGCAGCTTCTTATGCTTTCCGGCTTTGATCGATACATTCAGCTCGCCCGTTGCTTCCGCGACGAGGACCTTCGCGCTGACCGTCAGCCCGAATTTACACAGATCGACCTTGAAATATCCTTTGCAACTCAGGAAGATATCATGCAGATGAACGAGGGCTTTATCAAGAGATGCTTCAAGGAGGTTCTCGGAGTTGATATTGAAACTCCCATGCAGAGAATGACCTTCGCAGAGGCAATGGAAAAGTACGGAAGTGACAAGCCCGACACAAGATACGGCCTTGAAATTCAGGATATTTCCGAATGTGTAAAGAATTCCGAATTCGTTGTATTCAAGTCCGCGCTTGAGATTGGTGGCTCGGTAAGATGCATCGTTGCCAAGGGCGGCGCTGCAACTTTAACAAGAAAAGAGATCGACAAGCTCACAGAACACGCAAAGGGAATTGGTGCTAAGGGCCTCGCTTACGTTCGTTGGGTTGATGAAGCTCCCACATGCTCCTTTGCTAAGTTCATGACACCCGAGGAGCTTGAAGCAATTTATGCAGCCGTTGGACTTGAGCGCGGCGACGTAATGCTCATCTGCGCTGACAAGAACAAGGTTGTTCTTCCCACGCTCGGCGCACTCCGTCAGATCGTTGCTCGCAAGCTCGATATGATCCCCGAGGGCAAGTTCAACTTCCTCTGGATCACAGAGTTCCCCTTCTTCGAGTGGAACGAGGATACACAGCACTGGGATGCTATGCACCATCCCTTCACAATGCCTCTTGAGGAATGCATTCCCGCGCTCGAAACAGATCCCGGTTCCGTAAGAGCAAAGTGCTACGATATGGTACTCAACGGCACGGAGCTTCTCTCCGGTTCCATCAGAATTACTGACTGGCAGCTTCAGGAGAAGATGTTCAAGGCGCTCGGTCTTACACCCGAGGAGATCGAAGCCAAGTTCGGCTTCCTCGTTGAAGCGTACAAGTACGGCGCTCCTCCTCACGGCGGCTCCGGTATGGGTCTTGACCGTCTCTGCATGGTAATGTGCGAAGCAGACAGTCTCCGCGACGTGCTCGCATTCCCCAAGGTACAGAACGCAAGCGAGCTTATGTCGGGTTGTCCCGCACCCGTAGCGACAAAGGATCTTGAGGTTCTCAATATCGCTCTTATTGAGCAGGAATAATAACTCCCAGAGGTAATAAAAATGAAAATTTACGAAGAACTCGTCGCTCGCGGACTTATCGCGCAGGTAACAAACGAGGACGAAATCAAAAATATGATAAACGAGGGCAAGGCAACCTTCTACATTGGCTTTGACCCTACGGCTGACTCCCTCCACGTAGGTCACTTCATGGCGCTCTGCTTAATGAAGCGTCTTCAGATGGCGGGCAACCGTCCCGTAGTTCTTATCGGTGGCGGCACTGCAATGGTAGGCGACCCCTCCGGCAGAACGGATATGCGTCAGATGATGACAACCGAAACTATCGCTCACAACTGCGAATGCTTCAAGCGTCAGATGGAAAGATTCATCGAATTTGGCGACGACAAGGCAATTATGGTAAACAACGCGGATTGGCTTCTTGACCTCAACTACGTAAACGTACTCCGTGAGGTTGGCGCTTGCTTCTCCGTAAACAGACTGCTCTCTGCTGAATGCCACAAGCAGAGAATGGAGAAGGGCCTCTCCTTCCTTGAATTCAACTACATGATTATGCAGTCCTACGACTTCTATCACCTCTTCCAGAAGTACGGCTGTAACATGCAGTTCGGCGGCGACGACCAGTGGAGCAACATCCTCGGCCTTATACCCCTGATGCGCCGTTAGCTTGGTAAGGATGCACACGCTATGACAATTACACTTCTTCTTAACTCCGAAGGCAAGAAGATGGGTAAGACTCCGTCCGGTGCAGTTTGGCTCGATCCTAATAAGACTTCTCCCTTTGACTTCTATCAGTACTGGAGAAACGTAGCCGACGCTGACGTTCTCAAGTGCATCAGAATGCTTACTTTCCTCCCCATCGAGCAGATCAACGAAATGGACGCATGGGAAGGCGCTCAGCTCAACAGAGCTAAGGAAATTCTCGCATACGAGCTTACCGCTCTCGTTCACGGCAAGGAAGAAGCTGACAAGGCAGAAGCGGGTGCTAAGGCACTCTTCGGTGCAGGCCCCGGCGCCGACGTTCCCACAGTAACTCTTGAAGAATCCGACTTTGTTGACGGTAACGTTGACATTCTTACAGTTTTAGTTAAGAGCGGTCTTGTAAAGTCCAAGAGTGAGGCAAGACAGGCAGTTCAGCAGGGCGGTGTTTCTGTTGACGGTGAAAAGGTTGCCGACATCAAGACATTCTATTCTGTAGAAAAGCTCAAGGAAAGCATTCTCGTAAAGAAGGGCAAGAAGTCCTTTATGAAGGTAAGCTTCTGATGACCTTTGAAGAAAGAAAGGCGCAAGTCAAGTCGTATCTCGGCAGGGTGGTGAATATAGGAATCGACCGTCCTATCGGCTACGTTCACAAAAAAGAAAAATATAATCTTGTTTATAACATCAACTACGGGTACATCCCCGGTGTGCTCGGTGGCGACGACGAAGAGCTTGACGTTTACCTTCTCGGCGTTCACACACCCGTGGAGAGCTACACCTGCGAGATCATCGGTATCGTACACAGACACAACGATATTGAGGATAAGCTCGTAGGCGCGCCCGTAGGTATGAAGTTTACAAAGGAAGAAATCGAGGATGCGGTAAGATTTCAGGAGCAGTATTATAACTCCGAAATTGAAGTACGCAAAGATTGATTTTTAGAATTTAATTTTTTACGTATACACTCACAACGAATCGAATGCCCCGCGCATTCAAAAACGCACAACACATTTTTATGAAAGGAACTGTTCATGAAAAAATCATTCATTAAAATTATCTGTCTTGCATTGGTCCTCATGATGATCCTCCCCTCCTGCGCGCAGAATTTTGGAGATCAGAATCAGGTAACTACGGACTCAACAACAGGCGCGCTTGAAAGCCCCACCGAAAACAACGGCACGACCGAAGCCCCCACACAGGACGGCGAAACCACCGAGCAGCCCACGGGCAACGACGAAACAACAGGCGGCGAGCAGCCCACCGAAAAACCCACCGAACAGCCCACGGGCAACGACGAGACAACGGGCGGTGGCAGTGAGCAGCCCACAGAGGAGCCCACAAGAGCTCCCGAATCTCTTGCAACTCCCGAAAGCTCAAAGCAGGTGATCTTCAGCCCCGGTATGTATCTCGAAAAATACTTCTCCGGTCTTGGAACAGGTCTTGAGCTCTCTTTGGCAGAGGTTGACGGTAAGACCGTGCTCAAGGTTTCCTGTAAAAAGAAATCCAACGCTAAGGTTATTTTCGATTACGAGCAGCTTATGATAAATTCCGGCGTTACTCCCGTCAAGGGCAATGGCGTACAGAATATTATGTTCATGGTTCGTAAGGGAGAAACGGGTGAGTTCCAGAGAATTATCTACTCCGCAAACGGACTCATTACACTTAATACCGAAGGCAACGTGGACACTATTTCCATGAAGCTTATCGACGATATCAGAAAGAATAACACCTGGTACATCAGCTCTATCGCTCTTACGTACAACTCGAACGATATTCTTCTTTTCTCCGATCTTTCAAAGTATGCTCTCGGATACAGTGAAAATATCAAGATCGAGCCCGAAAACAAGGTTGAGCACAAGCCCGTAACCGCTCCCTCCGAGGACACCTCTCTCAAGCTTTGGTTTGACCATGCAACCGAGCGAGTTACAAGATATACTATCAAGCCCACGGGTATGTCGAGCTACACTATCCAGATGGCAAAGAATGAAATCGAGGCATGTCAGTTCTTCCTCCATTCTCCCACAACCAGAAAGCTCACCTTTAACCTCACCGACTTTACAAACGATAACGGCGACACGCTTGAAACACAGCTTGGCGTTGAATTCTACATCGAAGACGGTTACGTTACCTTCAAGGGATTTGCCGCAGAGCTTGTATATCCCGATGCGGTTATTCCTTACGATTCTTACATTACAAAGACAAGCGGCGGTTACTACGAGGACGGCCCTTGGGTAACGGTTGGCCCCCACACTTACAAGGACGTTACGAAGGACACCTCTCACGGCTTTGTAATTCAGGCAAAGACCGACAAGAATTCCAAGCCCGGTCTTTATAAGGCAACACTTGAGATCTTCGACGCAGAAAGTGGCGAGTGCATCAAGATGGCTGACGTTTACACTTACGTATACAACGTAACTCTTTCCGACGAGCCCGCGCTTGATACGGTATTTAACGTATGGGGCGGCACGTACGGTGTTCACTATCCCGGCAATCAGCAGGGAGAGGCGATGATTTCTCTCTACGATTTCATGCTTGATTACCGTCTTACTCCCTCCGTATCCGGATGGGATCTCGACTATCTCCTCTGTCCTGACGGAAACCTTGAGTGGCTCTACAACCCCAGAGTAACTACGGTTCGCGTTCACACAAAGGCATACTATGATAAGTGGAAGAACGATCCTATTATCAAGGAAAAGATGTACTACTACGGCGAGGACGAGCCCGGTGTACCCCGTGGCTTTGGCCGCGAGATCATGCTTTCCGACGGAACGACCATCGGTTGTCTTGACATTTACGGTATTCTCACGATCATGGGCGTTGCTGAACAGACCAAGATGCTCGAAAACTGGGGCTGGACAGATTACAGACGCCTCGTTCCGTTTGAAAGAAACGGCGTGCTTGAAAACCTTTCAGTATATCCCGGTATTGAGCTTGGAACAACGATCAACATTTCCTGGGATAAGGTAATTGAAGCATTGCAGGGCAATCAGGCGGCTATCAATCTTGTAAACAAGTACAGACCTGAAATGGAAGCCGCAGGCGATATGGTTTCCTTCATGTCCAAGTACGTAAACGTATGGGTTCCCATTCTCTTCGCGTTCACACCCAGAGAAGTAGGTCAGTATTACACGGGCTGCTTCTACCTCCAGACCGAAGCGCAGGATGCAAAATACGGTGAATTCTTCGAGCGTCTTGATCAGCTTGTTGAAGAAGAAGGCCACGAAAAGTGGGCTTACGTTGCTTGTAACCCCAAGCACACAGCACCCTACCAGAATCTCCTCCTCTTCTGCGACGGAACAGAGCCCCAGACTATGATGTGGACCTGCTTCCAGGAGGACGTAACGGGCTTCCTTTACTGGCACATTTCCAACTATGACTATTCCGGAAGCTCACCTGCATCCGACAACTATCTTATGAGAAATCCCTTCCCGAAGGAGGGCGCAGGTGACGGTCTTCTCTTCTATCCCGGCTCGATTTACGGACAGATCGATCCCATTCCTTCTCTCCGTGCAATGGGCCTCCGCGACGGTATCGAGGACTACGAGCTTCTCACAATGCTCAAGGAAATCAAGGGTGAGGAATATGCAAAGGATTTCGCAAGCTTCGTTGCAACAAGCGTAATCACATACACAGAAGACGATCAGGTTCTTCACGATACACGCACACAGCTTCTCCAGATTCTTGAAGCAGAGCTTAATAAATAATAAAATCAGCATAGGGCTTACGGGCCCTATGCTTTTTTGTTATTAAATCTACACAAATAAGCGGCGTTCATTTTAGTGTTATTTATTATAGACATATCAAAATAATTATGTTATAATTATAATAGATTAATATTTGCTTTTTTGCACAAATTTCAAAAATCACCAAGGAGAGAATATGAAGAAAAATTTCTTTCAAATCGTAGCGCTTCTGATAGTATTTGTTATGATACTTTCGTCGTGCAACAGAGAGCCGATCCACGAAGATGTAACCACTTCGGGCGATCCCTCCACAGTAACCGATGCAACTTCAGATGTGACTACAGATGCTCCCACAGATGCGCCGACGGATGCTCCTACGGACGAACCGACGGAAGATACCACAGACGAAACAACAGAACCTCCTATTGAGGAAAATACTACCGAAGAGGATACTACCGAGGAGGATACTACCGAGGAAGATACTACCGAAGAGGATACTACTGAGGAAGGTACTACCGCATGCGCTCACGACTGGGATGACGCTGATTGCGATACTCCCAAGACGTGTTCAAAATGCCATACAACCGAAGGCGGTGCGCTTGGACACAATTGGAGCGACGCAGACTGTGACACTCCCAAGACCTGCTCAAGATGTCAGGCGACTGACGGCGATGCGCTCGGACATTTGGCGGTGACAGATGCCGCCGTGAAGCCCAACTGTACTGAAACGGGTCTTACGGAAGGATCGCACTGCGGACGTTGTAACGCCGTAATATTGGCGCAGACAACTATTCCCGCCAACGGACACAAATACGATAATGACAGCGACGAAGAATGTAATAATTGCGGTTTTGTAAGAAACGTAAGCTGCACGCACACAAACACGGTAAAGCTTGATGCAGTTGCAGAAACGTGTACAGGCACAGGTCTTACAGAAGGTAAGAAGTGTACGGACTGCGAAGAGATCCTTATAGAACAGAAATCCATTCCCGCTCTCGGTCACTCCTGGAAGGAAGCCGATTGCACAACTTCCAAGACTTGCTCAAGATGTCACATAACCGAGGGAAGTGCGCTCGGACACGCTTGGAGTGATGCGGACTGCGATACACCCAAGACTTGCTCAAGATGTCAGGCGACCGAAGGTAATGCGCTCGGACACACTTGGATCAACGCGGATTGTTATACACCCAAGACATGCTCAAGATGTCACGCAACCGAAGGCAATGCGCTCGGACACACTTGGAACAATGCGGATTGTACAACTCCCAAGACTTGCTCAAGATGTCAAGCAACCGAAGGTAATGCACTCGGTCACGCTTGGAGCAATGCGGACTGTGATACACCCAAGACTTGCTCAAGATGTCAGACAACAGAAGGCAATGCGCTCGGTCACGCTTGGAGTAATGCGGATTGTACAACTCCCAAGACTTGCTCAAGATGTCAGGCGACCGAAGGTAATGCGCTCGGTCATAACTATGTAAACGGCACTTGCTCGAGATGTGGTAAGGCGGATCAGACAACTCCTCCCCCCGTTGATTCTCCCGCCGACAAGCCGGTAAACAGAACGGAGCATTCCCCCTATGAATATTTCCATTGCGGCTCTTGCGGATACGTTGCGTATAACGACGCCGCAAATATCGCGGGCTCTATCTCTATAGACTGCTTCAATCCCCAGGGAAATACAAGCACAAACTATTTTGCGGGCGGCTTTGCACACGGCAAGGTAATTACTCTCGCACAGCCGCAAAACGGATACTTTGATATCAGCGGTTGGGTTGGAATAGATGCAAACGATTACACCCTCGGATGGAGCATCGGCTCTGATGACCTCCGTTGGTGGAGCTACTCGGAAACTAAGATCACCGCTTCAAACGGCGCCGATCCTGCCGTTCTGGATGCCGCAAACTCTCAGGGCTACAGAAACGCTTCGAGATTTACGTATACTCTTCCGTGGATTTCCTTTACCTCGGGCGATACGATCCACCTGCTTGTAAAGGATAACGCAAACGGACTTATCTATTGCTTTGGCGAATTCAAGGTAATAAAGAACAATGAGACCGCCAAGGTTGGCACGGTCAGACTCGACTCGGTATTTTTAGGCGCTGAGGCAAGCGGTACAGATTACAAGTCAAAGGTAACGGGAAGCGTGGCAACGCTTGACAGCTCGGATTCCATCTACTATTTCAGAGGATGGGTCCCCACAAGCATTTCGAACTGCAGTCTTGTATGGCGCAGAAACGAGGAGCTTGTAACCTGGGCGTGCTACAAGGTCACAAGACCCGACGATTCCGCAATCAAGGGCGTCTGCACAAGCGAGGGCTATTCGTCCTACGTTGCATACGTATTCCAGCTCGGAACCTCGACCTTGAATAACGGAGACAACATTCACTTCTATCTTAAGGACAACGACACCGGCGCGCTCTATCAGTTTGCATCCTACACTGTAAAAATCAAGGAGCCCGCAGGAAAATACAATTTGCTTAATACCGTATCAAAGCACGATCCCGTAACGAACAAGGAAACCGCTACCGCTCCGTACGATGATGCAAATCTCAAGATGTGGTTCGACCACCTCACGGAAAAGATGTCGAGATACGATACATCGAAGATCAATTCCACAAATTCCAGCTACACAATACAGATGGCGAGAAATGAGATTGAAGGATGCCATTTCTACCTCTACCATCCGCAGAACAAGAAGGTTACAATAAATATCTCCGACTTTAAGAACGAATACGGCGAGACGCTTGAAACCGAGCTTGGCGTTGAGTTCTACATAAGAGATTCCTTACTTACCGACAAGGGCTTATACGAAGGACATAAGGACTTAAACGGTCAAAAGGTTGTCGGCGTATATCCCGACGCGGTAGTTCCTTACGAGTCCTATATCAAGGGCGGCTACGGAGATGACGAGGGAGGCAATTATCAATACGGTACTTGGGTACCGATCGGCCCATACTCCTTTAGCGGAACTCCCAAGGCAGCGATTCGCGGATTTACCGTTCAGGCGAAAACCTTAAAGAACTCCCGTCCCGGTCAGTACGTGTCCACTATCGAGATCTACGACGCCGAAACAGGTAAATGCATCAAGAAGGCAAACGTATACACCTACGTTTACGACGTGGTGCTCAACGATGAGCCCGCGCTTGATACCTACATCGGTATGTGGTATTCAAACTACGAAACTATAAACAATCACTACGGTATAAGAAGCCAGGACGCTATCGTTGCTTTGGCAAACTTTATGCTTGATTACCGCATGACACCCGCATGGGGCGGCTGGGCATACGACTCCTATTTCGGAGCAGAATGGTGCTACAACCCCAGAGTTACAACTATCAGAGCTAACAAGGATCTCTACAACAAGTGGAAGAACGATCCCGTACTCAAGTCCAAGTTCGTTTACTACGGACAGGACGAGCCGGGTGTTCCGAGAAATCAGTGGAGACCTATAACGCTTGAAAACGGAACGTCCACCTCCCACTTCGACCAATACGGTATCCTCTCGATACTCGGTGTTGCAGAGGAAGCAAAGATGCTTCAGAGCTGGGGATGGAACGATTACAGACTTCTTATTCCGTTTGAGAGAAACCCCAACCTCAAGAATCTTTCCTCTTACCCCAACATTCAGCAGAACGGAACGATGAATCTCAGCTGGAACACTATCAAGGCAGCGCTCACTACCGATGCGGCAAGAGCGTTCTTTGCAAAGTACGAAGCCGAGATCACAAGCTCCCGCGATATGGTTGAATTCCTTTCGAATTACGTTACCGTATGGGTATACACCTACACGGGATCAACTCCGAGAGGTCTTTCAAGTACCGCAGGATGCCGTTATATGCAGGACGCAAGCTACGATGCGGTTTACGGAGAATTCTTCGAGCGTATGCGTAAGTATCAGGCAGAGGGTGACGAGATCTGGGGCTACGTAGCGTGCGAGCCGCAGTGGGATTCCCCCTATCAGAACATTCTCCTCTTCAACGACGGTACGGAAGCAAGAACGATGTTCTGGACATCCTATAAGCTCGGTCAGACGGGTTGGCTCTATTGGAGAGAGGATTATTACGCGACTACCTCAAAGACCACCACGGTTATGTCTTACCCCTGGTCTGTAACAGGCCCCGGCGACGGTATCCTTCTTTACCCCGGCGGTATTTACGGTCAGGTAGATCCCATTCCGTCCATCAGATTCATGAATATGAGAGACGGTATCGAGGACTACGAGCTTCTCTGCATGCTTGAAGAAAAGTATGGCGAAGCAAAGGCAATGGAAATGGTTAACAACATCGTAAGCAGCACCGTTACGTTCACACGCGACGACCAGAAGGTTTACGACGTTCACGCGCAGATCCTTAAGCTTTTAGCTGAATAAAAAATAAAACACGGAGTCGAAAGACTCCGTGTTTTTATATTCTTCTTACCGCCTCGTCAATTCTTATAGATAAGCTTTTCATAAAAATCCTTACTTTTTATCTTCTGCTTTTGGCACAACAATCTCTCCGTCCATCTTTTCAAACTCTTTTATCTCCTGTCTTATAAGATAAAGAATCTGTCCGTTTGCGGATCTGCCGTAATATTTAGAGATATAATGTAATTTATAATGAAGCTCGGGGTCGATTTCAATACCTAAATGCTTGTTATTTTTGTTTCTCATAAAAATTTCTCCTAAATAAACTTAATTTAAGTATATTTTAAGATAATTTTATGTTATAATAGTGTTAGTATACTCAAAATAAGTGTACATTTTTTTAAGGAGGCATTATGAAAATAGCAATTATCGGTTCAAGAAGCATAAAAAGTATTGATTTGAACGAATACGTCACAGACAATGATGAGATCGTTTCCGGCGGCGCGCGCGGAATTGACACCCTCGCGGCAGAATTTGCAAAGAAGCGCGGTATCAAGCTGACAGAATTTTTGCCCGAATACGAAAAATACGGAAAAGCAGCTCCGATCATCAGAAACAAGCAAATTGTCGATTACGCAGACAAGGTGATCGCGTTTTGGGATGGAAAATCCAAGGGGACAAAGCATACGATTGAATATGCTGAAAAGATAAATAAGAACTGTGATATTTTCATAATTCAATAAAACAAATCCAACTCAAAAAACCCCACCGTATAGGTGGGATTTTTTATATTCTTCTTACCGCCTCGTCGAGCGGGGTATGATTTTTGTAAGCGAAAATAACCTCGTCAACCTCTTTTGCGGTCTCGGTGGTAAATATAAAATGCTGATTTGTAATATTTGCCTTCTGCAATTCAATGGGTCTGTCCGACATGCAGGTCTTCTGACTGTTGAACACGATATTTCTATGCTCAAATTCACGCGCGACGGGGAAAACATATCCGCGCCTATCACAAATCGAAGTGATTTTTGAAGGACAGTTCTTATCGCACGCATCACAGCCGAAATTATCGCGTATAATACACTTTTCAAGCGTCATAAGAGGAATTCTGCCGTATACGATAACGCCTCTGTTACCCGAAATATCGCGTATCTGCGGAATCGTAAGCTCGGGGGAGAGAATGTATTCACAAAGTCCCAGCTTTTCCATTTCCGATGCGTGAATATTATTCATAATATTGAATCGGTAATCGGCAACAAGCTCGATATCATATCCGTCAAACCAATTTATCTGTCCGATATTTGAAATGATCACGCTCTTAGCACCGTCCAAGATCGCCTTGTTTATAAGCGAGAGCACCTCATCCTTTTCAGAATCAAACACCACAGGAGGCATATAAAAGCCGTCGGCATCGGGCGTATATTTGTTCAAGGGAAGATAAATTCTGTCGAAATATTCCTTTGCCTTATCGGTTATCTGCTCGGGGAAAAGGAATCTTGCGGATTTCTTCCTTGATTGCTTATCCTTCGGGCTTGAAATTTGAATTTTTTCGGGAAGAGCTCCTTCGGGCTTATGGGGAACAAGCTCGATACCGCTCTCAAAATCCGCGATCGCATCGCGGCGGAGATTGTTGAGCCATGAAACAGGCACCATAAGTCCGTCATCGAGATCAATTTCAGTATTTGCAAGTGAGTAGGGCGTGTTTCCAAGCTTTCCGAGTGAGCGGATAACGCTCTCGCGGCTCGCAGGTGAATTCTGCGCCTCCATAGGGATCTCGCCCGTAGCAGTACCCGTACCGTTTTTGCCTAAAATCACAAGCGAGATCGGCTGACCTCTCTTGATCTTGACCGACATATCAATGGGTAATTTCCGTGTAATGCCCTCAAACTTGTCCATCTCGCGACTTATCTGCTTGTCGCGATCCGAGCGGACGCCGAGCATTTTTTTGCCGACGTTACCCGTAAAATAACCGTCGGTAAAGCCGCCTCGGGAGAATGCTTCCTCGAGCGATGCGATATCATCGGTGTTGGCATCTCTGCCCTCGTCGAGAAGGGATCGCCAGATCTTTGCAACGCGGAGAACGTATTCGGGCGCTTTCATTCTGCCCTCGATTTTAAGGGAGTGAACGCCGCTGTCAATTATCTCCCGAACGTGTCCTGCAAGCGACAGATCCTTCAGGGAAAGCGGATATCCGTTCTTGCCGTCACAAGTGTAAGGAAGTCGGCAGGGCTGGGCGCAAACGCCGCGATTTCCGCTTCTGCCGCCAACGAGGGAGGAGAAGAGGCATTGACCCGAATGAGATACGCAAAGCGCGCCGTGAACGAAAATTTCGACCTCAAGCGGATTTTCTCGCACCATGGTCTTTATATCATCGAGCGACAATTCGCGCGCGGGAACAAGCCGCTCAAAACCGAGCTTCTGCAAAGTATATCCCGCATCCTTGTTATGCGCAGACATCTGCGTGCTTGCGTGAAGCGGCATCTCGGGAATATATTTTTTAAGTAATGACGCCGCGCCCATATCCGCTACGATAAAGGCGTCGATTCCGCACTCGGCGGAACGGTACGCGTCACGGATAAATGCGTCGGTTTCCTTGTCATAAATCTGAATATTAAGTGTCTGATAGAGCTTGACGCCGTACTTGTGAGAAATCTCGGCGCATTCTCTCATATCGTCGGCAGTGAAGTTTTTTGCGTTTATACGCGCATTAAAGGAGGTGCCGCCCATATACACGGCATCGGCACCTCCCTCAATCGCCGCAAACAGCGCCTCGCGGCTACCCGCAGGGCACAGAAGCTCCGGCAATTTTCTATTATTCATATCAGATATCGCTGAACGTGAGAAGATCGAACATCGAGCCCACGCGATTGCGGGAAGGATTCTTCTTTTCTTCTGCGGGCTTTTCCTCTTCTGCGGGAGCTGCCTCGGATGTCACCTCGTCATTCGCACCGCATGCCTTGTCCTCGAGGCGGCGGTTTTCTCTTTCGAGACGGTCAATATTTGCGTTGAGAAGCTCGATCTTTTCCTTGAGATTTTCAACGTCGGAGAGCGCCTCCTCAAGCTGTGTTTCAAGGATCTCAGCTCTTTCCTTCATCTGGATCTTTTCCGCGCAGAAATCAAGCGCGCAAAGAAGGGCAGCTTCATTCTTGGAGCATCTCTTGCTCTTGAGTGTGATCTCTCTCATCTTTCTATCAAGAATTCCCACGATATATTCAACCGATTCCTGGGGCTCGTCCGTAATTACGCTGATCTCCATATCAGCAATAAGGAGTGTGTACTTCTGCTTCATAACTATTCCTCCGTTTTATATGTTTTGACTTAAAATTTACTTGCAAAATCCGTTTTGTTGTTGTATAATTAATATAAATACAACTCTTCTATTATATTATAATACAAAACTTAAAATTTTTAAAGTCCTTTTTTAGAAAAAATATAAATTTTTTTACGTATTCGGGGTATTTTATGAATAATTTTTTGAAAAACAATGCCGAATTGAATAATAACAAAAAATACAGCTCCACCTTCTCGGAGGGAACGAGATTTCTTTTTGAGGCGCAGGACGAAAGTGACAAGGTTAACGCCTTCCTTTGCTTTGCGCGCGGAAGCGGTGACGGAGACCTTGACTGTACTTATTATCTCGGCATGTGCTACGAATACGGATTCGGATGCGAGGTCGATCTCGTCAAAGCGGCAAAAACCTACAAAATTGCCGCAGAGCAGGATTATGCCGACGCTATAAACAACCTCGGCGGCTGCTATCTTCACGGTCACGGCGTTGAAAAGGACGCCCGCGCGGCATTTGAATGCTTCACAAAAGCGTACGAAAAAGGAAGCATCAAGGCGTGCTGCAGAATAGGTATCTGCTATCAGTACGGCCTCGGAGTCGAATCGGACGGAGATCTTGCGATCTATTATTATAAAAAGGCGGCAGACTGCGATCTTGATATCGCGTGCCTTTTGCTTGCGGATTGCTATGAGGAGGGAAATCTTGTTGAAAAGAGCATCCCCGAGGCATTCAGATATTATAAGCTCGCCGCAGAGCTTGGACACAACCTTGCTATGCTCATCGTGGGTGACATGCTCATCGAGGGCAGGGGGATCAAGCGCGACGTTCACGAGGGCTTCAATTTCTATTCTCTTGCCGCAAAGCACGGAAATACCGAGGCAAAGCTGAAAATGGCGGAATGCTTCACCGAGGGCGTCGGAACGGTAAAAAATCACCGCGAGGCGACAAAAATATACAGATCCCTCCTCGGTACGGACGCGAACAGTGTCGCGCTCTATAAGCTCGGCATTGCGTATATGAAAGGGCGAGGCGTTGATATAGATAAAACGCGCGGCTTTGATTATTTTCTCGAGAGTGCGAACGAAAATCATGCCGATGCGCTTTTCTCACTTGGCGAATGCTATTTTTACGGAATCGGTTGTCAGAAGGATCTTGAGCTTGCGTTCGATTGCTATACGAAATCCGCAGAGCTTGGTAACAGCTGGGGACATGTTGCCGTAGCGGAATGCCTTGAGAACGGATTTGGTACAAATACCGACTATGTCACCGCCGTAAAGGAGTACAAAAAGGCGGCGGATAAGGACAACGTAGAGGGCTTATACAATATAGGCAGATGCATTATGGAGGGAATCGGCGCGTCCGCGGGCTTCCATAACGCGCAGATGTTCATCTCGCGCGGCGCGAAAAAGGACCACACCTCCGCAACCTACCTTTTCGGCGTACTTGTCGATAAGCAGGGAAGCGTGTCCGAGGCGGTGAATTGGTATATGAAGACAATAACGCTCGAAGTAAACCAGCTCTTCCCCGAATATATTTCGCTCGATCGTAAAAACAGTATTCTTAAAAGGGATTATCTTTCTAAAACAAAGGCAAAATACAAGCTCGGCAAGCTCAAGCTTACGATCAACCGCTCGCAGAGAAACTGTATTGAGGCGCTCAATTACATAGCAAATTCAGCGTCGATCGGCTATCTCCCCGCGCAGATACAAATATCAAAGCTTGTAAAGCTCTACGGTGACGTAAAATTGCCCACAAGCTACGAGCTTGACGAGAGCGAAGAGGGTATTTCGAAGAGCGAGATCTCGTTTGCGCTCAATAAACTCGGCAACTGCTATTTTTCAGGTGTCTCGGGAGTATTCAAAAAGGATGAGGCGGCAGCGGTAAGATGCTACAAGATAGCGTCCGAGCTTGGAAACACAAGCGCGATGTATAGCTACGGCTGGTGCCTGCGCCACGGAAAGGGCACGGTTGAAAATAACGTCGAAGCCGCAAGGTGGCTTAAAATGGCGGCAGATAAGGGCAACGCCAACGCCGCTTACAGCTACGGTCTTTGCTGTGAGGAGGGCTGTGTAACGGGCACGAAGAATCTCCGCGAAGCTCTCATTTACTACAAAAAGGCAGCAAACGCTGGCCATGTAGACGCAGGAAAGAGATATATTGCAATTTTTGAAAAAGAAATGAAATAAAAACAAAAAGGGAGCTACTAACGGCGACCTGCGATAAAGCAGGTCTCCGAACGATGTTTGCCCTTACGGGCAAATGATGTTGCTGCGGCAGTGATGTTTACTTCGCAAGTGATGTTACGCCTGACGGCGTAATGGGCAAACATCACATCATTACGACCATCGGGAGCAACATCATTATGAGCGAAGCGAATAACATCACTTTTGCGTGAGCAAAAACATCACTCTGGAAAATGATAAGTGGAGGCATTTAATATGGATTGGAACGAATTTCTCGAAAGATACCTAACAAATCATGAAGAATTTCTTTTTAAATATCATAATTATGAAATTTATTTGTTATATTCATGTAATGGAGAAAAATTTGCTTATTATATAAGCCAGTATAATGAAAATGACAACTTGTTTCAACGTATTAAAAATCGAAATAGGTATCTTGAATTTAGAGAATTCGTTTCTCCATACGATTTGATAGAAAATTTTTCTATCAATGGTAAGATGTTAAAAGATATTTGGGATGAGTTGGAATGATATCATAAGTTTAAGTGATTTGATATTCAAAATTATAAAAAATTAAAATCTGCTGTTTTGATTTTATTTTTGACTGTCAACCGATTTTAATTCACTGGGGTGTCGCATCACGCGGCACCCTTTTTATATTTAGATTTCAGCAAATATGAATCACCCCCAACGAGGACACAGAGAGGTAATTATTATGAACAGAAACGATCAGCAATTTATGGCGCTGAAATTCTCAAGCTCAGTGAAAAAATAATGAATAAATAACAGCGTAAGCGAGGCGTCGATTGGCGGCTCGCTGTTTGCGTTCGATCTTGGCGCAATCAGCAAAGCGGTGCTTAAAAAGACGAGTCTTGTATAAAAATTGTGGCTGACGGTTTCATTTCCGTCAGCCGTTTTATATATGAACAGTTGAAAAGTTCATAAAAATATGGTATAATTAGCTCACCGATAAATAAGAATTTGTGGGGATAAATATATGGAAGAAAAAATCCTAAATATAACAAATGGTGACTATTTTAACGAGTACTTTGTGTCCCATTATGGTGGAATAGCCATTCCGTTTTGTGAAGCAATGATGGATGGGGACGTTGTGTCGGAGATTTATTCCGAAGAGTTTATAAAATTGCGTTCAAACGTGCTAAACGTTAGTGAAAATGAGTATAAAACTAAAATGCACCTGCCTAACCTTCTTTTTC
>JAZQWL010000007.1:0-8513 GCA_045632305.1 Eubacteriales bacterium | reverse complement strand
TCCTTGGCTCACAGAACGACATGGCTACGATCCGACTTAGGCGGTGGCGGCGGTGGCGGCTCATCAGATTCTTCGGATATTTCCGACGGATCTGAGGTGACCGTACATTTTATCGACGTCGGTCAGGCGGATTGCGCGGTCATTTGCACGGAAAACGGCAACATCATTATTGATGCGGGCATGAACGCCTCCGAGGATGAGATGAAGGCGTATATTGATGAAATAGGCGTCAAGTCCTTCAAGTACGCGATTTTTACTCATCCGCACGAGGACCACATCGGTGGAGCCGAGGTCATTTTGAAAAATTACAGGGTGGAGAACGTTATCATCCCCGATCTTGCGGCAACCACCAAGGTTTATAATACTATGCTTGATGCTATCGAGGAAACGGTACCCGAAGAAAACGTTCACGTTATCGAGGCAGGCGAGGAATTTGAATTTTTCGTCGGCTCGCTTAAAGCAAAGATATTGGGGCCGGTTGAAATTGAGGACGATCCCAATAATGCAAGCGTTATTACAAAAATTACATACGGAAAAACCAAGCTTCTCTTTATGGGGGATGCCGAGGTTAAGTCCGAGGAGCTTTTGCTTAAAAAATACCGCGCAAGCGAGCTTGATGCGGATATTATAAAGCTTGGTCACCACGGCTCGAATACGTCGAGTGATCCCGACTTTTTAAGAGCGGTGTCGCCCAATGTCGCGATAATTTCCTGCGGCCTTGACAATAAGTACGGTCATCCGAACGCCGAAACGATAAATACGCTTGAGCAACAGAGCATCAAATATCATAGAACCGACAAGGAGGGAACCGTTATTTGTACGATTACCTCAGGCGGTTATTCGTTTAAAACTACAAAATAATTTTCTCGACCACCCAAAATCGGGTGGTCATTTTTTGTAAAAAGCTATTGAAATTTGTTTTTTTGTGTGCTATAATATATGTAATTTAAATTTACCTTTGGAGATTTTTCATGGATATAGGAAAGAAGATAAGGGAGATCCGCACAGAAAAGCTTATGACACAGTCACAGCTTGCAGGGGATGAGATCACCAGAAATATGCTCAGCCGAATCGAGAACGGAGCGGCTCTGCCTTCGCTTGGTACGGTAATGTATCTTGCCAAGCGTCTTGGCGTTCCCGCGGGCGCGTTGCTTTCCGATGACGATTGCGAATATAATTTCAAGAAAAGCAGTCTGATCAAGAAGATAAAGGATTCCTTTGTGAGCGCGGAATATGAGCTTTGCCTTGATATGTGCAGGGAAAGTGCGGCAGATGCTGACGATGAGATCTGTTATATCGCGGCGTTATGCTCGGTAAATCTTGGAGAACGTGCGCTTGTTTCGGGCGAGCTTTACGATGCTCAAGCGTTTCTTGAGGAAGCTATTCGGCTTGCGGACAGTACGGTTTACAATACCTCGTCTGTTGTTGCCGCAACCTACGTTATGTTGACTTTCTTGCGTTCATTGTCTCCGATGCTCGATATTGATACGGAGGAGCTTGAGAAAAATCATTTCCGCTTGAGAATGCAATCGCTTGAAAGTCCTCTGTGCAGATACATCAATGCGCTCTGGGAGACCGAGAGCGGAAGATTTGACTGTGTGAAAATTTATTTGTCCGAGGAGAGGGTGTCCTCCGATAAATACTCCCGCCTCTATGCAGATCATATTGAAGCCAAGCTCATGATGGACAGAGGCGAATATATGGACGCGCTTAAAATATTGAAGAGCATACTTAATTATGAGGATATGGCGCTCAAGCTCATGATTTATCTTGTCAGCAAGGATATTGAGATCTGCTGCAGAGAGATCGGAGACTACCGCGGAGCTTATGAGTTCTCCGAAACGAAGCTCGGTCTTATCGAGTCGATGCTCAGAGGGGGTATGTGATCATGAAGAAAAGTTGGATCATTATTCTTCTTGCATTTTCGGTAATGTTTATTTTAAGCTCGTGCGCGAATTATCTTAATTCTTCGGACGATTTTTACGGCGGTGACGTTATAGACGAGGAGATGCTTTCAAAGCTTGCGGAAGAGGTGTTCTCGTCCGATGAGTCCTTGCGCCCCGAGGTAACTGCCGATGCGGATACTACAAATAACACTACCGATGATGCTCAAAGTGAAGAGATCACCGATGAGCCCATATCCGAAGAGGACACAACGACTGCTCCGAATCC
This sequence comes from Eubacteriales bacterium, assembly GCA_045632305.1. Lineage (GTDB taxonomy): Bacteria > Bacillota > Clostridia > Oscillospirales > CAG-272 > SVTX01. The sequence goes on along the minus strand of JAZQWL010000007.1, from coordinate 6,341 downwards.
GAACGATCTTCCTCCCGATGATGAAGAGACGACCGAAGAGGAGACCACCGAGGAGGAAACGACTAAAAGAGAGCATAACGGCGTTTACTATTGGACGGACAGCGGTTCTAAGTATCATAAGTGGATCGACTGCGGATATTTGAAGAATTCCACCGAGATTTTTGATGGCACGCTTGACGAGGCGACCGAGGCAGGAAAAGAAGGACTTTGTTCCTCGTGCGCTAAGAAATAAAATAAAAAGACCGCTATGAGCGGTCTTTTTTTATGTTTATCAGTTGTAAAGAGGGAATTTCTCGCAGAGCTTTGCAACCTCATCTCGAACGTAATCTGCGTTTGCATCGAAGTCTGTTGCAACAAGCTTGAAGAGCTTTGCGATTATTTTCATTTCGTCCACACCGAAGCCGCGGGTTGTAACTGCGGGAGTACCTACACGGATGCCCGAGGTAATTGAGGGCTTCTGAGGATCTCCGGGGATGGCGTTCTTGTTGACAGTGATATGTACCTCGTCAAGACGGCGTTCGAATTCTTTGCCCGTAATGTTCATAGGACGGAGGTCAACGAGCATAAGGTGATTGTCAGTACCACCGGAAACGAGGTCGAAACCTTCTTCGAGGAGAGCCGAAGCCAGTGCTGCGGAGTTTTCAACTACCTTGTGCTGATATTCCTTGAATTCGGGCTTGAGCGCCTCGCCAAAGCAAATTGCTTTAGCCGCGATAATATGCATAAGCGGGCCACCCTGAATACCGGGGAATATTGCCTTGTTTATCTTCTTTGCAATTTCTTCGTCGTTGCAGAGAATAAGTCCGCCGCGAGGACCGCGAAGTGTCTTGTGAGTTGTTGTTGTAACAACGTCTGCATAGGGAATGGGTGAGGGATGCTCGCCCGCAGCAACAAGACCTGCAATGTGAGCCATATCTACCATAAGATACGCGCCGTTTTCGTGGGCGATCTTTGCCATTCTTTCAAAATCGATAACTCTCGGATAAGCGGATGCGCCCGCAACGATGAGCTTGGGTTTTACTTCCTTTACCTGTTCTTCGAGCTTATCGTAGTCGATTCTGTGCGTGTTGTCATCAATGCCATAGGGAACGAAGTTGTAATAAAGACCTGAGAAGTTGACAGGGCTTCCATGTGTAAGATGTCCGCCGTGCGCCAAGCTCATACCCATAACCGTGTCGCCCGCCTTGAGAAGTGCAACGTAAACGGCTGTATTTGCCTGAGATCCGGAGTGGGGCTGAACGTTTGCGTAGTTGCAACCGAAGAGCTTTTTCGCTCTCTCAATGGCGATATCCTCGGCAACGTCAACGCACTGGCAACCGCCGTAATAACGTCTGCCTGAGTAACCCTCGGCGTACTTGTTTGTCATGATGCTTCCTGCGGCTAAAAGCACGGGCTCGGAAACAAAGTTTTCGGAAGCAATAAGCTCGATACCGTGTGTCTGACGGTTAAGCTCGTTGGAAATTGCAGAGGCGATCTCGGGATCTACCTCGCCTATGCGCTTGATGGATTCATTGATCATAAAAATCTCCGTTCCGCCAAAAATGGCAAAAAATGTTGATATTAACATTATACAATATTTTTTGCAAAAAAGATAGATTTATTATTAACAAAAAATTAATTCTAATTAAAAATAATGTAGATATATTGACAAAATAATTGTTGTATGGTATAATCCTTTTGTAAAGTGGTGAATGTTGTTTTCAAAGCCATTTTACGAGTTCTATGACAAATTCTCACTGACGGAGGATATGAAAGTGGAAATAGCGATTATTGCCCATGATTTGAAAAAAGAGCTTATAACGCAGTTTTGTATTGCTTATTGCGGTATACTCAGTAAGCATAATCTCTGCGCTACGAATATAACTGCGAAGTATATATCTGATGCGACAGGACTTAACATTGAAAGATTGCTCAGCGGAAGCCAGGGCGGTGAAGAACAGATTGCGTCGAGAATTGCATATAATGAGATCGACGTTCTTCTTTATTTCCGTGATACCCGTGCGTCCGACGAAATAACCGAGCATGACAGAGTTGAGCGCGAGCTTCTTCGTATGTGCGACAGATATAACGTTCCCGTAGCGACGAACATTGCGACTGCCGAGGTCATCGTTATGGCTCTTGACCGCGGCGACCTTGATTGGAGAAATTTTGTAAATCCCAGATCGGAATACAACCGCAAGGACGTATAATTACAAACACAAAAGACACGCTTATATTGTTTTAATGCTTTACAGAGAGAAAACGGCAGGTGAGAGTTTTCAGCAGAATAATATGAGTACCACTTTTGTGGCAAAATTAAAAATTAATTTGAGTTAAAAGCTCGGGTGGAACCGTGCAATTTTGCACCCCGAACACTATAGTGTTCGGGGTGTATCTTTTTTGAAATTTAAAATTAACATATAAGAAGGAATGGTGACAAAAAATGAAAATCAATTTTGAATCCAAGATTTTTGAATCCGAAGCTCCCGTAACTGTTTACGATGCAGCGAAGGAAGTGTTCGGAATGGTTGAGAGAAGTGTGCTTGCCGCATCCGTTAACGGCGAGACGGTAGCTCTCACACATCTTATTGAAAACGACGCATTCGTTAAGCTTCTTACGTTTGCAGACACTGAAGGCGCGCACGTTTTCAGACATACCGCATCCCATATTCTTGCTCAGGCGGTAAAGAGACTTTTCCCCGAAACAAAGCTTACGATCGGCCCTGCTATTGAAAACGGTTTCTATTACGATTTCGATTCCGATGTGGCGTTTACTCCCGAGATCCTTTCAAAGCTCGAGGCGGAAATGAAGAAGATCGTAAAGGAAAACCTCAAGATCGAACGTTTTGAGCTTCCCAGAGCTGAGGCAATTGCATTTATGCAGGAAAAGGGCGAGCCCTACAAGGTTCAGCTTATCGAAGAGCTTCCCGAGGGCTCAGTTATCAGCTTCTACCGTCAGGGTGAATTTACAGATCTTTGCGCAGGTCCCCATCTTTTCTCCACAGGCGCGGTTAAGGCATTTAAGCTTACACAGTGCACCGGCGCATATTGGCGTGGTGACCAGAACAATAAGCAGCTCCAGAGAGTTTACGGCCTTGCATTCCCCACAAAGGATGAGCTTAACGCATACGTAACTATGCTTGAAGAAGCAAGAAAGCGCGACCATAACAAGGTTGGCCGTGAGCTTGAATATTTTACAACGGTTGACTCTATAGGTCAGGGCCTTCCCATTTTGCTTCCCAAGGGCGCAAGAGTTATCCAGACTCTTCAGAGATGGATCGAGGACGAGGAGCAGAGACGCGGATATCAGCTTACAAAGACACCTCTTATGGCAAAGCGCGATCTTTATAAGATCTCGGGCCACTGGGATCATTATCTCGACGGTATGTTTGTTCTCGGTGATCCTTACGATGAAACCAAGGAATGCTTTGCGCTCCGTCCTATGACATGTCCCTTCCAGTATCAGGTATTCCTTAACAAGAAGCGTTCCTACAGAGACCTTCCCATGAGACTTGGTGAGACGTCGACACTCTTTAGAAATGAGGATAGCGGTGAGATGCACGGACTTATCCGTGTTCGTCAGTTTACAATTTCCGAGGGACATCTTATTATCCGTCCCGAGCAGCTTGAGGAAGAATTTAAGGGTTGTCTCGACCTCGCTCTCTATTGCCTTGATACTCTCGGTCTTCGTGAGGACTGCTCCTTCAGATTCTCGCAGTGGGATCCTAACAGAGTAGGCAAGTATGAGGGTACACCCGAGCAGTGGGATATGGCTCAGTCTATTATGGGCAAGCTCCTCGATGAAAATCTGGGCGCAGGAAACTATGCTATCGGTATTGATGAGGCGGCATTCTACGGACCGAAGCTTGATATTCAGATCAAGAACGTATTCGGAAAGGAAGATACACTTATCACAATTCAGATCGATATGCTTCTTGCGAAGAAGTTCGGTATGGAATACGTTGATTCCGACAATACTATGAAGACACCTTATATTATTCACCGTACTTCTATGGGATGCTACGAGAGAACCCTCGCGCTTCTTCTTGAAAAGTACGCAGGCGCGCTTCCTACATGGATGGCTCCCGTACAGGTTAAGTTTGTTCCCATCGGTGACGACCAGGTTTCTTACTGTGAAGAGCTTGAGCGCAAGCTTTCCGCATTCGGCGTAAGATGTGAAATTGACAGACGTAACGAGACTATCGGCTATAAGCTCCGTCAGGCGCAGCTTGAAAAAGCTCCCAATATCGCGGTTATCGGCGCGAAGGAGGTTGAGAGCGGTACTGTTGCTCTCCGTTCTAGACGCGAGGGCGATAAGGGCGTTCTTTCCGCTGATGATTTCATCAAGTATATTCTTGAAGAAATTGCGGAAAAGAGAAGATAATCGTGGAAAAGCTGCTTGAAATTTTGAAGGAGATCCATCCCGACGTGGATTTTTCGTCACAGGAGGATCTGATCGGAGAGGGAATTCTCGATTCTCTTGATATCGTGACGCTCATCACCGAGATCAACTCGGTCTTTGACGTCAGCATCCCTGCGGAGGAGATCCTGCCCGAAAACTTTTGCTCGGCAGAGGCGATCTATGCCCTGATCGAGCGTCTGGACGAGATCTGATATGCAATTTACGTCATTTCCGTTCCTGCTTTTGATCGTCCTGTCTCTCGCAGTCTACTACGCCCTCCCAAAGGCGCGCCGCTGGTGGTGCCTCTTGGCGGCAAGCTACGTGTTTTACTGGTTTGCAGGGGCGGATTGCTTCGGATTCATTCTGTACACCACAGCCGTCACCTATCTGACGGCTGTGTGGATGCAGAGGATGAGCGATCGGGAAAGATCCTATCTTGAAGCGCATCGCGATGATCCCAAGGAGATCAAAAAGGCGTACAAGGCGAAGGAAAAGAAGAAGCGCTTTTGCGTGCTGGTGCTGGGGCTTTGCCTTGGCTTCGGACTTCTCGCGGTGCTCAAATACACCGCCTTTGTTCTGCGCGGTATTAACGCGCTGGGGGGAGAGATCCGGATCCCGAATCTGCTTTTGCCCCTCGGTATCTCCTTTTATACCTTTCAGTCGATGGGATACCTCATCGACGTCTACCGCACAAAGGCGGAGGCAGAGCGCAATCCCATGAGGCTGGCGCTTTTTGTTTCCTTCTTCCCGCAGATTTTGCAGGGGCCGATCAGCCGATTCGGCGATCTTTCCGCGCAGCTCATTGAGGGACACGATTTTGACGGTCTCGGCGTCCGCGCGGGACTGGCGAGAGTGGTGTGGGGATACTTTAAGAAGGTGGTGGTCGCGGATACCGCGATGATCGCCGTTCAGTCGCTTGTGAAGACCGAGCGCACGGGCGCGTACGTTTTCCTTTTGATCCTGCTCTATTCCGCAGTCATCTACGGAGACTTCACGGGAGGCATCGACATCACCATCGGTATTTCCGAGATGTTTGGCATCCGCCTCAAAGAAAACTTTGACCGCCCCTTTTCGTCAAGGAGCGTCAAGGAATACTGGAACCGCTGGCACATCACCATGGGCAGCTGGTTTACCGATTACGTCTTCTATCCTCTGTCGGTCTGCCGACCCATGCAGAGCTTTTCCAAGTGGTCGAGGGCGCACCTCGGCACGGCGGTGGGGAAGCGGCTTCCTGTCTACGTCGCCACCTGTGTGACGTGGTTTCTCACGGGATTTTGGCACGGTGCGGGCTGGAACTTCATCGTGTGGGGAATGCTCAATTGCCTTTTGATCCTGGTCTCTCAGGAGCTGCAGCCCCTCTGGACAAGGTGGCACCACGCCGCTCCCACGCTTGTGGCAAGCCGAGGCTGGGGGATCTTTCAGGCAACGCGAACCTTCCTCCTCATGGGTCTGATCCGAAGCCTGGACTGCTACCGAGACGTGGGACTGACCTTCCGCCTTTGGGGAAGCATGCTCACCGATTTCAACCTCCCCGAGCTGCTTACAAAGGGCTGGTCGGAGCTTGGACTTGCGGTCGGAGACTGGTGCGTGCTGTTCGTGGGGATTTTGATCATGTTCCTCGCAAGTCAGATCGGCAAGACCGCGCCCATTCGATATCGTTTGGCAAAGCGTCCTGTCGCACTCTGTACCGCGCTCACCCTTGGCGTGATCGTGATCCTGATCTTCGGCACGTACGGCATCGGCTACGATGCGGGAGATTTTATTTACGTTCAATTCTGATACGAAAGAAGAACTATGAAGAAAAACATTGTCGGATGCCTTTGCATCCTGCTCGTCGGCGGAGTGCTTTTGGGCTTTTTGCAGCCTCTGCTCATGCCGAAATATATGACAGAGAACCGCGAGGGCGCGCTCATCGCGGAGTATTATGAGGAAAGCACCTCGCACGACGTCCTCTTTTTGG
>JAZQWL010000006.1:0-59979 GCA_045632305.1 Eubacteriales bacterium | reverse complement strand
GAAATATCCGAAGAATCTGATGAGCCGCCCCCGCCGCCACCGCCACCGCCGCCCGACGAAAAGCCGGAAAACAGATCGGATAATGGCTCGAACAAGCAACCGACAAGCCCCGCTATAAGAACGACTGCCACAAGCACGATCGCGACAAGCGTCGAGGTATTCAATTTATTCTTTCTTGATCTTCTTTTTGCCATATAAACCTATTATTTAATTTTTTTAGCTCTTACGTAAAATCTGTGCGAGCATCTCGGACACTTCACCTTATTTCTGCCCGCTTTTCTCGGGAGTCTCAAGGTAGAAGCACATTTAGTACAGTCTCTGAAAATAAACTGCGAATTATCAATATTACCGCTCTTTGATCTTCTCGACGTGTTGAAGGATACAACTCTCAAAAACCATCTTGAAAACTTTATAAATCTCTCATTCTCACGGCGTCTCTTATAGATATTCTTCGAGAAAACACGCGACGTTGACCAAACGATAATTACAAGATCAAACGCCATGATCGCGGTGGAGATCCAGAAGCCCACGTTCTCGTCCTTTACAAATATTGAAACTAAAACGCTTGCGAACAGAGCTACAATAATCAGTACGTTGCAAAAATTATACAGCTTATCAACTCCGTACCTGCCGTACATGAATCTGTACATTTTCTGTCGGAATTTGCCCATTTAAATCACTCCCTTATTGCCTCGGATCATTCCTCGTCTATAACGATCGTGTCGACCTCTCCGTCACCCGTTGTGTCAAGCATGGTCGCGTCAAGAACTCCGTCTCCGTTCATATCGATTCTTCCAAGCACCTTGGGACGCTCGGGAGTAACCTTAGTTTTATACTTATATGCCTTGTAAATCACAGCGCCCGCAGCGGCAGTAGCTACAACAGCGCCTATAGCCGCAACCGCAGCCATTGCCTTGGACTTCTTTTCTTTTTCTTCAAAATAAGCTCTGATAAACATAATTTTTCTCCTTTATATTCACAAATTAACTCAATACTTCGCTCTCTCGCCGCCGATATATTTCGGACGGGTTCTGGCGCAAAGAATATTTGCCTCTCCGATCTTGGAGATGGAAAGACGCACGGGAACTGCAACCGACTTAAGGTGCATTCCTATAAGCGTTCCTCCAATATCGATTCCCGCATGCGCCTTGACGGCTTCAACAAGCACGGGGGACTTCATATTTTCATAAGTAAGTGTTGCAAACGAGCCGCCCGCCTTGGGCTGAGGAACTGCCGCAACGATCTCAAGACCGTACTTCTCTGCCGCCTCCTCTTCAATTACGATCGCACGGTTGAGATGCTCACAGCACTGCGCGGCAAGATAGATACCCTTATCGCTCAGCTTTCTGTAGATAACCTCAAAAACCGCTCTCGCCGCCTCAAAGCTCGAGCCCTTGCCGATCTTCGATCCGACAATCTCACTCGACGAGCAACCGACAACGAAGATCTGTCCCTGTTTGATACATGATGCCTCGATCAGCTCATCCATCGCGATCTCGGTCTCTTTTACAATTTCAATATACTGTTCTTTATCAATCTGCGCGTCTGCGCCTCTGTATAAATCAGACATTTCAAATTTCCTTTTTCAAAATCAATCTTCTGCCGCGAGCTTATCGCAAATAAGCGTCACATCGGGATGCAAATTAAGGAAGGTCACGGGGCATTCCGTTGTAATTTTGCCCGAAATGAGCTTTCTTACCGCGTCTCTCTTTGCCTTACCGTTTGCCATAACAATGATCTTTCTCGCCTTAAAGATAGAGCCCATGCCCATTGTAAGCGCCTTTGTCGGCATTACCTCGTCCTCGGAGAAAAATCTCGCATTCGCCTGCATCGTGCTTTCGGTAAGTCCCGTTACGTGAGTATCGGTATAAAGGAAGCTGTCGGGCTCGTTAAAGCCGATATGTCCGTTCTGACCGATGCCGAGAACCTGGATATCCATACCGCCGAGCGAATCGATATACTTCTCATACTCTTCGCATTCAAGGTCGGGATCAGCCGCGTCTCCTGCGGGAACGCGCGTATTCTCAAGCTTTATATTAACCTTTGAGAAAAGGTTTTCATTCATAAAATAGCGGTAGCTCTGTCGGTTTGTGGGAGATATGGGATAATATTCGTCGAGATTCACACTTCTGATACCCGAAAAATCAAGCTCACCCGAAGCGCACTTTTCCGCAAGACAGTTATACATTCCTACGGGAGTTGAGCCCGTAGCAAGTCCTATTACTCCCATAGGATTTGCCTTGATGACATCTGCCATAATTTCAGCGGCAGCCATCGACATTTCCTCATACGTATTAAAAATCATTACCTTCATACACAAAATCCCCTTTCAAATTATTTCAAAAAATATCACCATGCGTCGCTTCCGTCATCGGGAATTACTTCCTTGACCGCAGCGATCGCGCATTCGATCATATCGTCGGTGGGCTTGAATACCGTAATATGCTGAAGCCATACACCGGGAGCGGATATGATCCTTGTTATAACATTATCGTGCTTGCCCGCAATCTTAATAAGCTCGTAACCGAGTCCTACGATAATCGGAAGAAGCAGGAGCTTAAGTCCCATTCTGATAAGCATATAGAGCTTGACAGTGGTATCGGTTATGCCCGCCAGAGAAAGAAGCGGATCTATAAAGAACGAAATGAAAATACTTACAAGCACCATGAGAATGAGGAAGCTCGTTCCGCATCTGGGGTGGAATCTCTTCTGCTTTCTTACGTTATCGACCGTAAGCTCAAGTCCCGCCTCGTAGCAGAATATCGTCATATGCTCCGCACCGTGGAACATAAAGGTTCTTCTGATATCCTTCATAAGCGAGATAGCACCCATGTAACCTACAAGGATCAATATCTTAAGCACGCCCTCAAAAACCGATTTTACAAAGGAACGAGCCACAGGATCCTCGGGACTTAAGAATCCGATATGCTTTGCCGCCAATCCGTAAAGGAACGTAGGAAGCAGAACGAAAAGACCAATTGCAATAACCACGCCGAGCACCATGCTGATGGATGTGATAATTGCCATAAGCGCGCTCGTGGAAGGATTCTTTATTGCCTTCTTGGCATCGTTTGCGCGCTCTTCCGCTTTACGCGTCTTGCGTTCAAGCTCGGCGATTTCCTTGTTCATCTTTGCAATATCGTCGGCGCAAGCTCCGTTTTCACGGGCATCCGCGAGCTTCTGATTTGCCTTATCGAGCTTCTCTGCCATGTTTGCGCGCTCCGCCTCAGCCGCCTCATATTTAGCTGTTGCCTTCGCTACAAGCTCTTCTTTTTTTCTGTCTTCTTTTTCTTGCTGCTTGCGAAGCTTCTCCGCCTTCTTGGGATTCTTCTCTGCCTTCTTGAGTCGTTTTTCCCTCTTTTCGCGTTCCATTTCCTCCTCGGCCTCGTCAAGACCCGAAATTTCTGCGGAACGCATAAGGCACTTCGAACCGAACTTCATAGCATCAACGTAGCTGAAAAGTCCACGAATAATGGGAAGCTTAAAAAACTTTTTTCTCGCTACGCTTTCGGTAGGAAACTTTTCTATTACTATTTCACCCTCGGGGTTTCTGACAGCCATAGCCGTCATCTTCGGGCCTCTCATCATAATTCCCTCAAGAAGCGCCTGACCGCCAATCGAGGTTTTTTTACAACAGTTATTTTTCTCTTTACTCATATTTATTCCTTTCGGCACGTCGGCTTTATAACCGACGGACTATAACTTTTCTGTAATATAATATTATAACACGGATATATTAACTCCGTATGAATACCGCGGCATTATCATAAGATGTATATGAGAAAAAATCACATTTTATGACAAAAAATCGGGAAAGTCACGCTCTCCCGATTTTGTTTTTCATCTTAAATTTTACGTTTTTTACGTTTACCTAAAACAAACGCGCAAGCGCCTAAGGTCGGTATGATCGCAAGCATGCCTCCAAGAGAGCTTCCGCATCCGTCTGCTTTTTGAAGATTCTTATCCACCTCGTCAGTACCGCGATTTTCATTCGTCGAAGCATTCTCATCCGCTCCGTTTTGACCTGCGGACGGCTCGGTGGGCGATTCCGTCGGTGGCTCGGTCGGTGGCTCGGTCGGCGGTTCAGTCGGTTGTTCGGTCGGTGGCTCGGTCGATGGCTCTGTCACGGGTGTGTCCCCGTCAGAAGTGCCGCCCGTCGTCTCATCCTCATCCGTATCCTTCTCATCAGTTGCCTTCTCGGTCGTGTCGGTTTCGGGAGGAATTGTCTCTGTTTCCGTCTCTGTTTCCGTCTCTGTTTCTGTCTCGGTCTCATCCTCGATCTCGGGGTAATCGTATTCACCGCTACCGCTTACGTAGCTATATTTGAATCTGCCACCGGGAGCAACGTCACCGGAAATATAAAAATCAAGAATATCACCGGAATAGTTTTCATAGTCACCTTCATCGTGAACGTTATCCGTCCAGGAGAAATTGACTGTAAAATCATCGCCCTCAAGGCCAAACGCGCTCTTGGGGATCTTCACCGTCATGTATCTGCCGTCAACGTTATATTCAACGTCGCAAACCTTCTTTGAATCGTATCCGTTGCCCGTAAATCTTTCAAGCACAAGAGTATCTGCACTTGCGGCAGACTTGTTTATTACGTAATCAAAGGTTTCCCATCCCTGATTTGTCTGATCGATGTCGATATAAAGCGTCATCCAGAGATCATCGGTATACGGCGTGATGTTCTGCGCGCACTCAACGTTGAAATAGATATAATTATCATCGCGAGCGACCTGCGAACCGATAATATCGTTTCTGCCCGACGTTTCGTTGTATATATTCCATCTGCTCTTATTGTCAATTCTGTAGCCCCTCGCGTTTCTGTCATCGGTGTTTCCGACGTAAGAAGCGTAATAAGGCGCAACGTCATTCCACTGCGAAATGTTTCCGTAAATGTCGATGGATTTATTTTCGCTCGGTGTGGGAATGGGATTTACTCCTTTATAGCGACGGATATAGTTTGCGGCGAGATAATAATAATGGTCCTTAAGCTCGCCCTTTGTGGGCTCGATGTCTCGGCTGTATTCGTTGTCAAACTGGTCGACGAGCGCGTTCTTTACGTTTCTGCTCGTAGCCCAGACGGACGCGTCGGTCTGACGCCACGCGTGCCATTCATTCCAACCCGTAATAAACACTACCTTGGGGTCGACCTCAAGCGCGTAATTAAACTGCTCCTGGAAGAAATAACCGTGAAGCGACGCCTCCGCTCCCTCGACAAGATATCTGTCGGGATACGTAGAGGTATAGGATCTTCCCATGGGGTTATTGCCGTTCATAGCGGTAATTACATTGTTCACGTAATCGTGATTGCACGCAACACCAACGGTTATCTGCTCAACGATGCCCGCGGACATTTCGCTTGAATTCTTATAGTGAAGCGTCTGAGGATATACGGAGAGCCAGCCCCAACGGTTGGTATCATCACTCGACACGTACTTGGACTGAGAGCGTCTCCACGTGAAGTTATTCTTCATCTCGGTATCCGAGAAATAAGAGTTCGATCCCGTGATCATGGGCTTGCCGTCAAGCATATACCACATATCGGCATACTTGTCGGTTTCATATATGTTTTTGTAAATACTGTTCGTAAGCTGCATTTCCGCCATGCTGGAAGAGGTGCCGTTTATACTTGTAGACGTAAACGGGAACATAAACGAAATATCGGGAGACGCAACTCCGTCCGCTCTGGCGTTCTGCCAGGTTTCAAAAAGCGCGGTATATCCCTCGTCAAAGGTAGCCGTTCCGTTCGTGTGGTCATTGAAAACAACGTCAACGCCGATATTAGCGAGAAGCTCCGCCTGACGGCGAAGTACCCACGTATCGGAGCTTTGATAATATCCGTATATGGGCTCGTTCCAGAAGCAATACTTACCCGCGGTATTCCAAGCGGAATGATGATAATTATTTTTCGCCGCAGGATAAAGCTTCATAAATTCGTTGGTATTCGTCGCACCCTGATAAGCATACTCGTACGTATGCCAATCCCAATACATCATAGCGACCGTTCTGTCCTCACGGGGGCCGCCAACGTCCTCATACGTCAAGGAAACTCTTCCAAGTCCGTCGGTAAACACCCACGTGTCGGGCATAACCTTGTTTTGATGATATAAACTGCTCAGAGGTATTCCGTTCTCAGCGAGCTCCTCCTCTGCCGCATCTTCATTAACAGACACGATGGACGCGTTTGCTGCCACAGAAGAGATCACAAACAGAAGCGAGAGCGCAAAGGCAGTTATTTTCTTTAAAATTCCCGTTTTTTTCATTTATATTCCTCCGATTTTATCAGATGAAAGCAAAAGATAAATCAAAATTCTTTCTCATTTTAAATTATACAACAAAATACGGCAAAAGTCAATATATATCTTTATATACTCTTCATTACAACGACCGATTTTGAAAGCATTTTCGCCATGTCCGCGCGGCTTAAAATTCTGTCCGCGCCAATGGAATTGTCAAAGCACTCAAGAATGCCAAGTGTGTGGAGTGAAAGCACCGCCTTCTCCGACCACTCGGGAATTTTATCGGTATCACTGAAGGTGGGAACGTATTCGGGAGAGGCGTAACCGATCATATTACTTATTATCACGGACGCCTCCGAAACGGTTATCTTCTCATCCGCTCTGAAATAAAGCCCTTCCCCGTCACGCGATCCGCTGATATAACCCTTTGCATACGCAAGGTTTACGTAGCCCTTAAGCTCATCGCCAATGCTCGCGTCATCGGTAAAGGGTGTGCTTGCCGACGCAGGAACCGACGTTACTCCGAGCGCCTTCATCGCGCTGACAAGAAAATCTCCCCGACTCACCTCGGTATCGGGTCTGAAGTAATAATTATCCCCTACCCGCTCGCCGTTCATAATGCCAAGCTCAGTCATGTTGATCGCGTAGCTGTAAATATTGCTCTTGTCAAGATCACTGTATTTCACGGCAACCGAGGGTGCGTCTACCTCAATATTTACTCTTATACCCTCGCTGTAATTTCCGTATTGATCCTTTACAACGTAAACAAAATCATCCGCACCCGTGAAAGTCTTGTCGGGAACGTAGGTATATATGCCGTTTTTCTCATCGTCGAGAGTAAGTATTCCGTCGGACGGATACTTTACAATTTCAAAAGTCAGCGAATCACCCTCAGGATCGTGCGCCGAAAGAACGCCGCTCGAAGAAATCCCCTTATAAGTAAGGACGTTCAGCGAAGCATACGGCGCCGTGCCGACAGTTGGCGAAGCATTCATTTTATCAAGCATATAGATAACGCATACGATATCGTATCCGCTCGAATTCACCTTATATTTAAAGGTGGGAAGCTTTTCGGTTTTTCTTCCGCTCTCCTCAAACGAAAGCTTTGAGATATCTTCTCCGTAAACAATATCCCCGACGCATGCCTCCGACGAGCCGATATAAAGAGTTCCCGTTTCCGCATCGGGCAGAGCGGTAAGAGTTATACTTGCGACATCCTTTAAATTCATCGCGCAAGCAAATTTATCCTTTGAAAAATTCAGCGGCTGACCCGATATACCCGCAAACTCGGTTTTCGTCTTACCCGCCAAAACGTCAATTCCGTAGGATATCTTACACGTGTCGGACTTGTTGACAAGCCCCGCATACGTTACCCACTCCTCGGCAAGACACACAGTAACACCCGCAAATGCGACCGTAATAAAGCAAAAAATCAAAACAAATGCAAATTTTAATTTTTTCATACACCCTCCAAAAATATAGCTTTGCTTAATTATACTTTGAGAAAAACGCGTTTATAACATAAAAACTTAAATATAATTCACAGAAAATTCTCAATAGAGCGCGATTTTGGTGGTATAATGTTATTATCTTACGGAAAGGAGAATTATTATGGATTTCATCATAAGCGAGACGCACGATAACAAAAGCGTTCTTTCATACCTTAAGGGCGTGGCTAAAATATCATCGGGCGCGATCTCACAGCTCAAGAAAACTCACATGGGCATCACGGTAAATAATTCTCACGTTACGGTAAGATATATTCTCCGCTCGGGCGACGTCCTCTCAATTAAAATTGACGACCATGAAGGTGACACAAGCGAAAACGTGATTCCCGCAGACCTTCCGATAGATATAATTTACGAGGACGAGCATATCATGGCGATTAATAAGCCGCCGCACATGCCCACTCACCCCTCTCACAATCATTTTTCAGATACTCTTGGAAACGCGGTCGCTCATATTTATCAGAAAAGAGAGCTTCCCTTCGTTTTCCGCCCACTCGGTCGACTTGACGCAAACACCTCGGGAATCGTTGTGCTCTCAAAGAACCGCGCGATAGCGTCCTTCTATTTCGGAGAAGCGCAAAATTTCGGGATCATAAAGCACTACATCGCGATCCTCGACGGAGAAATGAATATTCCAACCTATGCCGAGGACGGCAAAATTTATACAATCGATAAAGCTATAAAGCGCGAGGCAGACAGTATTATCACACGAACGGTGTCGACCGACGCGGACGCGCTCCCCGCGAAAACGATATACCGACTTCTGTACAAGGGCGGCGGTATCAGTATCGTAGACGCCTCCCCCATCACCGGACGAACACATCAACTTCGCGTACATTTTGCTTCAATCGGTCATCCTTTGATAAACGATTGCTTTTACGGAAACAATAAAAGCGAAAGCGACCGTCATCTTCTGCATGCGGTCTCCCTTTATATGAAGGCGCCCTTTTCCGAGGAGCGCATACTCCTCTATGCCGAGCCCACCGAGGATATTATTGATTTTGTAAAGAAAAAAACGGGAGAAAATCTTACGGACATAATAAAAAATTACGATTTTTCAGAGAATTTATCTGTGCTTTAAGAAAAGGAGCATTTATGGGAAATAAAGAAAAAAAGAGATTTCGGCTATTTAATAAAAGTCAAAGTCAGAAAGAAACAGAACCCGTCCGCGACGTTATCGACGCGAAGGAATACATGACGCTTACAGATGAGGAAAAGCAGCTCTGGTCGCCGATCCCTCCAAAATATGAAAAAATATCAAAAGCCGCCGTTATATGTTACTCCATCGCGGCTGTGTGCGGCATTTTCTATTTGGTTTCAATATTAAGCTCAAAATTCGCAAATTTTTTCAACAGATACGTGGCAGGAGCGGTCAGGTTTGTTTTAGCGAAAATTACGGGAATACTGCCGTTTTCAATTGCGGAATGCATTCTTATACTCTCGCCCCTCATTCTCGTCGCAGTTGTGACTTACGTTGCAAAGAAACGCTGTCAATCCTGGAAGACCACGGGCGTCGCAATTGTAAATATACTTGCAGTCCTCTCGTTGCTATTCTCTACCTTCTGTCTTACGCTCGGAACGGGCTACAGAACAGATACGCTTGATAAAAAGCTCGGAATTGAAAAAAACGACGTTTCAGCAAAGGATCTTTACAACACCGCAGCTTATCTTTCGGATATGGCTAACGCCGAGCTTGACAGCATCAGATTCGACGAGGGCGATTTCTCGGTCATGCCCTACGGAATCGATGAAATGAATAACCACCTGATCGACGCGTACGATAAGTTTATCGAAAAGCACGGTATTATAGGAAGCTTCAATAGCCGTCTGAAGCCCGTTATGCTATCAAAGGCGATGTCTTATACACACATAACCGGCGTTTACTCCTTCTTTACGGGCGAGGCAAACATCAACGTCGATTTCCCCGATTACACGATACCGTTCACCGCGGCTCACGAGCTTGCTCATCAGCGTGGGATCGCTCGTGAAAACGAGGCAAACATGATAGCTTTTCTCGTTTGCATCGAATCCGACGATGCGTATATAAGATACTCCGCCTACGTCAACATGTACGAATACGTGTCGGGCGCGCTGTATTCGGCAGACCGCGCGCTTTATGCCAAGGCGGCGGGAAATCTTGATTACAGAATCCGCGCGGAGCACGCGGCATACAATAATTTTTTCAAGCAATACGCTCATTCGGTTTCAAGCAAGGTGTCGGGTGCAGTCAATGACACCTATTTGAAATCACAAGGAACAGAGGGCCGTGTAAGCTACGGAATGGTTGTCGACCTGACGGTTGCATACCTCAAGGACGAGGGCAAAATAAACTGAAAATTCAAATTTTCCTCGGCGGTGATCCGCCGGGGATTTTTTATTTTGCCGACGATAACAATAGCCGAGATTCACGAATATACTGTATTATGAGCGGACTGTTTCAAAGTGAAAATTCGACAAAATTCTTCACTTGAAAATTCATTCTTTGCAGTGATTTTTTGATGGATTTTTGAATAAAATAATGTCGTACCACTCAAAGAATTGATACAACGACATTTTATATTATCGGTTATCCTTATTTTATTGCCTTTTTATTCACAATTATTTATTTTGTTGACCTTTTATTCATATTTTGCCGTGATTTTCACACATTTAGAACAAAAGTATTAAATAGCATACTGCGACACATTCGTCAAAATATTACATAATTTACTGTAAAATATTGTAAATAAATTGTTAATTTGAGCAAAAAGATATTTACTTTCCTTAATATATATGATATAATATATACAAGCTAAACGGCAGTTCGAAATCGATAAAATAACACGTTTTTCGACACGAACTTTTTAACATAAATGACCGTTCGGACTCAGGCGAACGGATGGAGGTAACTTATGGAAAAGATCATCATCAGAGGCGGCACACCCCTTTACGGAAGCGTATCTATTAACGGAGCAAAGAACGCTGCCCTTCCTGTAATTTGCGCATGTATCCTCAACCGTGAAACATGCATCATCGACAATATTCCTCCTGTAAACGATATCATGATCCTCCTTGACATTCTCAAGGCGATGGGTGCAGAAGTAAAGATGCTCGCAAAGAACTCGGTATCCATCAACTGCGCGAATATAGTTCCCTGCTCCTCTCCCAATGAGCTTGCTTCCAAGCTCCGCGGATCTTCCTACATACTCGGCGCAGAACTCGGCAGATTCGGTAAGGCAAGTGTTTACTCCCCCGGCGGTTGCAGCATCGGCCCCCGTCCTCTCGACCTTCACATGCACGCGTTCGAAGCACTCGGCGCTCACTCTACACACAGAAACGGTAGAATCGAGGTTGAAGCAGAAGATAAACTTGAGGGCACGACAGTATTCTTCGGCAAGGTTTCCGTTGGCGCGACTGTTAATACAATTCTTGCTTCCGTTATGGCAGAAGGCACAACCATTATCGACAACGCGGCTCGCGAACCCCATATCGTTGACCTCTGCGTATTCCTTAACGCATGCGGCGCAAACATTTACGGCGCAGGCACATCCGTAATCAAGGTTAAGGGTGTTAAGGAGCTTCACGGCTGCCGTCACTTCATCATTCCCGATATGATCGAAGCCGGTACTTTCATGACAGCAGTTGGAGCAACAGGCGGTAAGATCACAGTTAAGAACGTAATTCCCCGTCACCTCGACGCTATTTCCGCCAAGCTCAAGGAAGCAGGCGTTACAGTAACAGAGGGTGAAGATTTCGTTATCGTTGAATCCACGGGTAATCTCAAGCCCGTTTCCATTACAACTCAGGCATATCCCGGCTTTGCTACAGATATGCAGCCCCAGTTCTCTACAATGCTCTGCTTTGCAAACGGCACAAGCGACATTCACGAAACAATTTTCGATAACAGATTCCAGTACATGGACGAACTCACAAGAATGGGTGCGGACGTAAAGGTTTCAGGCAACCGCGCTATTATCCGCGGCGGCACTCCCCTCTGTGGTGCTCCCCTCGTTTGCCATGACTTAAGAGCAGGCGCGGCTATGTGTATCGCAGCTCTCGCTGCTGAAGGTGAATCCGAGCTTCACGGAATCGACAAGATCGAACGCGGCTACTACAACATCACAGAAAAGTTTGCTTCTCTCGGCGCAGACATAAGAAAGGTTTACGAATACGAGGAAGAAAGAAAGGCCGCTACGGTTTAATACGTAAATTCGAAATTATCTCACAGTCTTACGACTATAAATTTTATCTCCTTCTTTAAAAAACACCCCGACTTGCGTCGGGGTGTTTCCCTTTTTAAAGTATAATACAGATAAGTCCGCCGCTTCCCTCGTTTATAATTCTCTCGAGAGTTTCAGAAAGCTTCTTGCGACTGGCGTCGGGCATGTGATCAAGCTTTGTATGAAGTCCTTCGTTTACAAGCTCATACAAAGTTTTTCCAAACATGTTGGATTGCCAGATGCTTTGAGGATCGGATTCAAATTCCTTTAGCATGGATTTCACAAGATCCTCGCTCTGCTGCTCGGTTCCCACAATAGGACTGATCTCGGTTTCAATATTCGCGCGTATCATATGTATCGATTGCGCGGATGCGGAAAGCTTGACTCCGTAGCCGCCCGCCTGCTTTACTATCTCGGGTTCATTAAGACGGAGGTCGGAAATGTTCGGCATAACTATTCCGTAGCCGCCACTCTCGGCATCGTCGAGCGCCTTCCCCACTCTGTCATATTTTTCCTTCATGACGGAAAGCTCGCATAAAAGCTCGATCAACTGACTGTCGCTCGAAACCTCAAAGCCCGTAAGCTGAGTCAATACGTTCCAATAAAGACCGTCCTCCATATCGAGCGAAATACTCGCAGTACCGTCACCGAGATCAATGCCGTCAATACGGTATGCCTTTATATACTCGTTCTCGGAAAGATCGTAAAAGCTGTCCTTGATATCACCCGTCTTATTTATGCGCGACACACACTTTTCAATACTTGAAATAATACTCGCTTTTATTTTATGGTCGTCGCCAAGCGTATACACCCACTCGGGCATATCTATCCTGATCTCGTTTACGGGAAATTCAAAAAGCACAAGCTCAAGAATATGGCGTATGTCCTCGGAATCGAGATCCATACAAGAGACGAGAGCCACGGGAACCTTATATTTTTCCTCAAGCTCATACGCCAAGGATATCGCGGATTCCTTTGTGGGATTTGCAGAATTGAGAATTACCGCAAAGGGCTTCTTCAGCTCCTTGAGTTCATTTACGATCCTCTCCTCTGCCTCAACGTACGACTCACGCTTTATATCCCCGATAGATCCGTCCGTCGTGACGAGCATACCAATCGTCGAATGCTCGCGGATCACCTTCTGCGTTCCCATTTCCGCCGCCTCGACGAAAGGCATCGGCTCTTCGCTCCAAGGTGTTCTCACCATTCTCGCCTGTCCGTTTTCAATCGCACCGAGCGCCTCGGGGATAATATAGCCAACGCAGTCGATCATCTTGACCTTCAAGGACGAAACTCCGTCAACCGAGATCTTCACCGCTTCATCGGGTATAAACTTCGGCTCGGTGGTCATGACCGTCTTACCCGCCGCGGATTGCGGCATTTCATCTCTGGCGCGCTCCTTGGAATACCCCTCTTCAATATTCGGAAGCACCAAAGATTCCATAAAACGCTTGATAAACGTGGATTTGCCGCTGCGCACAGGGCCGACCACGCCAATGTAAATGTCACCGCCCGTCCGCTCGGATATGTCCTTATAAATTGAATATTCTGCCATACGTCCTCCTCAAAAACGACTTTTAATATCGCTTCATTATATGGCAAAGCAAATAAAAATATGAATAGAAAAATTGGGCTGAGTCATTTAGATGAAGAAGGCGTGATCGGACAATCGTCGGCGTACGAGGGTACGCCAGAGTGTCCGAACGCGACTAAAAAGCCACATAAAATGGAGAAAACCGCCGAGAAATCGGCGGGTTTCGTCATTTTAAAAAGCACAAAACTATATTTTATAGTAATACGTTGTCTTTTATTTAAAGTGGCTTTTATTCTTCGCTAAATGAATCTGCCCAAATTAGTGAACGATACACTTTTCTGTATCCTTATCAAAGATATGCATTCTGGATGTTTCAAGAGCGATCTTGATCGTATCGCCTGCCTTGGATGTGGATCTGGGAGATACGCGAGCTGTGAGGTTTGTCTCACCGATCGCAAGGTGGAGGTAAATTTCGGAGCCCATAAGCTCGGTTACATCAACGAATGCGTCAACCGTACTGTCGGGACAAGCGGAAAGCTGAGCGGGTTCATCATGAATATTTTCGGGACGAACGCCAACTACAACCTCCTTGCCAATGTATTCAGCAAGCGCGGGATTGTTTGCCTTATCTGCGGGAACCTTAATGGAGTTGCCTTCAAAGTTGAAGTAAACGTCCTCGTCTCTCTTTTCAAGAGAACCGTTAATAAAGTTCATCTGAGGTGTACCGATAAAGCCCGCAACGAACATATTAACAGGGCTATCGTAAAGATGCTGAGGTGTGTCAACCTGCTGGATAAGACCGTCCTTCATAACAACGATTCTTGTAGCCATTGTCATAGCTTCTACCTGGTCGTGTGTTACGTAGATAAACGTTGTACCTACTCTGTTATGAAGCTTTGTAAGCTCGGTTCTCATAGTAGCACGAAGCTTAGCGTCGAGGTTGGAAAGCGGCTCGTCAAGCAAGAATACCATGGGGTTACGAACGATCGCACGACCGAGCGCAACTCTCTGCTTCTGACCACCGGAGAGCGCCTTGGGCTTTCTGTCAAGAAGGTGTGTAATGTCAAGAATTCTTGCAGCTTCTTCAACTCTTCTCTTGATTTCTTCCTTGGGAGTCTTGGAGAGCTTAAGACCGAACGCCATATTTTCCGCAACTGTCATATGAGGATAAAGCGCGTAGTTCTGGAACACCATCGCGATCTTTCTGTCCTTAGGAGCTACGTCGTTTACGAGACGGTCGCCGATAAAGAGCTCACCCTCGGAAATTTCTTCAAGGCCCGCGATCATACGGAGAGTTGTGGACTTACCGCAACCGGAAGGACCTACGAGAACGATAAATTCCTTGTCCTTGATTTCAAGGTTGAAGTCGGATACGGCAGTTACACCGCCGGGATACTTCTTGTAAATGTGTCTTAAAGACAAACTTGCCATTTTACATTCCTCCTGAGATATGTACATATAAATTATAAACATTAATAAATTCGGGCGACCTCTGCCGACCCAAATTACGCTATATATATTGTAACAGAAATCAAGCGTAATTTAAAGTGGGTTTTTCCCCAAAATTACTCAAAATATTTTGTACAAAGTATACAAATAACACCCCGTTTCATGGCATTTCAAGGAATGTTAAAAACGGGGTGTTTTAATTTATTAAAGCTTCATTGTAAGTCCGATTCGCTTCTTTTTGATGTCAACGGTAAGCACCTTTACCTTAACGATATCGCCAACGGAAAGCACTTCGTTGGGGTGCTTGATATACTTGTTGCATATCTGAGAGATATGAACGAGACCGTCCTGATGCACGCCGATGTCAACGAAAGCGCCGAAGTCGATAACGTTACGAACCGTTCCCGTAAGCACCATATCGGGCTTC
This sequence comes from Eubacteriales bacterium, assembly GCA_045632305.1. Lineage (GTDB taxonomy): Bacteria > Bacillota > Clostridia > Oscillospirales > CAG-272 > SVTX01. The sequence continues at coordinate 44,617 of JAZQWL010000006.1, read as the reverse complement.
AGATCCTCAAGCTCAAGTACGTCGTCACGAAGCACGGGAGGAGGAAGTGTATCTCTTACGTCGCGACCGGGTTTTTCAAGCTCGCCGATAATATCGATAAGAGTGGGCTCGCCTACACCGATCGCCTCGCAAACCGAACGTATTCCCTTCTTCTTGATCTCCTCGCGAAGATTCTTGAGATTACCCTCGCGAACGTCCTTCACAGTATATCCGAAAAGCTCGAGAAGCGCCTTTGTCGCGTCGTACGACTCGGGGTGAACTCCCGTATTGTCAAGGATCTCCTTTGATCCGGGCACACGGAGGAAGCCGGCGCACTGCTGGAACGCCTTATCTCCGATTCTCGGAACCTTCTTTATCTGGGAGCGGGATGTAAATTCACCGTTCTCCTCACGGTATTTAACGATATTCTTCGCGCTTGTGATGTTAATACCCGAAATGTACGACAGGAGCGAATATGACGCCGTATTGATATCAACGCCAACCGCGTTTACGCAGTCCTCAACAACGCCCGTTAACGCGCCGTCAAGACGTGCGGGCTTCATGTCGTGCTGATACTGACCTACACCGATGGACTTGGGATCGATCTTTACAAGCTCCGCTAAGGGATCCTGAAGTCTGCGGGCAATGGATACAGCGGAACGCTGCATTACGTCGAACTCGGGGAATTCCTCTGTTGCAAGCTTGGACGCAGAGTAAACAGATGCGCCCGCTTCGCTTATAATGATATACTTACAGTCGCACTCGGGAATTTCCTTAAGTGTATCTGCAACGAAAATTTCACTTTCACGCGATGCCGTTCCGTTACCGATCGCGATAACGTCGACCTTATGCTTCTTAACTAAAGATTTGATAATTCTTGCCGCCTCTTCGGTTCTCGAACGCGGCTTTGTGGGATAAATAACCGCTGTATCAAGCACCTTACCCGTCTTATCAACAACCGCGAGCTTACAACCGTTTACGTAACCGGGGTCGAAGCCAAGCACGGTCTTACCCTTAATGGGCGCTTGCATAAGAAGATGGGAGAGATTATCCGCGAATACCTTGATCGCACCCTCGGATGCATTGTCAAACATATCATTGCGGATTTCTCTTTCAATAGAAGGAGAAATAAGTCTTTCGTAGCTGTCCACGACCGCCGCGGAAATATATTTATAAGCAGGGCTTGAGGGCTCTGTTACAACGCAGGACAAAAGATAATTCAACACGATCTCGGGAGAAATTGTAACCGAAACCTTCAAAAATTCTTCCTTTTCACCGCGGTTGATAGCAAGGATTCTGTGACCGGGAACTTTACTTAGCGGCTCGCTGTATTCATAATACTGCGCGTATACGGAATCCTCGTCCTTGGTCTTTTCAACGCTCATCATACCGTGATCGAACGTAAGCGCACGGATCGCTTTTCTGTATTCAGCATTATCGGAAACGTCCTCCGCGATAATGTCCATAGCGCCCGCGAGCGCCTCATCAACACTTGCGACTCCCTTTTCTTCGGAAATATATTCCGCCGCAGCCACTTCAATTTCGGGATCATACTTAAGCTCCTGCTTCATAAGAAGCTCGGAGAGTCCCTCAAGTCCCTTTTCTCTTGCGACAGACGCTCTTGTCTTTCTCTTGGGACGGAAAGGTCTGTAAATATCGTCAACCTCGGTAATTGTCTTGGCCGCAAGGATCGCCGCCTCGATCTCGGGTGTGAGCTTACCCTGAGCGTCAATCAGTGCCTTAACCTCTTCTTTTCTCTTTTCTATATTACGGAGATATTCAAGTCGGTCGTTAAGATCGCGGAGAACCGCATCGTCAAGACTTCCCGTTACCTCTTTTCTGTATCTTGCAATAAAGGGTATAGTATCGCCGCCGTCAATGAGAGCAACCGTCTTTTCAACCTGCTCCTCCCGTAATTTAAATTCCTCGGCAAGTGCTTTAATAATGTCCATGATTTCCTCGTTATATTAGTAATTAATTTCTGAATTTTCCTGCTTCTTCAAGGGCTTTCTGTTCCTCTTCATCAAGGAATCTCCACTCTCCGCGAGCAAGCTCCTTATCAAGAACAATGGGGCCGAACTTAACTCTTTCAAGATAAATTATCTTGTTGCAGACCGCCTTGAGCATGAGCTTTATCTGGTGATATTTGCCCTCGTGAAGAGTTATATACCCTTCCTTGGAGTTTACAAGCTCCACCTCACAGGGCGCGGTCACGTATCCGCCTATATCAACACCGCTCATAAGTCGCCGAGCGTCCTCATCGGTAATATTGTCCTCCGCCTTGAAGTAATATACCTTGCTGACGTGACTCTTTGGAGCTAAAAGCTTGTGCGAGAGCGGGCCGTTATTAGTAAGTATCATAAGTCCGAGCGTATTTCGGTCAAGCCGTCCGCACGGAAAAAGTCCGATTCTCTGAAGCTCGTCGGGAAGAAGCTCAAGAACAGTGGGGAGCTTTTCATCCTCGGTTGCGCTGACGTAGCCCTCGGGCTTATTAAGCATGACGTAGGTAAATTCACGATAAGTAATGATCTGTCCCTTATAAGTGACAGTATCAACCGTGGGATCAACGTGGCTGGCGCATCTTCTCTCAACCCTTCCGTTGACAAGCACAAGCCCGTTTCTTGCATCCTTCGTCGCCTCGCTTCTTGTAGCAACGCCTGCTTCTACTAAGAATTTATCAAGTCTCACGACCGTCCTCCAATCAAAAAATTCTCTTCGATAATTATAACATATTTTTATTAATTTGTAAACCGCTTTTAGATTATTTAAGAATTATTTATAATTAAAACCGCTCTGCCAAATATAAGCAAAGCGGTTAAAATTTTATTTCTCAATTACGTTTTCCTTGCCTAAAATAGTACAAAGCTTGTCGTACACAGCTTTTGTGTAACGCAGCTTTTCACTGTATTCGGCATATTTCTTTTGAGACGCGTCATAGAAGATCATTCGCACGGATCCGCCGCGATTTTGATCCACAATTCTCTTTGCATCGTAAAACTCTCGGCAATTCATCGAAGGCACACGAAGATAGATCTTCTCGGGCGCGGGCTCGCTCACTACCGTTGTTGGCACTGCAGAATCCGTACCCATATATATGGACATACGCGCGTTGAATTTTGCTCTTTGCGGCATATCAACCGTCTGTGTCTTCTGCTCCTCCCTCTTTACCTCAACCTGCTTTTTCTCTTTTTCATAAAGAGAATTTTCCACAAGAGGAGATATTTCGTTTACGATGATCTTAGGATTTTCATCCTCTTTAAGAGAAATATTTCCCTGCACAGTCACCGCTCCGTCCACTCGGATCTCGTGATAGAATTTATTATATGCCTTCGGGAAAACTATACATTCGATCTCGGCAAACTTATCTTCAAGCGTCATAAACGCCATTCGCTCGTCCTTTTTGGTCGTTTTATAAGTAACGCCCGTAATGATTCCCGCAACGGTGACGTTATCTCGATCGGAAAATTCACTCTCATCGTCGGAAACGTTTACAATATCACTGATATTCACGATATCGGAATCTTCAATATTTTTACTGTACCCGTCAAGCAGGTGTCCTGAAAAATACATTCCCGCCGCGTCCTTCTCGAGCATCAGCTTTTCCTTGAGTGTCAAGGGCGGTATATCGGGATATTCAAACTCGGGCGCCTCAAGCAGCCCCTGGGAGAACATATCAAGCTGACCTATAAGATTGTCTCGGTTTTTGTACTGTACGTTATCGACTATGGCTTCAAATGAGGACAAAAGCTTTGCTCTGTCAACGCCAAGACGGTCAAACGCGCCGACCTTGATAAGGGATTCGATCTGTCTCTTATTTACGTCGGTTGACGCCGTAGCGCGCTCAACGAAGCTATAGAAGGACTCAAAATCTCCGTCGCTTGCGCGAAGATCGATTATATCCTCAATGATCTTCTGACCTACGTTCTTTATAGCGAGAAGTCCGTAACGGATATTTCCGTCGCTGTCGGTTGAAAAGCTCACCCTACTTGAATTGATGTCAGGAGGCAAAACCTGGATTTTAAACTTCGCGCACTCAGCTATGTACTCTGCCGCCTTTGTTCTGTCATTTATAACGCTCGTGAGCAATGCGGACATATATTCACCCGTATAATGCGCCTTAAGATACGCCGAACGGTAGGAGATGACCGCATACGCCGCCGCGTGGGATTTATTGAAGGCATAATTTGCGAAGCTTGACATATCCGAAAAGAGCTTATCTGCCGCCCCTCTGTCGACGCCGTTTTCTGCCGCGCCGTTTACAAACGCCTCTCGCTCCGCCTCAAGCACGTCCGCCTTTTTCTTGGACATGGCGCGACGCACGATATCCGCATGTCCGAAGGTATATCCCGCGATTTCGCGGAAGATTCTCATTACCTGCTCCTGATAAACCGTGCATCCGTAAGTGTTTTTAAGTATGGGCTCAAGCTGGGGCAGATCGTACTTCACCTTGCTCTTATCGTGTCTGCACTCTATAAATCGAGGAATTGAATCCATAGGGCCGGGACGGTAGAGTGCGATGGTCGCGATTATGTCCTCAATGCTTTCGGGACGAAGATTCTGAAGAACCTGGCGCATTCCCGCGGATTCAAGCTGGAACACACCGCCCGTAAGTCCCTTTGAAATAAGCTCAAAGGTCGCCTTATCGTCAAGCGGTATTTTTTCGATGTCGAAATCGGGGTTTGTTTCCTTTATCTGCTTTTGCGCGTCATCAATTATCGTAAGATATCGGAGCGCCAAGAAGTCGAATTTGAGAAGACCGAGCTTTGCTACGGTATCCATATCGAACTGAGTCACAAGGGTGTCATTGCTCGTAGCAAGCGGAACGTAGTCACACACGGGCTTGTCCGTAATTACGACGCCCGCCGCATGAACGGAAATATTTCTCGGCATTCCCTCAAGCCGTCTTGCGTTGTCAATAAGCTCGCGAATCTTTTCATCGCCTTCATACATCTCGCGAAGCTCAGGAGATTTGAGCGCCGAGTCAAGCGTGATTCCGAGTTCTCTCGGTATTGCCTTTGCCACTACGTCAACATCGGCGTACGACATTCCCATAGCGCGTCCCGTATTTCTCACCGCCGCCTTAGCTGCAAGCGTACCGAAGGTAATAATTCTTGAAACATGTTCCCTGCCATACTTTCTTGCGACGTAGTCGAAAACCTCTCCGCAACGGGTATAGCAAAAGTCAATATCAATATCGGGCATGCTTACTCTCTCGGGATTTAAAAATCTCTCGAAAAGCAAATCGAATTTTATAGAGTCAACGTCGGTAATATTCAAAAGATACGCAACTATACTTCCCGCGCCCGATCCACGTCCGGGGCCTACGGGAATGCCCGCGCTCTTTGCAAAGCCGACATAATCCTGAACTATGAGAAAATAGTCCGCATAGCCCATTTTATTTATAACCGATAATTCGTAGTCAATTCTGTCAAGATATGTTTGTCTTGTAAATTCCCTGTCATAGACAATGTGTGAGAGCCGCTCACGGCGGTCAAGTCCCGCCATCGTAAGCTCGCGAAGATATTCCTCCCCGCTCTTACCCGAAGGACACGGAAACTTGGGAAGATAAAGCGTATCAAAGTCAAATTCGAGATTACACATTTCTGCAATTTTGACAGTGTTTTCAATAGCTCCCTCATACTTTGAGTAGAGCATCTTCATTTCGTTTGTGTCCTTAATATAGTAATCATCGGTGTCAAACTTGAATCTCGCATCATCCTCAACAGTGGTATTAGTCTGGATACACATAAGAATATCCTGAACGTTGGAATCCGCTCTGCGGAGATAATGACAGTCATTAGTTGCAACAAGCGGGATGTCCGCCGCCTCGGCTAACTCGACAAGCGCGGGAATTATCGCGCGAGTCTTATCCGTTCCGTGATCCTGAAGCTCAATATAAAAGCTATCCTCACCGAATACCTCTTTATATTTTTTTGCCGTGTCCAATGCCGCCGCCATATCGCCGTTTGCCACAAGGCGCGGAATTTTACCCGACAGGCATGCGGACAGAGCTATAAGTCCCTCGCTATGTGAGAAAAGAAGCTCCTCGTCAATTCTCGGCTTTCCGTAAAATCCCTCGGTAAAGCCCGCGGAAACAAGATAAGACAGATTTTTATAACCTGTCTGATTTTTGCACAGGAGAACGAGATGATAAGGGCCGTCGTGAGAATTCACCTTCTCAAAGCGGCTTCTCTGAGCAACGTATGCCTCACATCCGATAATGGGTTTTATTCCGTTTTTACGGCAAGCATTGTAAAACGCCACAACGCCGTACATATTTCCGTGGTCGGTGATGGCTACGGCATCCTGAGAACATTCTTTTATTCTCGCGGGAATATCACTTATACGGCACGCGCCGTCAAGCAAGCTGTATTCCGAGTGAAGATGCAGATGTACAAATTCGCCCATTTTCATTCTCCTTTCATTTATTTTCAACACTCAATTCCGTGTTTTTTCGCATATTCCGAAATTTTACGCAAACGGTTATTAAGTCCCGATTTCGAGATCTTGGGACTGTGAAGCTCCGCAAGCTCAAAGAGGGATATATCGGGATTCTGAATGCGAAGATTTCCCGTATACTGCAGGTCGATCGGCATATCGTAGAAAACGTCGATATCGTAAAGCTTTGCAATCGTTGCTACCTGCTTTGACGCCGCTCCGACCGTTTTTTGAATATTCGTCGCCACGCAATTTGTCGCGCGGTTTTCATTGTTTCTGATATCTCTCTCGATCTGTGAATTGTAAAGCTCGAATACGATCTCACTCGCTCCGCAGATAGTCAGAAAATTCTCAACGGATTCTCCGTTTCTGAAAAACAGTCCGTAGCCCGTCTTTCTTTCGCAAAGTCCCGGCACAAGCTCACATTCAAAAAGCTTTTGTCTTATCGCCTTCGCTCTCTCAAGAGTCGGTAGTATCATCTCAAGCGTAAACGACTTTTTGGGATCGCTTATGCTTCCCGCAGCACAAAATACGCCCCGTATAAATGCCGACGCGCACGCGTTACAGCTTATGTAATTATCAATACCCTCGGGTATTCCGTCATCGTTTACCGTGTCGCACGACGAGAGAAACCTTGACGCGGCAGGCGACGAAAAACGCAAAATACACATTTTACAGAAGCCGCGATTTATGCACTCCTCCTCGAAGGGACGCTTCAGGACGGAGGAAATGCACTCCTTTACATACTCCGCAGTATCGGGGTTGGTTATTTTTAAAGTTATTTTATCACCGTTGAGCTCGCCTACCGTAAGCGCGCCGAAAAGGAACGCGCGTCTGCAGCAATTTCCCTTCAGCTTCAAGCCGAGCAGCTCTTTTTTTACATCATCTGAAAATGACATTTCTCACTCCGTCAATATGGCAAATAAATTACCTCGGGGGATAATTCTACGCCGAATTTTTCTTTTACAATCCTCGATACGTCGTCCATTAAAGCACGAACGTCGGCACAGGTTGCGCCGCCCGCGTTTATTACAAAGCCCGCATGCTTCTCCGACACCTTGGCTCCGCCGACCGAATATCCCTTGAGCGCTGCATCGTCGATAAGCTTTGCGGCAAAATAACCCTCGGGGCGTTTAAACGTGCTTCCCGCGCTCGGAAATTCAAGCGGCTGCTTATCACGTCTTGACTGCATATTGGTATCCATTTTCTTAGATATTTCCGCGGCGTCACCTGATACAAGCTTCAGTCTTACGGACAAAACGACAAGATTTCTGTTTTCCTCAAAAACGCTGTGTCTGTAAGAGAAATCCGCTCCCGCGTTATCTATTGAGACGATCTCGTTTTTCTCTGTGTCGTACGCCTCGATATCCATCACGACGTCCGCCATCTGTCCACCGTACGCGCCCGCATTCATATAGATAGCGCCGCCAACTGTTGCGGGAATTCCGTACGCAAATTCAAGACCTGACAGAGCGTGCTTTTTGCCTGCCTCAAAGGACAGCTCGGTCAATTTTTTGCCCGCCTCGGCATATATTACAACGCCATCGGTTCTGTATTCGTACGAGCAATCGGACATATTTTTAGTAAATATGATCGCACCGTCAAATCCGCTATCGTCAAAGAGAAGATTTGATCCGTTACCCACTATGAAATATCTCTCGCCCGTACCTTTAAGATGTGCAAGAAGCTCTGTAAATTCCCTCTTCGTTTTAGGAAAATAAGCAACCCTTGCCTCACCGCCTATTCTGAAGGTCGAATGCTTCCATAGCGGCTCGTTGTATATTTTTTCAATATTTTCCAACATATAAACCTCAAAAATCAAAGAATATTTGAAAGCTCGTCAAGCGAATTTATGACGTACGTCAAATTCATTTCTAAAGGAACCTCTTTACCTGCGGGATTAAACCAACAGGTGTCTATTCCGTAGTTTATTCCGCCCTGCATATCCGACGTGAGAGAATCTCCGATAATTATTGCGTCCTTGGGGTCAAATCCGTCGATCTTTTCAGCAACCGCATCGAAAAATTCACGTCTCGGCTTTTCAAATCCGATCTCCTCGGAAACGAAAACGCCTTCAAACATAGGTGCTAACGGCGAGGGATCAAATCTGCCGTCCTGAACGCTCTTCTTTCCGTTCGTGACAACGAAAAGTCGGTATTTTCCATAGAGATATTTACAAATTTCAAGCGCGCCGTCCATAAGATACGACTTTTTTGCAAGAGTTATGGGGTAAAAATCCGACATTGCCTGCGCGTCGGCAGAAAAGCCGTAATACTCGCAAAACATTTCCCATCTTGCCGCGTAAAGACGGTTTTTCTCAATTTCTCCTCGCTCAAGCATTTTCCAATGCTTATCGTTTATTTCAGAATATTTCGCTATTATCTCATCAGATACGGGGAGACCGAATTTTTGAAGTACGTCGATCACCGCCTCGTATTCGGAACGCTTAAAATCAAGAAGCGTTGCATCCGCATCAAAAAGAACGTATTTATATTTAGACATGATCTTTACCTTTCAGTGTGCATATATAGTTATTATACATTATTCCGAACAAAATTGCAACAAGTAATATAAAAATTCCAGCGTATTTTATTATTATAATAAAAAATGAGGGAAATTCTTAAAAATCGTAATAATATTTTGTTTTTCTATTGAAAAATATTCAAAAATAAGTTATAATATAGGGTGTATGTAAATTCATGTGGCAAGGAGGGATATTATGATCATCGCAGGTATTACCGGACAGACCGGTGCCGGCAAGGGTGAAGCGTCGAAAATCCTTTCCTCTTTCGGTTTTTCGGTTATCGACGCTGATGCGGTCTACCGCAACGTTATCTCCCCACCGTCAAAATGTCTTGACGAGCTGGTTTACCACTTTGGCAGACATATTCTCACCGCAGGCGGACTTTTAAACAGACAAACCTTGGCCGGCATGGTCTTCGGTGAAGAAAACAAAGAAAAATTGCAGCTTCTCAACGAGATCACTCACAAGCACGTTTGCCGTGAAATAAGAAGATTTCTCGCGTCTCTCAAGGCAATGGGCTGCGATCTTGCTCTTATCGACGCTCCTCTGCTCATTGAAGCGGGACTTGACCGAGACTGTGATTTCATAATTTCGGTAATCGCAGACCGAGATAAGCGAACAAAAAGAATTATGTCGCGCGACAATATTTCCTTTGAGGATGCGAAAAGACGCGTAGACTCACAAAAGCCCGTAGAGTTCTACACGGAGAACTCGGATTTCACAGTGGAAAACAACGGGGACCTCCCCGCTCTTGCGGATCAGTTAAAGAAAATTTTAATCTCAAAGGACATAATAAATGGCAACGACTAATCACCATTCAAGAAGAAAAAAACGGCACGGCGTTGCGATACTGATAATCCTTGTAGTTTCAATTGCGCTCGGATTTTTGCTTGACGCGGGAATTACCTTTGCCGAGAAAAAATACTACCCTATAAAATATTCCGAATACGTGCAGAAATACTCAAAGGAATACAACGTCCCCGAATCCTTAATTTACGCTATCATAAAAACCGAAAGCGACTTTGAAGCGGATGCCGTATCGCACGCGGGAGCTGTCGGACTTATGCAGTTTATGCCTGCTACGTTCAAGGATATTACATCAAACTTCCTTTATGAAAATCTTGACGTCGGCATGAGATACGATCCCGAAACAAGCATAAAATACGGCGCGTATTACCTGTCGTGGATATACCGTACATACGTACAGAACTGGGAAACCGCTCTCGCCGCCTACAATGCGGGAATCGGCAACGTTTTCGGCAGACGCGACGTTGATACCGGCGAATGGATAGATGGCTGGATCGACACGCCTGAATACAGCGACGACGGTGTCACCCTGAAAAATATCCCCTTCAAGGAAACCCGCAACTACGTAAAAAAGGTAACTAAAGCTCAGGCAAAATATCAGGAGCTTTATTCAATAAACTAAACAAAGTAAACTCTCACATAAAAAAGGAGACAGAAATATGGAAAACAATCTTTTCTACAAAAAGTCAAACGTATACGAAACACTCGGCGAAGAGTTCGCGACAGAAGCAAACGCTTACAGCGAGGGCTACAAGACCTTCCTTGACGCTTCCAAGACAGAGCGCGATTGCGTTGCTACATCTATCGAGCTTGCAAAGAAAAACGGATATACCGAATATGATTTCGGCATGGAGATCAAGCCGGGCGATAAGCTTTACTACAACAACCGCGGAAGATCCCTCTACCTTTTCAAGGTTGGTACAGAAAACATCAATAACGGCATGAGAATCATTGCTTCCCATATCGACACACCCAGAATCGACTTCAAGCAGATGCCCCTCTACGAGGCAGCCGGCTTCTGCTTTGCAAAAACACGTTACTACGGCGGCATCCGTAAGTATCAGTGGTTGGCACTCCCCCTCGCTCTCCACGGCACGATCGTCAAGAAGGACGGTGAGATCGTAAATATCTCCATCGGTGACGACGATAACGATCCCGTATTCTATATCACAGACCTTCTTCCCCACATCGCTCAGGATTACAATTCCAAGCCCCTCGGTCAGGCGGTTTCCGCGGAAAACTTGAACGTTCTTCTCGGCGCTAAGCCCTCATCCAATCCCGACGATAAGGATCCCGTAAAGACAAGAGTTCTTGAATACCTCAACGAAAAGTACGGTATGGTTGAAGAGGATTTCCTCTCCTCCGATATTTTTGCAGTTCCCGCAGGACGCGCTCGTGACGTCGGCTTTGACCGTACTCTTATCTCTGCATACGGTCACGACGACAAGGTTTGCGCTTACCCCTCCCTTACAGCTCTCTTTGAATCCGATGCGAGCGAGAAGACGATCATGGTTGTTCTCGCAGACAAGGAAGAGATCGGAAGCGAAGGCAATACGGGTATGAAGAGCGAGATCTTCACTGACCTTATGGGAGCTGTAACAGAAGCTCTCGGCGGCAATATTTACGCAGTTAAGTCGCACTCCAAGTGCCTCTCCGCAGACGTTACGGCATGCTTTGACCCCAACTATGCCGAAGCATTTGATAAAAGAAACGCTACGTACATCAACTGCGGCGTTGCTATGTCCAAGTACACAGGACACGGCGGTAAGAGTGCAACAAACGATGCTCCCGCAGAATATATCGGCTGGATCCGCAAGCTCTTTTCTGACAACGGCGTTATCTGGCAGGCAGGTGACATGGGCAGAAACGATCTCGGCGGCGGCGGTACTGTTGCCAAGTTCATCGCTCAGCACAATATCGAAACGGTTGACCTCGGTGTGCCCGTAATTTCCATGCACGCGCCCTACGAGATCATTTCCAAGCTCGATATTCTTTGCGCTCACAAGGCATTCGCGGCTTTCTGCAAATAATTTAAAATGACAAATTTCATAGAAAAGCTCGCTGACACCGAGCAAAAATATATCCGTCTTGAATTCGAGCTTGCCAATAATCAGGCGCTCCTCTGCGATCCCAAGGCGTACGCGGCGGCTATTAAGGAGTATCACTCCTTAACTCCCCTGATCGAAAAGCTTCGCGAACACAAGCGAGCAAAAGCCGACATTGAGGACGCTGAGCTGCTGATCGAGGAAGCCGACGAGGCAGAGCTTCGAGATATGGCTACAGAGGAACTCAAGGACGCCAAGGCAAGATTTGAGGCAACGGCAAAGGAGCTTTCCATTCTTCTTATTCCCCGCGATCCCAACGACGATAAGAACGTAATTATCGAAATACGCTCGGGCGCGGGCGGTGAGGAGGCAGCTCTCTTTGCAGCAGTTCTCTTCCGCATGTATTCCATGTATGCGGCAAGCGCGGGCTTCAAGCTCTCGGTTATGAATGAAAATATGACCGAGCTTGGCGGCTACAAGGAAATCGTTTTCACGCTTGAGGGCGACGGCGCATATTCAAGATTCAAATTTGAATCGGGCGTTCACAGAGTTCAGAGAGTTCCCGAAACCGAATCCCAGGGACGTATTCAGACATCGACAGCAACCGTTGCGGTGCTCCCCGAAGTCGAGGACGTCGAAATCGAAATTAAAGAGTCCGATCTTATATATGAATCCTGCAAGTCAAGCGGCGCGGGCGGTCAGCACATCAACAAGACCGAATCCGCGGTTCGTCTGACGCACAAGCCCACGGGCATAATTGTGGAATGTCAGGAGGAGCGTTCACAGTTCAAAAACAAGGACAAGGCGCTCAAGATGCTTCGCGCAAAGCTCTACGACATCAAGAGCCGCGAGCAGAATGAAAAGATCGCATCCGACAGAAAAAATCAGGTCGGAAGCGGCGACCGAAGCGAAAAGATCCGAACGTATAACTACCCCCAGAGCCGAATCACCGACCACAGGATCGGTCTTACCCTCTATTCTCTCGATAGCTTTATTAACGGTAACATCGGAGACATGATCGACGCGCTCATAGCGGCAGACACGGCCTCAAAGCTTGCATCAGAACAGTAATCAGAACAGTAATCAGAACAGTAAAAAGAAAGGAGGCGGATTTATGCTTACCGAAGTTGTAAAAATTGAAAACATAAAGGAAGATCTGCCTTCTATCAAAAAGGCGGGAGAAATAATAAGAAACGGCGGTCTTGTGGTTATCCCCACGGAAACCGTTTACGGACTTGGCGGCAACGGACTACTCTCCTCATCTGCCGAGAAAATATACGCCGCGAAGGGACGTCCGTCCGACAATCCTCTCATAATTCATATAAACAAGCCAGAGGATGCCGAAAGCTACGCGTATACGAATTCTACGTTCTACGCGCTCGCAAAGGCGTTTATGCCCGGCCCTCTTACGGTTATTTTAAAGAAAAAGGACATAGTTCCCTTGACCGTTACGGGAGGACTTGACACGGTAGCTATCCGTTGCCCCGCTCACCAAGTTGCCCGCGCGATCATTGAAGAGGCAGGCGTACCCGTCGCCGCTCCGTCGGCAAATATTTCGGGAAAGCCCTCCCCTACCTCCGCTACGCACGTAATCGACGATCTGTCAGGTAAGGTTGATATGATAATCGACGGCGGTGAATGCGACATCGGTCTTGAATCTACCATAGTTTCAATAGGTGATGACAACACTCTGACGCTTCTGCGTCCGGGAGGAATTACCGTCGACGCGCTCGCCTGTGTATGCGACAAAATAAATATCCCCGAGACAATTGAAAAATCCCTCTCGGAAAACGAGCGACCTCTATCCCCCGGTATGAAATACCGCCATTACGCCCCTTCGTGCCCTCTTGTTTTGCTTGACGGCGACAAGCGTAATATTGAAGAATTTCTTCTTTCTGAAGAGAAAAATAAAAAGATAGCAATTCTTTGCTACGATGAAGAAATCGAAAAATACAAAAACAGTATTCTCTTACCGATCGGTAAAAAAGACGATATAGCGAGCCATGCGAAAAAGCTCTTTTCACATTTGCGGAAGGCGGATAAATATTCACCCGATATAATTTACGCGCACATTCCAAGTAAGGACGGACTCGGTCTCGCTCTTTACAACAGAATGATAAGAGCCGCGGCTCACACAGTTAAAAAATTATAATCCGAAAGGAAACGTATAAATGGCAAGGAAGAAAAAGGTAAACGAGCAAAAGGAAATAGTCTATGCTCCGATAATCCCTCAGCCGATAACAGAAACAATTGAAAAGAACTATATGCCCTACACCATGAGCGTTATAGTTTCAAGAGCTATTCCCGAGATCGACGGCTTCAAGCCCGCGCACAGAAAGATCCTCTACACAATGTACAAAATGGGACTTCTCAACGGCAGACTTACCAAAAGCACGAACATCGTCGGCTCGGTAATGAAGCTTCACCCCCACGGTGACCAGTCTATCTACGAAACGATGGTGCGTTTGACTCGCGGCAACGAGACCCTGCTTCACCCCTTTATTGAATCCAAGGGTACGTTCGGTAAGCAGTATTCGTCTGACATGAAATGCGCGGCGGCGCGTTATACCGAGGCGAAGCTCGATCCCATCAGCGCGGAAATTTTCGACGGTATTGATAAAAATGCGGTCGATATGGTTGATAACTACGACGGTTCTATGCAAGAGCCCGTACTCTTGCCTACAAAGTTCCCGAATATCCTCGTTTCTCCCAACAGCGGTATTGCCGTTGGTATGGCGTCGGATATTTGTTCCTTCAACCTTGCAGAGATCTGCGACGGTACGATCGCAATTTTGAAGAAGCCGAACATTTCAACCGAAAAAATTATGGAAATAATCAAAGCCCCCGATTTCCCCGGTGGCGGACAAATTATATACGACTACGAGCAGATGCGTCAGATATACGATACGGGCGACGGATCATTCAAGATCCGCGCGCGCTACACGTACGACGCCGACGAAAACTGCATCGATATTCTTGAGATCCCCTACTCCACAACGATCGAGCCGATTTTGAACAAGATCTCCCAGCTCGTTAAAGAGGGCAAGCTCAAGGAAATCACCGACTTCCGCGACGAGATCGATGTAAACGGCTTCAAGCTCACGCTCGACCTCCGCAAGGGCGTCGACCCCGACAAGCTCATGCAGAAGCTCTACAAGATGACGCCACTTGAATCAAGCTTCAAGTGTAATTTCAACATTCTGATCGACTCCGCTCCCCGTCAGATGGGCGTTGTTGAAACCCTCTCTGAGTGGATAATCTTCAGAATGAGATGTCTTCGCCGCGAACTTGAATTCGACCTTAAAAAGAAGAAAGACAAGCTTCATCTCCTTATGGCGCTCGGCAAAATTTTGCTTGACATAGACAAAGCGATCCGTATAATCAGAAAGACGGAAAAGGACGAGGACGTTATCCCCAACTTGATGGCGGGCTTTGAAATCGACGAGGTTCAGGCAAATTACATCGCAGACATAAAGCTCCGTAACCTCAACCGCGAGTATATCATAAACAGAATTTCCGAAATTGAGGACATTCAAAAGCAGATCGCGGAAATTGAGGAGATACTTCGCGACGAGCTGAAGCTCAAGGCGCTTATCGCCAAGCAGCTTACAGATATCAAGAAGAAGTACGGCAAGCCCCGTAGATCCCTCATCATCGGCGCGGACAATATTGAGGCGTACGTTGAAGAAGAACATATCGAAAACTATCCCTGCCGCCTCGTGCTTTCACGTGACGGTTACTTCAAGAAGATCACCTTCAAGTCGCTTCAGGGCAACGATGTTCAGACCTTTAAGGAGGGCGACTCACTGCGCCAGATCTTCGACGCGGAAAACCGCGACGAAATTATCTTCATTACGAACAAATGCCAGCTCTACCGCGCCAAGGTCTCCGACTTTGAGAACGTAAAGGCATCCGTTATGGGTGAATATATCCCCTCGAAGCTCGGAATGGACAAGGACGAAAAGCCGCTCTTTATGAATATTCAAAACAGCTTCCGCGAGGGCTTCAACTACGTATTCATTTTTGAAAACGGTAAGGGCGTTAGAATCCCCGAAAAATCTTACGAAACCACCGCGGTAAGACGTAAGCTCAAGGGCGCATGCTCCGATGCCTCCCCCGTAGTTGAAATATTCTCCGAGGAAGAAAAGAAGCCGTTTGATCTTATGATCATATCAAGCGACAACCGCGCGATGATATTCAAGACATCGCTTATCGTAAGCAAGTCCACAAGAACGTCTCAGGGCGCGGCAATCATGACTCTCAAGAAGAACGCGAAGATCACTCGCGCGCTTCGTGACTTTGAATCGGAATTCGAGAATACTAAGGGCTACAAGAAGCTCAAGCTCCCCGCAACGGGCGTATCACTCAATTCCAAGGCGGCAGCCGACCAATTATCAATTGATGAAATTTAATCAGAAAAGGAAATATCATTATGAAGAACAAAAAGACATGGATCATCGTGCTCTGCGCAGTTCTCGTTGCTATGATGATCTTGGGTCCCGTAGCAGGAATTATTGCTTCCCTCTTTGCTTGATCCGCAAAACAAAAAGCTCTCGACGTCGGTCGAGAGCTTTTTAATTTTATTTTCCGAGTAATCTCTTGATAAGATCGAGCATCAATTCCCTATCCTGCTTTTCAAGTCCGTTTATACTCTTGATTATAACCGAAAGATTTTTAAGCTTGGACTCATTAATATCCATAAGCGTGTGCGCGCCCGTTTTTTCAATCGCGGAAAAGAATAGATTTACAAAATTCTCTTTTTCCTTCTCCGTCATCCTCTGCATCGCGGCATTGAAATTCGTCTTGTGCTTGAGTCCCTTTTTAGTAAGAGTGGAAAGCTTCACAAATTCGGCTCCCATCACCTCCCACATCATAGGATCGTGCTGCAGCGCACCCGACCCGCGGCTTTTCACAACCTTGAAACCGCCGTTGTTAAACATAGCTCCAATCGTGGAATCCTGGGGTATTATTGGACAAAGCTTACTTGAAATTGCTTCATATTTTTCGGTTTTCGTGATTTTATCCGAAAGTCCCGGGCCGTCGTAGCTGTATGCCTTAACAATTCGTTCCTTGACGTCGTCACGGGCGAAAACCGTCGAATAAACGGCAAGATTTCCTCCCTTCGAATGACCGCAGACGTAAATGGGCCTTGAGGGATATTTGTCAGCAATAAAATTCACGTAATCGACCGAGAGCTTTTGCGAGGGGATCTCATCCATAAACGACATACAAAAGTCCTCCTTCCAGCCAACGACCGTATCATCAGTACCGCGAAAAACGATAGCGATGCTTCCGTCGCTCAAATGAAAGGTCATGCCTGAGAATTGATAACAGTTTTCAAGATTCTGATCATTGAAAAAATCCGAGATCTGTATATCCGAAAATCTCCGCGATTTCCCTAAAAGCTTCAAAAGATTTATATATCTTTCAGTCGGGAAAATAAGCCCGAGCTTCAGCTCGCCGCTATTATCAACGGAAAGATAATCCGAAATAACGTTCTTATAGGATAAAGGAATAGGAAGCTCATCCTCGGATATTACAATGTCGTAATCAAAGTAAGACGCAACGCTCAGAATCGCGCCGTCAACTTCGCAAAACGGGGCTTGAATAAACGACAAGTCACCGCGCCACATTACAAAATCATTGAAATTTGCCATTGGATCTGCCTCCTTTTCTCTTATTTATTCATTTTTCAATCAAAGCGCGTAGCCGAGCGCTTTTATCGTGTCAACCACGTACGCGTTACATTCATCGCAAAGCTCAAAGGTTTCCGCCTCCGTCATTACACGGATAACGGGCTCTGTTCCCGACTTGCGAAGAAGCATTCTGCCGTTTCCGCAAAGCTTTGCTTCCGCCTCGCCAAGAGCCGTCTTGATCCTCTCATCGTTCATAACCGCGCTTTTATCCTTTACACGCACGTTTACAAGTCTTTGAGGATAAAGAACTACGTCGGACGCAAGCTTTGCAAGTGACATCTTCTTTGCCTTTATAACTTCCATGATCTTCAAGCTGGTAAGGATTCCGTCACCCGTCGAAGCATACTGACTGAATATAATATGTCCAGACTGTTCACCGCCGATACAGTTATTGTGCTGAGCCATATAATCGTGTACGTTCTTGTCGCCAACCGCGGTCTGCGCATACTCTATACCGATCGCCTCAAGCGCCTTGAAAAGACCGATATTCGACATAACCGTCGCCACCACCTTATTGTTTACAAGCTCTCCGCGTTCCTTTAAGTAACGCGCGTAAATATACATGATCTTGTCACCGTCAACAAGCTCGCCGTTCTCGTCGATGCAAAGACATCTGTCGGCGTCGCCATCGTAAGCGAAGCCCACGTCCATCTTATTTTCTAATACGAACTTCGCAAGTCCCTCGATATGAGTGCTGCCCGCGTTTTCATTAATGTTTGTACCATCAGGATTGGCGTTAAGCACGTAGGTCTGCGCTCCAAGAGCATCGAAAACCGACTTTGCAATATGCCATGACGCACCGTTAGCGCAGTCAAGCGCGATCTTCAAGCCCTTGAAGGTATATCGTCCAAGAGAAATAAGATACGCCATATAACGGTTTCTGCCGTTGATATAGTCAACCGTCTTACCAATATTGTTCTTAGTAGCAAGCGGAAGCTCGCCCATATTTCCGTCAAGATAATCCTCGACAAGGGATATGATCTCGTCCTCCATCTTCTCACCGTTTGAGTTAATGAGCTTGATGCCGTTATCATAGTAAGGATTATGGCTTGCGGAGATCATGATACCACAGTCAAACTCGTCTATCTTTGCTATATATGCCACGGACGGAGTTGTAGTAACGTGCATAAGGCAGGCATCCGAGCCCGACGCTGTAATACCCGCCGCGAGCGCGTATTCAAACATATAAGATGAAAGGCGAGTGTCCTTACCGATAAGAATCTTACCGCCTTCTATACCTCTTTCCTTTGCCTTCTCGCCGTAATACCAGCCGATGAATCTACCAACCTTGTACGCATGCTCAACGGTAAGATCTACGTTTGCCTCACCGCGGAATCCGTCTGTTCCAAAATATTTACCCATAAATATACCTCAAAATCAGTTTTTCTTTACGATAGTTCCGTCGTTCTTGAAAATGTGATCGGGATGTATCACACCGCGAACACAGCTTGTAGGATAAACGTTCACACGTCTGCCAAGCACCGTACCGGGATTAAGCACCGCGTTACAACCAACCTCACAGAAATCACCGAGAGCCGCGCCGAACTTTTTACGCTCGGTATCTATCTCCACGCCGTCGAATTTATCCTTAACAACAACATGGGATTTATCGCTCTTTACGTTGCTTGTAATAGAGCCCGCGCCCATATGCGACTTGTATCCGAGAATACTGTCACCAACGTAATTATAATGAGGAACCTGCACGTTATCAAAAAGGATCACGTTCTTAAGCTCGACCGAGTTACCTACGACACAGCCCTCACCAACGAGCGCAGAGCCGCGGATATATGCTCCGTGTCTTACCTCTGTTCCGTGTCCGATAATCGCGGGAGCGCCGATATACGCGCTCTTTGCAACAGCCGCAGTCTTGGACACCCATACGTTTTCCTCTATTTCGTCATATTCATCGGGATCAAGCATGCCTCCAAGCTCAATGATAAGATCCTTGATGCCCGAGAGCGCCTCCCAAGGATATTCAAAGCCCGAAAGATATTCACCTGCTAGCGTGTGGGATAAATCGTAAAGATTTATAATTTTTGCTTCATTCATAAACTGTCTCCATTATTTCAAATCAAGAATGGTAACACCGCCGTCGCCCTCACCGAACTGTCCGATTCTGAACGACGCTATTCGTTTGTCGCCGCGAAGGAACTTCCAGAGCGCCGCCTTGAGCGCGCCCGTACCTTTGCCGTGAATAAGACGCACACGGGAAAATCCCGCAAGTATCGCCTCATCAATATATTTGTCAACCTTGAACCACGCCTCGTCACCGTTCATGCCTCGAAGATCGATCTCGTCCTTGAACGATACGTTTCGCTGAACGGAATAGCTCGACGCCTTGATCTTTTTGTCTCCCGAAATTACCTTGGGAGTATTCTCCTTTAAGCGAAGATCCTTAATGTTTACACGGGTCTGCAGAATTCCCGCCTGAACGCGAACGTTACCCGATTTGTCGGGATCCTCAAGAAGCGTTGCCTCGCTTCCAATACTCATAATTTTCACC
Organism: Eubacteriales bacterium; assembly: GCA_045632305.1. Taxonomy (GTDB): domain Bacteria; phylum Bacillota; class Clostridia; order Oscillospirales; family CAG-272; genus SVTX01. Next base: position 24,625 of record JAZQWL010000006.1, on the reverse strand, counting down.
TCGTCGCCTTTCTTAAGCGGTCTCGGTAAAACGTAATTCTCATTGGATTCAACCTCCTCGACAGGGTTGAATTTTTCATCATTCTGACGCATGTGATCCCGCACTGCACGTCTTGTCGCGGCAAGTGTATCGCCGAATTTTTCGCTGTCCTTCGCCTTTTTGAGCTTATCCATCTGCTCGAGAATGAAATCACTCGACGCCTTTGCGCTCTGTACGATCGCGTGCGCCTTCTCACGTGATTTTTCAAGCTCGCGACGGGATTCTTCGAGCTTTGCCTTGATTTCCTTCTCTGCCTCTCTCTTGAATCTCTCATAATCCGAGCGCATCTCTTCTGCCTCGGCTCTCTGCTTTTCCATTTCCACACGCGCCTGCTCGAGCTGACCTATAATATCCTCAAACTTGCGGTTATCAGAGCTTATATGCTCCTCAGCGCGCGCGATAATTTCGGGAGAAAGACCAAGCTTGCCCGAAATTGCAAAGGCGTTTGATTTACCGGGCGTACCGATAATGAGCTTATACGTGGGCTTGAGCGTTTCTACGTCAAACTCACAGGAAGCATTACAAACTCCCGCAGTATCAAGCGCGTACGCCTTAAGCTCGGCATAGTGAGTAGTAGCGGCGCACATAGCGCCCTTGCCCCTTACGTGCTCGATGATCGAAACCGCAAGCGCCGCTCCCTCGACGGGGTCTGTACCTACGCCAAGCTCGTCGAAAAGAACAAGGGATCTGTCGGATACGTCTTCCATAAAGGAAACGATATTTACCATGTGAGAGGAGAACGTGGAGAGCGACTGCTCAATGCTCTGCTCGTCACAGATGTCAACCAAAATATTCTCAAAGATGCACAACGATGAGCCGTCGTCACAAGGAATGTGAAGTCCCGACTGCGTCATCAGCGCAAACAAACCGAGAGTTTTGAGCGTAACCGTCTTACCGCCCGTATTGGGACCCGTGATGATCATCGTATCGTAACCGTTACCGATTGAAACGTCGATCGGCACGACACGGTCTCTGTCGATAAGCGGATGTCTTGCACGCTTGAGATTTATGCTCTTATCGGTTACGATGGTAGGAGAGCTTCCCCTCATCGCAAGAGAGAGCTGAGCGCAGGCAAAAACAAACGCGAGGTCATTAATATTAAGATAATTGAGCCATATCGCGTTGGAATACTCGGAAACCTGAGCGGAAAGCGTTGCTAAAATTCTCTCGATCTCATGCTCCTCACGGGATTCAAGCACGCGAAGCTCATTGTTTGCTTCAACCACCTGCATTGGCTCGACAAAAATTGTCGCGCCCGAGCTTGACGTGTCGTGGATAAGACCCTTGACGTCGTTTTTATGCTCTGTCTTTACGGGAATAACGTAACGGCCGTTTCTCTGCGTTACTATGTTTTCCTGCAAGTATTTGCTGTGTGATCCCCCCTGCACGTACTTTTGCAGGGTTTCTTTAATTTTGTTATTGGTAATTCTGATCTGTCTGCGGATATTTGCCAGAGTATCGGACGCCTCGTCCGCAATAAGCTCCTCGGAAATGATCGAGCGCGCGATCTTCTCCTCAAGAGTTCTGTTCGGCATAAGGCGGTCGAAAATCTCATCAAGCACGGTATCAAAGAGATGATTACCGTGACAGTAGTCGATAAGTGTTCTTGCCGTCTTTAAAACCGCCGCTACGTCGAGAAGCTCACGGGGGGAAAGAATAGCACCCTTCTCCGCTCTCTCGCACGCCTCGGATACGTCCTTTATCATGCCGAATGAAGGCATTCCCTTCACTTCGCAAAGACGCTTTGCATCGGTTGTCTTTTTCTGACGAGCCAATACCGTATCAATATCATCAGAGGGGGAAAGCATAAAAGCAGCCCTTTTCGCACCCTCGGTAGTCGCGTGAGTAGCAAGCATCTCGCATATTTTATCATATTCAAGCGACAGTAAGGTTCTTTCACTAAAAGACATATTTACCCCTCCTTTAATTTTTATTATTCGACGGAACGCCCAAAAGGTCGTTCCCTAAAATTTATATGCCTATAAAAGTATCTTTTACCATTCCGAAAAGTTCTTTGGAGTCCAGAACCTTTTTTCAAGAAAGGTTTTGGTTATTCGCAATCCTCGGCGCAACCGTCGCAGGAGGAAGAATTCTCGGGGAGAATGCCATCCTCATATTCTGCAACCTTAGTCATAATGGCGCATTCAATTCTCTTCTTGAAGAGCTTGCAGCCGTACTCGTAAACACCTGTAATACTACCTGTTGCATGGTACGCATTTGCCGCGCAACCGCCACTGCAGTAAAGCTTTGCCCAGCAATCCTTACATTCGGGACGAGCATAAGCGTTGCAGAGCTTGAACTCATCGCGAACGGATGTATTTGTAACTCCGTCCCAGAGGTTACCGAGAAGGTACTTTTCATCGCCTACGAACTGATGGCAGGGGTAAAGGTCACCCCAAGGTGTAACAGCCATATATTCCGTTCCCGAGCCGCAGCCCGAAATTCTCTTATAAATGCAAGGACCGTGACCGAGGTCAAGCATGTAGTGATAGAACGTAAAGGGCTTGCCCTCGCGTCTTCTCTCGATAAGCTTCTTTGCCAAGATCTCGTACTGCTCGAAAAGAACGGGGAGATCCTCCTCAGTGAGCGCATAGGAATCCTTGGGATCGCATACAACGGGCTCCATGGAAAGCTGATCAAAGCCGAGATCGAGCATGTGGAAAATATCGTTTGTGAAGTCCACGTTATTGTGTGTGAACGTGCCTCTCATGTAATAACCCTTGCCGTCTCTTGCTTCAACGAACTTTTTGAACTTCGGCACGATCATATCGTAGCTTCCGCGTCCGTTTACAGTCTTTCTGAGATTATCGTGTACGTCACGTCTGCCGTCAAGCGACAAAACAACGTTGTGACATTCACGGTTCGCAAATTCGATTACGTCATCATCAACAAGCACACCGTTTGTGGTAAGCGTAAATCTGAAATTCTTGTTGTGTTCCTTTTCTATGCTTCGAGCATATTCAACGATGCCCTTTACCACGTCAAAGTTCATAAGCGGCTCGCCGCCAAAGAAGTCGACCTCAAGGTTTCTTCTCGTGCCCGAATGCTCTACGAGATAATCGATAGCTTTCTTACCTACCTCAAGCGACATCATCGCTCTCTCACCGTGATATTTACCCTGTGCTGCAAAGCAATATTCACAGTTAAGATTACATGTGTGGGCAATATGTAAGCAAAGTGCCTTAACGATCGTATTTCTATTTTTGAAATCAAACGCCTTATCGGCATAAGTGTCCTTTGTATAAAGCTTGTGCGCGTCGCAAAGAGATTTTACGTCATCGAGGCATTCGATGATCTCCGCCTCCGTTACGTTCTCACTCTCGCCGTACTTTTCAAGAATCGTCTTTATAATATCCTCGCGGCTTGTGTTTTCATACATCGCAATAATATCGTATGCAACGTCATCCACACAATGAACCGCTCCGCTGAAAACGTCTATAACAATATTATATCCGTTAAGCTTGTACTGATGAACCATTTAAATCTGTCCCCTTAATTTATATAATAAAATCTAAAATTGGCAAAAACATAGCCGTCCGCCCTACCGTAAAAGAGAGCAAAACGGCTTGATGTTTATTAGTTGTTTGTCTGCTCGCAGTTCTGGTTAGCAACGCCGCAAGATGTCTTGCATGCGGACTGGCAGGATGTCTGACATTCGCCGCAACCGCCGTTTACTACGCTCTTTTCAAGATCGCGAGTTTCGAGAGTCTGTATTCTTTTCATGATAAGTTCCTCCGTTTGGTTTTCTTACACTTCATTATAGCATAGAGATAGAATTTTGTCAATAGAAGCAAGCAATTTTTTACGTATCAGAGAAGATTTTTATAAGCGAGGACAAGAGAATTTGCATCAACATGCGCGCTTATATAAATATCCTCGTCTTTTTCCTGAATTACGAAGCTGTCAAGCGTTGCAACTATATCGTATTTAACGCCGTCAAGATAGCCGCGTCTTCTCATTTCCTCCGATAGCATCATCGAAAATCCGCCCGCCTTTATCTCTTCCTCGCAGAAAATGATCCTTCTTACACCTGTCGTATCAAGCACGCCCTTGATCTTCTCTGCCAATACGCCGTAGGGCTTCAATACCTCACAGAGAGCTATTCCCGCCTCCGTGCCGCTCGCCTTCAGAATTTCCGTAGCTCGCATTACCTCGCGCGCATATCTGCCGTGTGTTACGTAAAGCGCGTCGAGTTGTTTATCCGTGTCAAAATCACACTTGACGCCAAGCTCCTTATAATCCTCATCCGACTTGTAGAATGCGGATATCAGCTCCGCGTCCTCCTTGCCGTTCGGATAACGGATCGCCGTGGGACATCCGCTCTTCAGTGCGTCGATTATCGACGCCTCAAGTCCTCTGTAGGACACAGGAGCATAAATTTTAAAGCCGGGAATGCTCGAAAGATAGGATACGTCAAAAATACCGTGATGAGTTGCTCCGTCAGCTTGGTTAAGTCCCGCTCTGTCTATGCAGAACGTCACGGGAAGCCCCTGAATGGCAACGTCATGTATAAGCTGATCGTAGCCCCTCTGCAAAAAGGTCGAATAAACCGCAAAGATCGGCTTATAACCGCCGCAGGAGAGCGCCGCGGCATAAGTTACCGCATGCTCCTCCGCAATACCTACGTCAAAAAATCTATCAGGATACTTTGAGGCAAACTCGTCAAGCCCCGTACCCGTCGACATAGCGGCGGTGATCGCAATAATCCTTTCATCCTCCGCGGCAATATCTGTAAGAACTCTTCCCATCTCAAGAGAAAAGCTGTCTTTAGGCGGCAAAAGCTCACCGTCATCGGTGATGATCTTTTTCTTCGGAGAAATTCCGTGGTACTCACCGGGGAATCTTTCCGCAGGATCAAAGCCGCGACCCTTCTGGGTTTTCGTGTGAATAATTACGCTTCCCTCCGCCTTTTTGGCTTCCACAAGGAGCGCTTCAATGTCATCGTAGCTGTTTCCGTCAACAGGGCCGAGATAATAAAGCCCCATATCCTCAAAATAATTACTTCCGTAGAAGAAATTCTTGATTCTCTTCTTAATCTTCTTAAAGCCGCGGAACATGGGCTTACCGATAAGCGGAATCTTTTTTATAAATTTAGCGGTTGCTCTCTTTGCCTTGAAATATCCTACCTTGTTTCGTGTTTTCGCCATATTTGACGCAAACTTACCGATATTCTTCGATATGGACATTTCGTTTTCATTTAAAATTACGATAAGCTTGAGCGAGCTGTCAAGATTGTTAAGCGCCTCGTGAACCATGCCGCCCGTGAATGCACCGTCTCCGAGCACCACCACTGTGTAGGCGTCAGAGCCCGAAAGCTTATCCGCGGTTGCAAATCCAAGTCCCGCAGAAAGCGAGGTCGAGCTGTGTCCCGCTCCAAAGCAATCGTATTCGCTCTCACTTCGTTTGGTAAATCCCGAAATTCCACCGCCGCGACGCAAGGTGTCAAAGCCATCAAATCTGCCCGTCATAAGCTTGTGAATATAGCTCTGATGACCGACGTCGAAAATTACGTGATCGCGCGGACAGTCAAAAACCCTGTGTATTGCCACCGAAAGCTCCACGACTCCGAGATTTGACGCAAGATGTCCACCGTTTTCTTCAACGCGAGCGATCAGGCAATCTCTGATCTCAGAGCAAAGCGTCGGGATTTCCTCCTTCTTTATTTGCTTAAGATCATCGGGATTTTTTATTCTGTTAAGATATTTATAATCCTTCTGCTCCATATTTTTCTCCAATTTGATACGAAATACATCTTTTTTATTATATCACATAATCCTTCGTTTGCCAAGAGGTTTTACAAAAATATATTCCTCAAGAGAAAAATAAAAGGAACCGCAGATACGGTTCCCATTATTATAATAAATCAAAAATTACTTTGCAGCGTTGATTGCCTTCTTAGTACCATACCAGATCATCTTACCGCTCTTCTTAACGATAATGTCGGAGTCTTCTTCCTTTGCCTTTTCAGCAAGCTTTTCGAAGTACTTTTCCCATGCCTCGTCAGCAGATTCCTTTTCGGCGAAGTAGTAAACCGTAACTGTTTCGTCCTTATCTTCCTTATCAACAGCTGTAAGAACACATTCGAGATCGGAAACGCCTGTCGCGAGAGAAGCAAAGCCCAAGCTGTACTTGTCGTCAATCAATTCAACCTTATAGCCCTTCTTTTCGAGGGACTTTTCTGCCTTCTCGGGATCCGCGTTGGGAGCCATAAGAGCGCAGGAAGCGAGTGTAGCGCATACAAATACTGTTACGAGTGCCAAAGCAATAATCTTAACAAAAGTCTTCATTGTAATTTCTCCTTTTTGTCATACAACATTTAGTTCAAAAAAACAAAATTTGCTTTCTTTTACTATATATATGGTATCATTTAAACCGTTATTTGTCAAGGGATTTTAAGCCACTAAATCCAAAATTAAGAAATTTTAAGAATTGGAATTTCCCTTTTCGACCTCTTTGATTTTTCTCGACAGCGCACGGAAAAACTGCGCCAATGAAATCACGGTAACAGCACAGATAAAAGCGATGAGAAGATAGACAAACGTGTCACCAATATATGAGTAGACCGTTCTGTTTTCTCTAAGATAAACGTCCTCAGTGACCTCACCTACCTCACCCGCTCCGCAAATATCAAGCGGCTCGCCAGTGGAGGTAATTATCGCGGAAATTCCCGTATTTGCGGAACGGACAACGTATCTGCCGCATTCTATCGCGCGCATGCGGGCCTGAGAGTAATGCATAGAAAGTGCCGCAGACTGACGGAACCACGCATCATTTGTAGAAATAATCATGACATCTGCGCCGTTGCGAACTGAATTTATCGCAAGATCCTCGTAAATAGAGTCAAAGCAGATAAGTCCACCCACGCGTCCCGCCGCAGTTTCAAGCACAACGCTATCCTCTCCCGCGACAATATTGTCGGTCTGGGCAAGCTCAGCTAACGGAGGCGCAATTGCCTTTATGAAATTTTCCATCGGCAAAAACTCACCGAAAGGAACGAGATGCTGCTTAGCGTATACAGTGTCCCCGAACGTTCCGTCGGGATTTACCTGAACTATGGAATTATAAAGTCCGCCGCCCTCAGCTTCGGTAAACGTGGAGAACAGTATTGTAATATTGTTTTCTTTTGCGAGCTTGGACATATCGGCAACCATGTAATCGTTCTTATAGAACGTATAAGGAAGCACTGTTTCGGGCCATACTACCACGGCTGCTCCTTTGCGCGCCGCCTCCTCGGTCAATCTGCCGTAAACGTCAATTGTATAAAGGTATTTTTCATACTGCGTCTTACCGTCGCCCCACTTGTCCTCGTTGGAAACGGTGTCCTGAGCCGCCGCCATTTTAACAGTCTTGCACCCGTCGACACGTGAATTGAAGTAGTACATAACGCCGCCGAATACGAACTGAAAGATAACCGTACCGATGCAAATATACGATGCGAGCTTTGCCTTCGCCATTCCGAGAAGTGAGTAAGCGATAAGGGCATTCACAAGCACCAGAACGAACGAAACAAAGTACGAGCCGAGAACTGACGCGGGCTGTACTACTACGGAATAATCAAGCTGACCGAGCGAAAGACGTCCCCACGGAACACCCCACCAGAAAAGCGTCTGCGACCACTCGACGAAGATAAACATCGCCGCAAGCAAAAACGGCTTCAAAATGGGATTGAGGCGCACAAATATTCCTCTTGATATCCATGCAAACACGGGGAAAATACACGCCGCCGCAGCCGCCTGAAAAATAGCCATACCCACGCACGCGAGGGTTACTACAAAGAGGGATGCCGCGCCCGAAAGTCCTGCGAAATCCATCGGATGCATATAATAAAACCAATGGAATACCACAATATAAAACGGAAAAAAATACGAAAGACCGAATGTGTATATCTTCTTACCCTTTACTTGTATATCGTCAACCAGAAAATATAGAATTATCGCGGTGGGGATCAAGGATATCCACTGCAGGATACCAAGCGCGGAATAGACGAGAGGCAGAGCCATAAGTATTCCGCATATAGGCGCGATAAGGTATCTGAATTTTATAAAAAATCGTTTGTTTATAAGCATATTCTTCTCTCTTATTTTTTAGAAATAGCCGAGATTTTTTCATATCCGCCCGCGAAATTCTGCACAAACCAGATGTCGTGGGGGTCAAGGGAGACCTGACGGCCGCGAAGATAACCGAGAGTTCCCGAGTTATCCTTAAAGTCAAAGATAAGGCGGTAGGAATAAAGCGCCTGATATTTGTAGCCACTATCTCTGTCGTCGCGATTAATACCGTATTTACCGTCACCGAGAAGCGGATGACCGATATGAGCCATGTGCGCTCTTATCTGGTGAGTTCTGCCCGTTACAAGCTCAACCTCAAGTAAGGTGTTTCCTGCTGCGGATACGAGCGAACGATATTTAGTGATAATATTCTTGTATCCCGTCATCTCGCGGTCGGAGATCTTTACGGTGTTGTTCTTTGCGTCCTTTTTAAGATATCCGTAGAGCGTATCCGACGGCTTGGGCATTTTGCCGTGAACCGCGCAGATATAGAACTTTCTGATCTCATCGTTCTTTATCTTCTCATTCATCTCGCGAAGAGCCGCGGCGTTTTTTGCGGCAATAACGATTCCGCCCGTATTTCTGTCAATTCGATTACAGAGTGCGGGAGCAAATGACTGCTCGTCTTCGGGATCGTACTCACCCTTATTATACAAATACGCCTGAATGTGCATAATAAGCGTATTTTCCTTTGCGCTGTCGTCCTCGTGGACAAGCACGCCCGGACGCTTGTTGCAAAGTATTATATTTTCATCCTCGTACACGATATCAATCTTCGGTTTGATTCGTGCCAAGGCGCCCGTATCCTTTTCGGGAGATGAGAAGAATTCGTCTCTTATGAAAAGCTGAATCTCGTCGCCCTCGCAAAGCATATACTTTTCGTCGGCGCGCTTACGGTTCACCTTGATTTTTTTAGTTCTTATGTACTTATACATAAGCGACGCGGGAAGACCGCAAACCGCTTTTGCAAGGAATTTGTCAAGTCGCTGTCCCGCGTCGTTCTTTTTAATTGTGATTATCTGCACGTCAAAGAGTACCGAAAATTCTATCGCCTGCGTCGCCAAGACCGGGAACGATGTACGCCTTTTCATTGAGGCACTCGTCGAGAGCCGCTGTGAAAATATCAACGTCGGGATGATTTTCCTGAACCTTTTTAACACCCTCGGGAGCAGCTACAAGACACATGAACTTAATGTTCTTGCATCCTCTCTTCTTGAGAATGTCAAGCGCGTCGGATGCAGATCCGCCCGTCGCGAGCATGGGGTCAACGAGAATTGTGATTCTGTCCTGAATATCGGAGGGGAGCTTGCAGTAATATTCAACGGGCTCGTGTGTTTCAGGATCGCGGTAAAGACCGATATGACCAACCTTAGCTACGGGAACAAGACTGAGAATACCGTCAACCATACCGATACCTGCGCGAAGGATCGGAACGACTGCGAGCTTCTTACCCGAAACCATAGCCGCCTTTGTCTTTGTGATAGGTGTTTCGATAATAATATCCTCCATAGGAAGATCGCGTGTGATCTCATAGCCCATAAGCATAGCAATTTCATTGAGAAGCTCGCGGAAATCCTTGGAACCCGTCTTCTTATTTCTCATAATGGAAAGCTTGTGTGTAATAAGAGGATGATCAACTATATGAAGTGTGCTCATTTAAAAATCCTTTCTGCGGGGACAAACAATCCTCACAATAACTTTATTAACTATATTATACTACTTAAATACAGATTTTTCAAGTGCTTTTTTTAATTTACTTTATATTTTATCAAATAAGCGTTAAAATTTCTCAAACGTCTTTACAAAAAGCGCATTTCGTGATAGAATTATTATATATTGCTACTTGGAGAATACTATGACATATACAAGCAAAAAGGTATCTATAACAACACTCGGATGCAAGGTAAATCAATACGAATCCGAAGCCATTGCCGAGGGGCTTGAAGCGCGCGGCTATGAAATATCATCCTTTGAAAATACAAATTTCGCATATATTATCAACACCTGCACCGTAACTGCGGAATCCGACAGAAAGGCGCGTCAGCTTATACGTCGCGCGATCAAGAAGAATCCCGAGGCGTACGTACTCGTCTGCGGTTGCTTCTCACAGACTAGTCCCGATGCGGTCGCAAAAATCGACGGAGTGGACTACATCGCGGGAACAAGCAACAAGATGTCGCTTATCGACGCGCTCTGTACTCTTGACGCCAAGGGTGAGAAAAACGCTTCCCCCGAAATATGCGTTCCCTCTCTTAACGAGGCGGGATTTGAGAAAATGTGCATAACAAAATTCGAACGCACCCGCGCTTACGTTAAAATTCAGGACGGCTGCGAATCGAGATGTACCTACTGCGCTATCCCCGGCGCACGAGGTCCTGTGCGCTCCAAGGCGTTTTCCGACGTGCTTTACGAGGTAAGACAGCTGACAGATGGCGGTTGCCGTGAGATCGTGCTTACGGGCATTGAAACGGGCTCATACGGACGCGATCTTGACGGAGATGAGTCACTTGCTTCCCTGCTTTGCGAGATCGACAAAATTGAGGGCATTGGCAGAATCCGTCTCGGCTCTCTCGACCCCGCCATTATAAAACCCGCGTTCGTTGAAAAGATCAAGCCGCTCAAGTCATTAACGCATCATTTCCATCTTTCTCTGCAAAGCGGAAGCGACAGAATCTTGGCATCAATGAAGCGCAAATACAATTCAAATCAGGCGATGCGCGCAATAAAGCTTCTGCGCGATGCCTTCGATGATCTTCAGCTTACGACCGACGTTATCGTCGGCTTCCCCGGTGAGACTGAGGAGGATTTCGAGGCAACCTGCCGTTTTGCCAAAGAGGCGAGATTCCTTATGATCCACGTATTTCCATATTCCAAGCGCGAAGGTACACCCGCTGCAGAAATGAAAAATCAGGTAGACGAGCAGATAAAAAAATCACGCGTATCCTCTCTTTCCAAGATCAGTGAAGAGATACGATACGAAATTCTCGACTCTCTTGTGGGCTCGTCCCACTCGGTGCTCTTCGAAACCTACCGCGACGGATTTATGCACGGACATACGCGTGAATTTATTGAAGTGAAGGTTAAAGCGGAACGCAATCTCCACGCCGAGATTCGTGACGTGCGCATTCTCACACACGACGGACTTGTGTGTGAGGGTGAGCTTATCTTTAAGGAGTAAAAAATGTATAAGCCAAAAAACACACTGCAAGGACAGCTTAATAAGCCCGCCGCTCTATCGGTTCAGGATGCCGCGGAAATTTTCGGCAAGCTCTCGCTTATCATGTCGCCCGAGCGTTTTCTCTCATATCTCAGCATAAACGCAAATCGCAAGGCAATCCCGTATGACGAGATCTACTTTATCGACAGCTTGTACGCGACCGCGAGCGAGCCGTCGATCACGAGCTTTATGACAAATAACCCGTTTCTTACCGAGTCATACACCGATATTTTAAGCAAGCACCGCGCTCTCTTTGGCGACACCGCTCCTATGACGGTAGCATCACTCATCAATACGCCCGATCTGTTTATCGAAAAATTCATGGGCAGAATTCATTCGGTGCGCCAATCCGCCAAAGATTCGTCTCTTGAGCTATACTGCGACGGTTGTACCGATAGCGCAAGGATGCCGATCTTCACCTTGGACAAGGATAACGGGTTTGGAATATACGGCTCCCGTGAACGCGAAAATCGCGCCATTCTCGACAAAACACTTCTTGTCACACTTCTTCCCGTCTCGGATATGACAAAAGAGGAGTATGAAGACGAGGCAACAAAGATCATCTCGACTCTCGAAAATTCGGGTGTTATTTATAACCCCCACGTTATAGGCAAGCGCGGAATTTTAGATGACCTTATATGCCTTGACACAGGAGCTACGGTCGATATGGTGGCGTATCCGCAAAACCCCGCATGCCAAACCGCAGCGTCCACCCTTTCCGCATTTGCGGGCTGCGGCGCGTTTCTTGTCATTTCGAAAAATATGGAGTCCGTAAGAAATGCGATTGCGGGAACGAAGCTTATCGCGATCAATTGCGCGTCCCTCAACCGAGACGAAATAATAACCGTACGCTCGGGCAAATCGCATATTTGCGAGCTTTATCTCGATCATCTTAAAACGGCAAACGCCCGAAGACCTTTTGATATAATCGGAGAGACGGAAGATACCGACGTAAAAGTCGAATCGATCTCCCTCAAGGGACGGAATTCGATCGTATGCAAGCTGCAGGATGGAGTTTTTGAAAACTCCGTTGACGTTGTTTCCTGCGCCGGATGTGAGTTTGGCAAAAACAGTGTAATCGACGGAATTTTCGCTACTCTTCTGCCCGTATTTCAGCTTGCGGCAAAAGGCATCGACAGAAAGAACGTAACTCTCACCAAGACGGTCGAGCTTGACACGAAAAACGGTATTTCCGCGCCCGTATCAACTCTTATATCTCTTGCAAGAACACAGATCGAGCTTTCCCTGAAGGGCGACGGAAATAAATTTGATTTTACCGCAAATAAAAACTCTCTTTACGTTTGCGCACGCGGAAGTAAAAGCGTCGCTTATGCGCCTAAAGATAGCTTTTCCGTTGCGGGTAACGGAATTTATATTCTGTCCCCAATGAAAAAAGACGTTCAGATCCCCGACTTTGAAAACGTACGCAAGTGCCTCGATTATCTTTATGCGATAATAAGACGTGGCATCGTAAGATCTGCTAAGGTGTTCTTCAACACACCGATCACCGATGCAGTCGCGTCAATGGAAACCGATACAACTATAGCCAACACAAGACCTCTTGAGGGACTTATTTGTCCTCCTCTCTACCTCATCGTCGAGGCAAGCGAAAGTATAGGAGGCACGCATATTGGCGAGGTGGCAGAAAAGGAAAGCCAAAAGGTAGACTATACCGAAGGCGGATTTGAGCGACACGCAGAAAAAACAAGCACGCCAAACGTACTGATCCTCGACTTCAAGAGCCGCGAAAAAGAAATAAAAAAGGTTATACGTGCCTTCTCTACAAGGGGTGCGAAGGTCAAATATATCAAGGCAACACTCGAGAAAAAATGTCTCGATTATATCGCCCGCATTCTTCCCGAAACGCATGTTACGGTCTTCTGTGGTGATGACGGACTTATTGCGGATGCGATCATCGACGTGAACGTTCATGCCTCCCTTACAAAATACCGCGATGATAAAAAGCTGATCATCGCATACGGTAAGGGCGCGATCTCTGCTCTCTCGGATATGCACGTTCTCCCCGCAATATACTCACCCGTAAATGCTGTCGATCTTACCTCGCGCTCGATACAGCTCTATTCCAAAAACACGTCCTGCGCGTTTTCGGATAGCAGTATAATGTACCGAGCAAGCATGTACGATCACTGCGATCTTCTCTCGGGTGACGATGAAAACGCGCTCATTTGCGCAAGTGTTAACGGAGATATCTTCTCCGACGGTATAATTTCCCGTGATGGCATTGCAATAGGTGTCTTTTCGCTGTTCTGCGATGAAATTATTGATTCTGCCATAAAATATTATAAATAATATATTGAAATTTTTTCAAAAAACCTATTGCATTTTTAAAAAAAGTGTGGTATAATGTATGCAATGTGCGAAAATCTTATGTTTGGACGGTCATTTTGTCCCGAAGTTTTGCATAAGGTAATAATTTTTCAGTTTATATATGCATGAAATATGCTAGGAGGTGTCAAAATGGCAAAGTGTAGTATTTGTGGTAAGGGCGTAGTATTCGGTCAGAACGTTTCTCACTCTAACCGTAAGACAAACAGATCTTGGAAGCCCAATATCCGTAAGGTAAAGGCAGTAGTTGACGGTACACCCAAGACCGTTGCTGTATGCTCCCGTTGTCTTCGTTCCGGCAAGGTAAACAGAGCTTAATTAAAAATTAGTTCAAACATATAGGGTGTGTCATATCGACACACCCTGTAAGTTTTTTAAGGAGAAAACATGGTAACTGCAATTGTAAACAGCAACTTTCCGAAATCGGCAACAGACACTCTGAATCGAAACGGCTTTATTACAATTCCCCTGCCCTCAAATGATAAAATTGAATTCCCGGTGTCCACACATCCTGATATGCTTGTCTTTATCGGATTTGACGCAGTTGTTTGTCACAGAGATTATTATAATGAAAACCGCTCGACGGTCGATCTTATTTTAGGCGAAAAAAAGCTCATATTAAGTGATGAGATCATAAGCAAGGAATACCCGCTCAATGCAATTTTCAACGCGGCGATAGTGGGTAAAAATCTTTTGTGCAATACAAAATATATATCAAAGCATATTCTCGGGCTTGCAAAGGAAAATAACGCAAATGTTATCCACGTAAATCAGGGATACACTAAATGCTCGACGCTTATCGTTGGCGAAAACGACATTATTACGTCCGACCGTGGCATTCACGCGGCGGCTCAAGCATCAGGCATCAATTCCCTGCTTATATGCACAGGAAAGGTTTCTCTCGAACCGTATGAATACGGCTTTATCGGTGGCGCGAGCGGTACGTACGGAAATAAGGTCTATTTCTGCGGCAGTCTTGATGCACATCCCGACAAGGAGAATATCTGCGAATTTATCGCAGCTTGCGGTAAGGAATGCATATTCCTGCCGTTTGATAAGTTGACTGATACGGGGAGTATTTTGTTTGTGGAATAATGTGTGGCGGGACTCTGAACTTAAAACTACGCCAAAGTGTATTTTTATCCAAAGATTTATAAGCGCAGTTTATGCCTCACTTCGTTCGGCGCGAGTTCATCGTCCTAAGCAATACAAACAAAAACAAAAGGATGACCGATTGGTCATCCTTTTGTTTTTGAAGACTAATGATATTATGGATACAATGCGAAACCGTTACAAAAAGCGTTACACACTATGACACTTATTTTATGGGTGGTTTTATAATATTGCATTACGCATATGTGTTATAATATCATCTTTGCTTTTTATTTCGTCCAAATCAAATATCCGAGTAAGTTTATTGCTTTTCACATTGTATTTATACATTGAATACACATCTATTACAAACATAAAATCCTTCTCAAAGTCCGTTGTGTTATTGTTTGGCGTATTGGACAAACTAATATAATCAGCAAATATATATTGATATAGTTGAGAGATTAAATCACCTTCCAACGCAATATTGAGTTTTACCTCTAACAATATTCGCTTACCGTCAAACTCAAACACATTATCAACACGTGCTAAAGGTGTTCTCACCGTATGACATTGACATTCTCTATAAACATTTTTGCCCGACAATGTTTTCAAAAAATAATCAACATAATATGATCGGAAATTGATTTCTAATGGGAATCTTTTTCTATATAAATTTGTGATTTCTAAAAAGTTATTCTGATTCACCTTTGAAAGCATATTGTCGCCGATCCTGCTCTCCAAAAACCATTTGGGAACATCGCAGTTTTTGCTTTTTATAAGAGCTTTTAATTTTTCAAATTCTTTTGATGGTAATGGTGTTATCGCACTTTGACGTGAAACTAAAATAAAGGAATTGAATTCCGAAATATCAATTGGTGTTTCAAGCAAATACAAATCTTTTACATCAGCATATACACGACCAGACCAATGATTTTGAAATTCAAGTTCTTCTTTTTCTGGGCGGCTACCAATACGACCTATGGCAAAAATTTTACCACCATATAGCGAATACAGTTCTCTTGCTCTTTGAAGCCATTCAGCCAAAAGTTTTTGGTCATGCATTGTAGGATCTAATGCCCTTGTGGCGGTTTCCAATTTCCTTATCCATTGTATGGCAGTTTTTGCGTGGAAATATAGTACAATATCGCCAACAACACTGCTACGCGGAACTGTCCAAATAGTATATCCGTCGACCGCCTCGTTTATCACATCTTCTACGTTATAACAACCATGTTCATATATAAAATCTTCAAGTTGTTCTATCGTTTTAGGAAAACTGATATTGTTGATATGAGCATTTACAAAATCATAATTTAACTTATTGTTCTTCTCCCAATCCCATTCAGCCATAAGTTGAGCATTATCGCTCACGTATTTCTTTTCTTTCTTTTCTGCCACAATGCCCACCTCTACATGCATTATTCTATAAGTTTTTTAATATCCTTTTCGAATTGTTCAACTAAAACATTATATTCTACAAAGGTAACCTCAAAACCACCGAAATAGAATCGTGTTTGTATTTTAGCAAAAACATCTGTAAGATCTTCAATTAGTTGTTCTATTTGTTCTAAAGATAATTCAATACATTCTCCGACAGTTACCTGCTTCAAATCATGGTGAGCCAATTGTTTATTTCTGGATTTTGCAATTGGAAGTTGGTTATATAGTTCAAATACTTTTTCTAAAGACTGTAGCAAACCGTTATTTTCATCATTAGGAAACAGAAATATATACTCTTTGCTATAACACAATTCTTTTAATCTTAGAAGAGTACAATTTTCATTTGATCCAGTGTTAGCTTTATCAAAAATTCTTGCAATTTCAGATAATAGTTCCCGCCAAATCGAATCATAAGCTTGTTGCATAAAAACATTGTTGCAAGGAGAGTTGTGAAATATATTATCATATGCTCTAAGAGCTGCTAATTGTTTCCTAATTTCGATAATAAAGGCGGTTAATGCAATACAAACATTTTCTGGCGTATTATATTTAGACTTTGACGGAGCATTATCACTCACATATCGTTTTTCTTTTTTATCTGCCACAATGCCCACCTCGTTTCATTGTTGTCATGATAATTATATCATAAAACATTTAGAATTTCAAGTCATTTCACACTACGACGCTTATGTTTTGTTGAGTGTCAAAATAAATCTAAAAAGCTATGTATAAAAGGGCGGGACTCGAACTTAAATTTGTCGCGTCACTTCCGTGACATCAAATGCGACAAATTAAAAGAAAGCACCGCAAAAGCGGTGCTTTCTTTTCGCGTGTAAAATCCAATTGCTACCGCCGCAATTGAATTTCCCCACTATTTCGCTAAGCGTCGTTTCTGCCAAAAAATAGAGGGTAGCTGATGCTACCCTCTATTTTTTGGTCGAAGTGGCGGGACTCGAACTCGCGGCCTCCAGTACCCGAAACTGGCGCGCTACCACCTGCGCTACACCTCGAAATCATACTCAAAGATTATATCATCTTTTATTCAATTTGTCAAGAGATTATTTTGAAAAATAAAAACAAATCTATCAAATGAAAAAAGCGGTAGCATAAGCTACCGCCTTCTCTTATTAAATTATCTTGTAATAATATCAACGGGAACGTTGAAGATCTTAGCAACCTTGAGGATTGTGTCGATGTGACGACCGCTTGCAGCTGCCATGTGGTGAGTAGGTCCTGCTTCGCTCCAACGGTTGCAGAATTCTCTTGCGCCGCATGTGAAACGAGTTCTCATGTTTGTATCACCGAATGTGAAGATAGGTCCATCTTCATTGATACCTTCAGCTACAACAAACTTGAAGTTGCCGTTCTTATCCTGTGTAATACCGAGGTATGTAACGGGGCCCAAGTGAGGATAGAACTGTGTAAGGTAACCGCCACCAGTCTTGCCGTGGAATACGGGAACGATCTTCATAGAGGGCTTTCTTGCGGAAATATCAGCGTCGCCCGAGCCGGAGTGACCGATAATGCAGATATCTTCATTGAAGTCAATGGAGAACATTTCAGAGAGCTGACCCATACCGGAGATAGTCTTGAGGATGCTCATAGCCATAGCAACCTTGATGTCGCCTTCAACAGCACATGCTACGCCCTGCTTAATAAGCATGGAGAATGCGGGAATGAGCATGGAGTCGAGCTTACCTGCCTGACCCTGTGCAAAACCGTCGTAGTGAGAAGCAACGAAAGCGATCTGCTCGTCTTCAACCCACTTTTCGAAAGCAACAACGTACTTTGCCATTTCCCAAACCTTTTCAACTGTACCGCCGCCTTCGATATCAAATGTATCGATAATGTCAAGCGCCTTAGCTCTGATTGCCTCTTCGTCTGTGATGTTGTCAGCGATAGCCCACATCTTTTCCCAGTCGAACTGCTTTGTATAGAGCCACATTCTGTGGTAAAGGTTTGTTTCGTCAATATAAAGGTCCATCATACCGGGATAGGGACGGCCGATCTGAGCGAGGTTAGTGTTTCTGAATCTTCTTCTAACCTGAGCTGCGCGGCACCAATCCTCGATCTCGCGCTGAACGTATTCGTCGCCGCCTTCAACAACGCCTGTAATAACTGCGTGTCTCTTGCCTGCTCTTTCAAGGTCGGCAACCATTTCACCAACTGCGCCGCAAGCGTAAAGCTCGCCGAGCCACTTGGGAATGTCTGTGTTTTCATAGTCGGGTGCCTTGAGCTTCTGAACGTTAACGAGAACTACGGGAACGTCAAGGTCGCGAACTGCGGGAAGCATATTGTAGGATGTAGCGTATGTAAGAAGCTGCATAATAACGAGGTCAACGTCAGCTGCGCGGAACTTGTCGCCTGCTGCCATGGAGAGCTCCTTAGTTGTTACCATACCACCGTCGATGATCTCAACTGTGTCGGGCAATGTCTTCTTGAACGCTTCGTACTGTGCCTCGAACTCGGGAACGAGCTGAGGGAACTGGGGCAAATATGCGCCGAGAGCGATGGAAAATACACCAATCTTAGCTTTTGTCTGTACTAACATAATAACACCTCATTTGATATTGTATTATTTTTTTATTTACAGTTCATTATAACACACTTTTTTTACAATTGCAATATAAATTTCAAAAATATGTCAATAAAAAGTAGCCCGCAGCGCAAGCGTTGCGGGCTAAAAGCTTTTTACTGTTTATTATGAACCGTAATAGTTCCGTCAATCGTCTTTACAGTATAATTATCTGTTACGATATGTCCTGTAACGGTATCAATTATGTAGAAATCGCGAATGATATTTTCTGTCTTTCCTACCTCTGTAATACTTCCCTCAACGGTTACATAGATCTTATGTCCCTCTGCAAGCGTTCCCTTTGTGATCTCATATCTTGAGCTTGTAAGCGCCTTACCGTCATAATACTTCTCTGCGCTCACGGCAGTCAATTCAATCGCGCGGGGGCTTATCTTTATGGGAACGTAATCCTTGTGCGTACCCTCGAAAACGTCAAATATAAGCTTGCAGTTTCTTGTAATATCAACTCCGTCCTTGAATACTCTGAACGAAACGTACTGATCAAGATTTTCATTGATCTGCTCGAGAGTTATTTCACCAACGTCGGTCAAGCTGATTTTAAGCGTAAGCGAAAGCTTACACTCGTCGGGCAGGTAAATTATCGAATAATCGTCCTGTCTGAACTCAAGCGGTGTTCCGTCGTAATATTTCTGAAGCTCATAGAGAAAAACTCTCACCGTTGCGGCTCTTACCTCAAGTATTCCTTCATTAAATACTACGTTGTACTTGTGCGTTACGTCCTTCCAATTCTCATCAAAAAGATGGAATGTCACGATCGTGCTCTTTCCGATACCTACCTCGCGCTGAGATCCGCTTACCTCAACGGAATAATGATATCCGCGAGCCAAAAGCTCACCGAGAAGACCATCCTCTTCAAGCATATTGATCGCGTACAGATATTCTCCGTCGTAATCCTTGAAGAGCGATATCGGAGTTATCTCAAGCAATTCAAGATTGGGATCGGTTACGGTCAAGCTACCCTCGACAACGGTTATATCGTAATATTTCGTTACGTCAACAGGGTCTGTTCCCGGCATGAGAAGATCAACTCTTATCGATCCGTCGGCAACGGTATTGGGAGATCTTCCGACCTCGGTTTGCGAGCCGTCGATTTGTAAGAACAGCTGATGTCCGTCAAGGAAGGATCCCGAGGTTATATTATACACGAGATACCTAAGCGGCAGTCCGTCATATTCCTTCTCAAAGCTACCCGTAGTTATCGTCAAGGGTCTTGGATAAACCGTGAGCAATCCCGTTTTGTTCGAAACGATCCTATAGTTTCGCGTCACGTTATTACCCGACGCGTCGGTTACTACAACACTTCCCTCAACTATTCTCGATATCTCGGTACCTATATCGTAAACCGCGCCGCTATATTCCATGTATACATTGTGTCTATTGACAAACTCGTACGGAGTGTTTTCACTGTAAACGAAGTCGGTCGCGAAAAGCGGCTCTCCGTCGTACGGCTTACTGTCATCGGCGGGTCTTATATGCACCTCTCTGGGAGTTACAGTAAGCGTAC
The DNA here is from genome assembly GCA_045632305.1 of Eubacteriales bacterium. GTDB lineage: Bacteria > Bacillota > Clostridia > Oscillospirales > CAG-272 > SVTX01. The sequence goes on along the minus strand of JAZQWL010000006.1, from coordinate 4,340 downwards.
CGCATACCCACGTAATATCGTAGCTGTTTTTCGCCTTTATCGTGGGATCGACGTCAATATCCGGCAGCTCGTCCGCGGGCTCGGTATTTTCCTCACGGACAAAGTCATCCGATCCGTCAAGCTTATCCGCAGAGGTGGTCGGCTCATCCACAGGCATTACCTCCCAGTCGGGTGCCTCTAAGGTCGGCTCATCGTAAACGTAATCATCTGTATAAAAATAATAATCATAAAATTCGTTCTTTACGCTTCCAACGTCGGTTATTTGGCTTGAGAGAGTCACACGGAAGTGATCTCTGTCCGCAATTCCCTCTCCGCCAAATGCCCTCGCCCAGTCGCCTACGAGCGGCTGACCGTCATAGGTCTGCGTAATTGCCGGCGTGTAAATAGTAATAGGTCTCTTCGTTACCGTCAAGGTGCCGTATTTATAAGTAATATTGTAGGATTTTGAAACGTCGCCGAGCGTCTCATTATAAAGCTTAACTATCACTTCATTCTTCACGGAGCCCGCATACCTTATTAACGTGGACTTCGTATACTTTACGTTATCGTAACCTATATCCGTACTGAAAATCGCTTCCGTCGAATGATCGTAGCTGTCGTACATCCACTCGCCGTCGGGCGTGGTGATCGTAATATCGCGCTTATTAACCGTAAGCGTACCCTGAAGATAATGTATCTGATAATTGCTTCTTACGGGATTATTCTCTCTGTCGCGTATATCAATTATGTTCATTTCATTTTTGACAGTACCCGCATAAGTCAGAGACGGGAAGCTCGTTGTCAACGAGTGTCCCTCAATAAAGTCGTATTCTCCGACAACGTCATATTTGGGGCATTCCAGCGGTGTGCCGTCAAAGGTCTTCTCTGCGCTTCCAACCACAATTTCAATGGGTCGCTTTGAGATAGCAACGCCTCCCCCTAGGATAATGACGTCATAATTGCTTGTAACGTCCGCACCGTTAAGTCCCGAAATCGTATATTCGGGAATATTTGAAGTGTTTATCACATTAATGAACTCGGTAAAATTCAACTCAATTGTGTGACTTTCGCACAAGTCATACTTTCCGACGATATCATACTCATCAAGCAAAAGCGGGATACCGTCGTACACCTTACCTCCGCCCTGGGTAGCGATAACAAGCTCTCGTGCGGATACCTCGAGTGTACCCGCCTCAATGAAAATTGAGTAATTGTATGTTTTGTCCTGTCCCGTTACAACGTCGGTAACCTTGTAAGTAGGAAGGTTTTCTTGCTTCCATACATTCACGATCATCGGGAACGAAAGATTAAGCGTCTGTCCGTCGCATACGCCGTATTCACCGGCAATGGTCGCCTCAGAATTTATCAAGGGCTTTCCGTCATACACCTTGGATGCGCTCTCGGTTTTTATAATAAGCGGTCTCTTCTCGACCGTGAGCTTACCGACCGTGCATTTTACGGTATAGAAATGCGACACGTCAAGCCCGCTCTTGCTTACGACTCTGAGCGACGGGGTATTCTCCACCTCACCGACATCGATAATATTTGCAGTAAACACCGCCTCTACCGTATCTCCGAACACCTCGTTTCCGTCGGTTTCGTAGCCGTCAAACGTAAGCACGGTATTGTTGTATATCACGCTCTTGTCGGAAACCGTTACGTTAAGCGGTCTGGGAGTCACCTTAAGCTTTCTTCCGTCTACATTAATATTATAGCAGTCGGTTACGTCAACTCCCGAGGCATTGGTGATCTTAATGCTTTCCTTATTTGGCTCAACCTGGCATTGAGGATTTGCGAGTTCCGCCTCCGTAGCGCCGAGATAATTAATTTTTAATCTCTCGCATACCAATTGATCGCCCGCAGCAAGAATGCTTACATCATATTTAGGTGTATCACCGTACGTTATCTTCTGCGGCGGGATCGACACGCTTACGTCACGCTTTGTGATCTCAAACGCATGCTCCTCTGAATACTTATAGCCGCCAAAGCCCGACTTTGCCGCGCCTCGCACCTTATATGCGCCAACTCTTGAAGGGGGCGTATCCACCCACGCGCCGTCAACGAAATACTGCGGCTTGACCTTTGATAAGAAGGCGTCGGCTTTATATTCAATGCTGTCGCCATACACGTACGTACTCTTGACGCCACCCTCGGAAAGTATCTTTCCCTTCAGGGCGAGAAGAGTTACAACTGCGGCGATTATAACGGCTAATACGGTCAGTATCAACCACATAAACTTGAAAACCTTTTTCATAAAGGCCGCAAATTTATTCACTTTTTCATAATAAATATCATATTGCATACTTTTCTCGTCCTCTGAAGCTTAAATTACCTAACACGGAGCTGTCCTGTGTAGGTCTTGATTTTATAATTGCTTGTAACGTCTCTTCCCGCCCAGTCGCGGATAACGATGGAGCTGATCTCAATTATATTCTCGGATCGACCGCGCTCGGTCTGACTTCCGACAATTTTTATAAGTGAATCGTCGATATAATGCTCGGGCGCAAGATTGTTTACAATAAATTCGTACGCGGGACATTCGAGCGCCTCGCCGTCGTACATCTTTTCTGCATCCTGTGCCTTTATGGCTATTTCGGCATGTACTATCTCTATATCACCATATTCGTAATTTATCTTGTAGTGATCGGTGATCTCCATGCCCTGAGCGTTTGTGATCACCATTACAAACACGTTGGCTACAGTTCCAACGTCCTTGGGTCTCGTAAGGAAGCTCGGCTTTACGGTATGATCTCCGTAATAGCTGTTCTCACCCTCGGTAACCACTTTATGTCTTATAACCTCTCCGCAGTACGTGGCAGTAACACCCTCACTGTAATAGGTAAGCTCGCTAAAGTAAACGTGTAGCGTTCCTTCCTTTGCCTTGATCTTGAAGTGATCGGTAACGTCCTCATTCTGCGCGTTGTATATCCTTATATCACTAATAGAGGTCTGAGTTTTACCGTACCCTCTCTGTTCACCGGATATTTCCACCTCATAACGGTAGCCCTGCGCCTCGTAATACTCAAAGCCCTCAATGCGATCGCATGTAAGGACGGTATCAAGATCACCGAGCATCTCAATATCTGCGGGCTTGATCTCAATCGGGATCTTTTCAGTGGGCGGCGGCGCTTCCTCCATAGGAGGCGTTACCTCTACGGGCTGCCAGCCAAAGCCATCCACGAATATTTCAACCCACGCGTGCGCCTGACGTACAGTAACGTCGCTCCATTCCTCTGCGACAGTCGATCCTAAAAATCCAACCGTATATCTTGCAGGAATACCCAGCGCGCGGTAAAGCATGGTTGCGGACGCCGCAAAATGACGACAAACTCCGCTTTCATATTCCTCAAGGAAGGCAACGGGAATATTTTCCTCCTCCTCAAGCGCGGGATCGAAATTCATATCGTATTTTTTCGCATTTTTAATATATTCCGCAACGTCCTCAACTATTGTGCTTGAATTCTTTCTGAAGTGTTGCTCTTTTATGATCCGCTTCATATATTCTTCGGTCTCGGGAGTAAGCGCAAGATAGGTTTCTCTTGCATATTCCCCGTAATCGCGAGCGAAATCCATCATTTCGGGATCTGAAAAATAGAAGGTACTAAGATCCGTATAATTCACCGAATACTGATAATTTTCGCTTTCATACGGATAGACCGTTTCAGGCAGTTCGATGCCCCATACGGGATAATAAGGCATTACTATCGTACCGTCAAGGGATTCGATCGCCATGGATTTCTCATTAGCGTACGCAGATCTTAAAATAAGATTACCCGTAAAATACGTGGGATCAATATATGGGAATGTTTCGGATTTAAACGGCTCCGCCTCAAACCACTCGGCACCCTCGCAGGTAACGTAGCTTCCCTGTCTGAAGTACACCTTTTCCTTAGTCTCGGGGGAGAACACTCTGAACACGACGCGCGACATATCGATGCCGCCACCGCCTCCGTCGCCTCCGCCGCCTCCGAAATCACCGATAGGATTGCCGTTGAGATCGAAGTCTCCGAGATTGGGCATTTGTCCCGATGCGTCATACATAGGATTATAACCTGCAAGCGGATCGCCACCTCCGCCTAAAATTCCCGGAAAGAAGATAGCTATAAAAGTAACCGTCAGCGCAAGCACGAGCAATATTGCAGCCAATGACATAGCAAGTATGTTTACAAGCTTATTCTTACTTATCATGTTTTTTCTCCTTTCCTTTCACTTAAAATAAGTTTACGCATTTCTGAGTATTCTCATAATATGCTCGCGGCAAATAGGCATATTGCCCTCACCGAAAAGCTCGTCAATATATGACAGGAGTCCTTCCGCCGCGTGTCTTAAATATATGGGGTTCTGTGTTTCAAGCTTTCTTA
>JAZQWL010000005.1:0-15806 GCA_045632305.1 Eubacteriales bacterium | reverse complement strand
CCTGCCTGCATAAGAGCGCATACACCGCCGCAAAGAACTGCCTGCTCACCGAAGAGGTCAGTTTCAGTTTCTTCTCTGAAGCTTGTTTCAAGAATACCTGCTCTGCCTGCACCGATACCGGAAGCGTATGCAAGCGCTACGTCCTTAGCTCTGCCGGAGTAGTCCTGGTATACAGCGATCAAGGAAGGAACACCCTTGCCTTCAAGATACTGTGATCTAACCGTGTGACCGGGGCCCTTGGGCGCGATCATTACTACGTCGATATCCTTTGCGGGCTGAATGAGGTTAAAGTGAATATTGAAACCGTGAGCGAAGCAGAGAACGTCGCCTTCCTTCATGTAGGGAGCAACCTGCTTATTGTAAATATCTGCGCAAAGCTCATCGGGAACGAGCATCATTACTACGTCAGCGGCCTTAGCTGCGTCCTCAACCTCCATAATCTTGAAGTTGGGATGTGTATCTGCAAACGCCTTTGCCTTGGGATAGTGAGCGGAGTTGGATCTGAGACCGACAACTACGTTTACACCCGATTCAGCGAGATTCTCGGAATGAGCGTGGCCCTGAGAACCGAAGCCAATAACTGCTACTGTTTTACCGTCAAGGATTGAAAGATTGCAATCACTGTCATAATACTTCTTAATCATTTTTATGTCCTCCTGCGACATTTAGAAAAGTAATTTATTTGTTACGGCATCCGTCGTAATACATTTTTGTATGGGAATTAGAACTTGTAATCAACAATTCCCTTTTCAAGTGCCGTAACACCTGTGCGGCACATTTCAACGATCTTGAATGGCTCAAGAAGCTTGAGCTTGCGATCGATCTTTTCGGGCGAGCCCGTCGTTTCAAGAATCATGCAACCGTTATAGGAATCAACGATTCTGAAATGATTGTCCGCCGCAGTTCGGATCGCGGCGTCAAGGTCATCGGAATTGGTTGCGATCTTCACGATAAGAAGCTCGCGGCAAACCGAATTTTCGTTATCGAAGGACAAAACCTTCTTTACTTCAATAAGCTTTTCCGTCTGGCTTATAAGCTGATTGAACGTCTTTTCGTCATCGTAGAAGGAAACTGTAATTCTGGAAATTCCCTCTTTATCAGTTGACGAAACCGTAACCGTATCAATATTAAAGCCCCTCTGTACGAAAAGCGAGGTTATTCTTGTAAGTACTCCGACGTTGTTTTCAACGAAAAGCACGAGATATCTTTTTTTCATATTCAATGCCTCCTTGTCAGTTGAAAATAGTATCGTTTACTGTCTTGCCTGCGGGGATCATGGGAAGAACCTTTTCCTCGCGGTCGATTCTGCAATCGATCCAAGCGGGTCTACCCGATGCCTGCGCGTCACGGAATGCCGCAACAAACTCATCAAGGGTTTCGCAAATGTAGCCCTTAGCTCCAAAGCCCTCTGCAACGATCTTATAATTAGTCTTTCTTTCGGGCTCACTCGCAGAAAATCTTCTACCGTAGAATACACCCTGCCACTGACGAACCATACCAAGCACCTGATTGTTCATAATAACCGTAATTACGGGAAGATCATAGCTTACAGCCGTGCATGCCTCGTTCATATTCATGTGGAAGCTACCGTCACCGGTAAAGTGAATGATAGGACGCTTGCCCTCAGTAGCAACCGCAGCACCAATAGCCGCTCCGTAACCGTAACCCATAGTACCAAGACCGCCGCTTGTCAAGAAGCTACCCTTCTTTACGTGCGACACGTACTGAGCCGCCCACATCTGATGCTGACCTACGTCAGTAATGTACATAGCATCCTCGCCCGCAAGCTCACATGCCGCGCGGATAACCTGATGGGGCTTAAGCTCCTTAGAATCCGAGGGAGAATCGGTAGGAACAAAGTCCTGCTTCTGCCACTTTGCAATATCTGCATGCCACTCGTCTCTCTTCTGCTCCCTTATAAGAGGAAGAAGCTTTGTAACGAAATCATTTATATCACCGATAACCGACATGTCGCAATGAACGTTCTTGTTGATCTCGGAGTTGTCAATATCTATATGAATTATCTTCGCGCGCTTACCGAATTCGTTTGTATTAAGCGCAACTCTGTCGGAGAATCTCGTTCCGAGCGCGATAATAAGATCCGCTTCGTCCGCCGCCTTGTTTGCGGAGAACGCTCCGTGCATACCGAGCATGCCGAGATTGTTTCTGTCGCCAAATCCAAGCACGCCTGCCGCCATAAGAGTATAAGACGCGGGCATATCCGCACGTGTCAAAAGCTCTCTTACAGTTTCTTCGGCTCCCGAGAGACGAATACCGCCACCGCAATAAACGAACGGCTTCTTTGCCTCATTGATTGCAGCTGCAACCTCTTCGATATTGCTGTAATCATATTCAACCTTTTGAGGCTCGGGACGAACTCTGGGCTCGTATTCGCACATAGCTGCGGTAACGTCCTTTGTAATATCAACCAATACAGGGCCAAATCTTCCTGTATGTGCAATTTCAAATGCACGACGAAGTGTATCTGCAAGTTCCTTTACGTCGCGAACTACGAAGTTGTGCTTTGTAATAGGCATCGTAACGCCCGCAATATAAACCTCCTGGAAGCTGTCCTTACCGATAAGTGTTGTAGGAACGTTACCTGTAATCGCAACCATAGGAACACTGTCCATATAAGCCGTTGCAATACCGGTAACCAAGTTAGTCGCACCGGGGCCGCTCGTAGCGATACAAACGCCCGTCTTTCCCGTCGCTCTCGCATAGCCGTCGGCAGCGTGAGCCGCGCCCTGCTCGTGAGCAGTTATATAATGAGTTATCTTGTCACTGTATTTATAAAGCGCGTCATAAATATTAAGAACACCGCCGCCCGGATAACCGAACACGGAATCAACGCCTTCTTCAAGCAATACGTTTGCAACAATTTCAGAACCGTTGAGAATCATAAAAACCTCCAAATTTAAAACTTAAGGTAAGCGCAAAACAAAAAAACGCACTTATCTCCTCAAAAAAGAGACAAATGCGAAAATGCGTCTGCGGTACCACTCTTATTGCTTCTAAAAGAAGCCACTCAGTCCCCGACCGCGATCGAGGCCGCCCTGTAACGTGGGCTTACGTCAACACCTACACAACGAAACGCCTTCAGCATTGCAGCTCCGGGACGATCTTCAAACAATATGGCCGATGCTTCTCACCAAACAGCACCTCTCTGTGGGGCACGTAATTGCTCTACTCTTCCCATCCTCGCATTTAAAATATACAACAATTATAGCAAACAAATCCTCACGTGTCAAGGGTTTACGTTAATTTTTCCGCATATTATTCAACAAAAACCGCAAGTTTTTTCAATAATGTTGAAAAGTTCAACAAAGAACGGGCGGAATTATTCCCCGCCCGTTTTATCAGAATACTTTTATTACCGCAAAGCCGTATGCACTCATGCTGAGAAGCAATCTTTTTTTGAGTCCGCCAAGCGCGATACTGTCGCAGAATTCAAGATCCTTCACGCCGTCACTCATATAAATTTCGGCATTGTATACATTATCGGGAATCATATCAAGACGAAGATCTACCATCTGCGTCCCGTCAAAGCTCGATATCATTATCATGCAGCCCTCATCGGAAGCTGACGCTATCGCGTAAACGCCGCTCTTCTGCATCTCGGGGCTTTCTTCGACCCGACAAGCCACGCCACGACCGAACCGCTGTATATCCGAGTACGCCTTGAAGGCATAGTACGGCTTTTGCGCATTTCCGTATCTGTCGCATATTCCGCAATGTTTTGAAACCGACGGCTGAGCGTCGTAATACACCGCGTATTCAAGCGACGGATAGCGGTTAAGACCAACGAGAAGCGACGAGCAAAATGCCGCTCCCACAATGGAGCTTTGCGCCCCGAATATCTCTCGACATTCCTTGGCATACGCGCCACCAACGTTTTCAATATAAAGCGAGGAATCCGCAAACTCAGAAATTTTCTTTATATAATTCCACTCGGAAAGCATAATCTTAGCATTCGCAAACCCGAGGTTATATAAAAGCTCCGTGTATTTTTCCACGTCCGCAAAAACGCTCTCGGGCGTGTCCGTAAAGCTTGTGAAGGAAACAAAATCAAGAGGGATTTTTTTTGCGGCGCAATACTTTATAAACTCTCTAGCAGAGGCGGAGTAACCGCTAAAGCTCATGCCGCCAACCTTGTAAGTTTCATCAAAAAGCTTGAGCGCCTTCGCCATACTTCCGTAAAGCTCAAACACCTCGGCGTCCTTTTTATCGAATTTGAAATTACCCACGGGAGAAATTTCAAATTCGCTTATTCCGAAAGCGAATCCGTCGCACCAATAATCGTTATAATGCTTTACGATATGAAGGCAGACGCTGACCCACTTCTGCGGATCATCCTTAGCCCACGAGGGCTGACCGTCGCTCTCGCCAAGTCGGTAAATAACCCTCGCTCCGCAATTTGCCACCGCGGTGATATACCTGTCGGTCACGTCAAAGCAATAGCTTTCGGGGTTGTTTTCGTCGGCATTTTTATCGGGGAAAATACGCGAGACGTCAAACGCGTATCGCGAAACCGCCGTATCAGTATTATTGTTTCGCACGTAAGGCACGCGCATTTCACGAAAGACGGAGGAAATATCCGATCCGAAGGAAACAGGGCCGTTGCACATACCGCAAAGGGGCTTTATCTCACCCTCGGGAATCGAAAAATCAACGTTTATCACCGCATGCTGGGGCTTCGGCTTTTCTTTTTTTGCTACGGGCTTTTTCGGCTCGTCAACGTTGTCCGCCGCGTCCTCCCTCGGCATCTCATCCGCCACGTCAGCGGACATCCCGCGTCTGCGATTTTCCTGCTCGGCGGCATAAAGTGCCGCTCTCTGTCCCGCAGAAAGCTCATTTTTCGGCTTTGGTTTTCTCGACATATATTTCCCTCCTCTCCGGAAATTTCATATAATCAAATCAGAACGCCCAGTTGCCGTCTCTGAAAATTTCAAATTCGCTTCCATCCTCACAAATACCGACAACCTTAAGATCGTCAGAGCCGATCATAAAGTCAACGTGGATCGAGGAATCGTTAACACCCATTTCGGCAAGCTCTGCAGGTGTATACTTGTCGTAATCCTTTACGCAGTTGGAATAACCGCGACCGAGAGCCAAATGGCAGGATGCATTTTCATCAAAGAGTGTATTGTAGAACATAATACCGCTCTGACGGATAGGAGACGTGAAAGGCACAAGCGCGCATTCACCGAGGCGTGCCGCGCCCTCGTCGATGGATATCATCTGACGAAGAAGGTCCTCATTCTGCTCGGCATGCACCTCAACGGCACGTCCGCCCTCAAATCTTACACTGAAATTATCAATGATCTGTCCTCTCCATGAAAGAGGCATTGCGGAGTAAACAATACCCTCGCATTCACCCGCACGAGGCGTTGTGAAAAGCTCCTCGGTCGGAATATTGGGATTAAAATATTCACCGCCGAGAGTATGCTCGCCGCCACCCACGAACTGACTGCCGTCAATAAGACCGACCTTAAGATCAGTGCCGTTGCTCGACGTGTAATGAAGCGTCTTTATCTTCTTATCATTGAGAATCTTACCCTTTTCAAGGAAGCTGTTATTGTGCTTGTCCCATTCTGCGATAGGATCAAGGAGATTGCCGTCACGGTCAATTACGCGGGACGTGTAAAGGATCGCCTCCCAAAGCTTTTCAACCGCCTGGCACTTGCGAAGATTCGGGAACACCTTCTTTGCCCAGCCCTCACCGGGAACTGCGGCGATAGACCACTTGTTTTTGTTATCCATAGCGTCGCGATAGGGCTTTATAACCTTCATTTTTTCTGCCATAGCCGCGCCGTATTTTTTCATATTTACGCCCTTGAGTCCGTCGGGATCATCGGAAATAAGATGGATCATAACGGGATTTTTCTCAAGGCGGTACTTAAGCTTTGCCTCCTCAAATGCCTCAACCGTTCCAAGTCGCTTCTGACTCATGTGACGGATATCAAGCTTGCTTTTGGGAAGATAGCTCCACTCAACGATTACCTTAGCCGCGCCCGCACGGTAGCATTCTTCTACGACCATGCAAACGAACTCCGGCTGGTCAAGAGCCGCATTGATAATAACGTCCTCGCCCTTTTTTATGTTACCGCCACATCTTGCAATAAGCTTGGCGTAGCTGCGTAAAACTGTCTTTTTCATTTTTGAATTCCTCCAAAATTTACTATTTATACTATTATACCATTATTTTTCGGATATTTCAATATTTTTCAAAGAATTCCCAAAATAAAATATGCACCCGAAAAAACTCGGGTGCATATAGAACTTTTTATTGAATTATCTTATCCTATACAGTGACCGCAGGGCTTATATCCCGAAGTGCTTGTAATCGTCTCTCGCTTGGACGATGCGGGAAGATAGCTGCACGTTGACAGATGATATACGCCGGTTTCCGTATTGAGAATATAGGTCTTGGTGCTTGAGCCACCAATACAATGTCCGCACGGAGTATAACCCGAGGTGCTGTAAATCACCTGTTGCTTGGATGCCGCAGGTAAATAACTGCACGTTGAGAGGTGATATACCTTGCTCTCGGTGTTTGCAATATAGCTTGTGCCACTCGACGAGCTACCGGAGCCGCTTGTGCCGGGATCGTAGTCCTTCAAGCAACGTCCACAGGGAGTATATCCGGCGATATTGATTATCCACCAATAGTTGTACATCGTGTTTTGCTTTGAAGCGGCAGGCAAATTCGAGCACGTGGGAAGATGGAATACCTTAGTTTCGGTATTACCTATAAACGTATCCGAATTCGAGCTTGAGGAGCCGCTTGACGAACCGCCCGAGGAGCTACCCGAGCCACTCGATGAGGAGCCCGATCCGCCACTTACCGTGCCGCCGGGTGTGGACATTGTCGCACCGTTAGTCGAGAATACAATATTTCCGCTTGTGTCCGTACGGTATACTGTAATGCCTGCGGAGGAAAGTCTTGTAAGAGCCTCGCTTGTGGGATGTCCGTAAGAGTTACTTCCTACGCAGATTACACCGTAGCTTGCGCCTGTTGCAGCAAGGAAAGAGGATGCGCTCGATCCTGCGCTACCGTGGTGAGATACCTTCAATACGTCACAGCTGAGGTCCTTACCCGAGCTTACAAGCTTGTTCTCAATAGTTGTACTTATATCACCCGTAAAGAGGAACTTGAAGCTTCCGTACTGAAGCATCAAAACGAGTGAAGAATCGTTGGAGTTAGCTGCGCCCGAGCCGTTGTAAATAACGGTCAGCGTCAAATATTCATAAGTATATACAGTGCCAACGGAGGGTGTTGTCCAGGTTAATCCCTCGTTGCTTACTGCAGTTTTTAAAGCATTAAGCGAAGTGTTGGACTTGCTGTATGAAGAGCCCCAGAACTTTTCAACTCTGAAGTCCGCAAGGACAGTAGCCAAACCGCCGTAGTGGTCATCGTCGGGATGGGAGTTAACCATAAGCTCAATATCATCAACGCCCTTGCTTGTAAGATACGACGAAACAGTCGCGCCCTTGGCGGGCTTGCCCGCGTCGATCAGAATATCGCAATCTCCAACCTTAATGAAAATACTGTCGCCCTGCCCTACGTTAATATAGTTTACGTAAAGCGTCTGGCTGTATCCACTCGAAGAAGAGGACGAAGCAGTTGTAGATTCCTCTGTAACGCGCTCAGTAACCTTTTCTGTGGGAGCTTCAGTAACCTTTTCGGTAGGTGCTTCTGTCGGCCTTTCAGTGGGAGCTTCCGTGGGAGCTTCTGTAGGTCTTTCCGTGGGTGCTTCCGTAGGTCTTTCCGTGGGAGCTTCTGTCGGCTTTTCAGTAGGTTGCTCGGTAGGAGCTTCCGTTTCGGGCTCAACGAGCTTGTCACCTTCAGTTAATCCGCAAGACGTACACGTCTTGGGAGCAGTTACTGTCGCTTCCGTCCACGCATGTCCAGTAGCGGAAACTCTGTTCGACGTATAGCTTGCGCTACAACTCGAACAAGTATATACCGTATATCCCTCAGACGTACAGGTAGGCGCAACACGATTCGCGCTATAGCTGTGTCCCGTGGCGGAAATCTTGGTCTGCTTTACAATCGTTAAGCTACATACGGAGCATTTCACTCCGTCAGTCAAGCCGGTGGTTGTACAAGTTGGCGCAGTTCCAGAAATAGTTTCTTCGGTGTGCCCATTCGCAGAAACTCTGTCGGATACGTATTTATCTCCACAGCCCAAGCATGTGTATGTAGTATATCCGCCTGCCAAACAATTGGGCGCGGTAACCTGAGCGTCGTAGCTGTGAATGTGTTCTGTTGTAGATTCCTCTGTCGAAGGTTCTTCAGTTGTGGATTCCTCTGTCGAAGGTTCCTCTGTTGTGGATTCCTCTGTTGAAGGTTCCTCGGTTGTGGATTCCTCTATTGAAGGTTCTTCGGTTGTGGATTCCTCTGTTGAAGGTTCCTCTGTTGAAGGTTCCTCTGTTGTGGTCTCCTCGGTCGAAGGTTCCTCAGTTGTGGTCTCCTCGGTCGAAGGTTCCTCTGTTGAAGGTTCTTCGGTTGTGATCTCCTCGGTTGAAGATTCCTCTGATGTGGATTCCTCTGATGTGGATTCCTCTGATGTTGATTCCTCTGATGTGGATTCCTCTGATGTGGATTCCTCGGTTGAAGGTTCCTCGGTTGTAGGCGCTTCGGTCGTAGGAAGCTCCGTTTGCTCGCCGGTTGAATCGTCGGTGTTCTCGGAAGTCAAATCTGTAGTTTCCGTAACTACCGACAAATGCTCTGTTGTAGCATCTCCGTCAACATCATGGGCAGAGTCACAACTCATAAGGCATGGTGTCAAAGATAACATAAACGCCAAAATCAGCGCAATTAACTTTTTCATGATCCATACTCCGTTTCTTGCTAATTATAGTTAATAATATTATAACACAGTTATCCTTTTTTTGCAATACATTTTGTCGGAATAAAAAAGAAAAGGGGCTAAATCATCAGCCCCTTAAAATTTTTTACTTTGTAGTACCGTTCTGCAAGCCGTTTTCGTAAGATTCAATCATCTTCTTAACCATCTGACCGCCGATAGAACCGGCCTGTCTGGATGTGAGTTCGCCGTTGTAACCGCCGTTGTTGAGGTTAACGCCTACTTCGCTTGCTGCCTGCATCTTAAACTGTTCAAGTGCCTTCTTAGCTGACTTGTTTGCCATAATATTAATTCTCCTTTTAAACCCAATGGGTATTTTAACGTTTCAATCTATAATAAATCGAGTCTGCACCGCATCTTCATTCCTGCGATACGACCCGCCGAAATCAAAACGCTTTGCATCTCTGCTATTATTTTGCTCGATTGAAAAATTTATATGTATGGTAAAAAAATCCTTTTTCGGTGCACCGAAAGCCAATTATCAGCTAAACAAGTTGACCCGCACGCCCATAATGTCGCTGCGTAACAACTATGTCACTCAATACGGATACTCATCAAAAAACTGTTAAAGCAATTTGAGAAAATGACAGTTTCGCACATTTGCCGTGCGCTCATTTGCTGTATACTCCTTGGGGTGGTAGAGGCCGCAAGTTCAAGTCTTGTCACTCAGACCAAAACGAGGGTTCATAACGAACCCTCGTTTTTCTTTTATTTTCTCGCTAAATCTCTTGAAATCTCGCGTTTTCGCAATATAATCAATGGGCTTGTTCTTCGCTACTTTCGGGGTTGAACAAGCCCATTTTTCTCACTTGACCACATGTTTGACCACTTGCGGAGATTTTTGCACTATTTCTTGCTATAAAAAGTGCAAAATTTGCACTTTTATTTTTATGCGAAGGTGCAAATTGGGATTCTTTGATTACTTGTCAATTACTATTATTTCATCATCTCTTTTTAAGAATTCCAAACACAGCCGAATTGTATTTCCGCTTATCGGATCAAACCTTACACTTTTTCCTATGATATTTCTGTTTCTCTCTCCAAATATTGCTTTAACGCCATCTGGAAGAAGATTATATACTGGACATGAAATTTCTAACCTATAATGCCCATTTGAAATCGGTTTTAAGCCATTTGAAAACCAAGCACTTTCTGTTACATTGTTACCAGCTTCAACCTTGCATTCTGCAACATATTTCCCCTTTCTCAATGAAATAATCAAAGGAGTTCCTTGCGGTATATTCGAAAAGATAGCTACCTGTAGTTTTCCGTTTTGCAAGGTATACTTGGCGCGTCCCCCTATTTCTAAGGCTTTGCCAGAAAGAGGCGTTAGCGGAGCCATTTCAATTGGCAATGGTAACAAATCGCCCATTTCCACATAACTTTCTTTGTAATACCACCTACCATTGGAATTATAAAATCCCCAAGAAGTTAGATATGAATAATTAATTTGATCAATCGTTGGATCTGAAAAGCATTTGCCCTGTTTTTCATAATTAATCCTCGAATACGATCTAAGCAATTTTATTATGGGAATAGAGAACTTTTTATACGCATCAACATATGGTAAACATTCAATATCGTTGATATCTTCGGTCATTTTTTCATAATACTTTGCTCTCTCATTTACAAACAAGTATATCTCTTCATCGCTATGATTCTGATTTACAGGCAATGGTGTAACTGAAAAATAAAAATCTCCCATCAAAGAAGAATGCTCCCATGAAATCTGTTCATCTCCCGAAAGTTCCGATACTTTAATCCTAACAGCTTTGAACATATCTTCTATTTTCAAATTGGGAATTTGTATAGTGTCCTTTAGCACTTGAGTATAAAGACCATTACAACCCTCGCCATCTGAAGCTGTACAATCGGGACTCGTAGAATACGCAATTATAGTTCCTTTAGGCTGATCATGAAACTCGGTAAATCCTGCGGAAACTCCCCTACCTCCAGCAAAGGGGTTGTCACGACACGCATCCAAAATACAAATATTAGTCTTTCCTTTATAGGTGGAAACACGTTGAAAATATGTATTCAAGTTATAACAAGAAACAATTGTTTTTTGTTTGTCTGTAACTTCACAATCTATAGGCACAAGATAATTATCACCATCGATTTGCATGCCGTGTCCCGCATAGTAAAACAACCCTGTCGAATAATCATTTAATTCTCGCAAGAAGGAATTAAATGCTGCATCCAATTCATCTTGAGTTACATCCAAATATTTGATCACCTTGAAATTCAACTTTTCAAGAATGCTGGCCATGTCATTTGCATCATTTTTAGGATTTTTCAAACTATTAACAGATTTATATTTTGAATTTCCTACTACTAAAGCTAATCTATCCACTTCTACCTCCTAAATTGTACTTAAATTAAACTTGTTCTTCTTTAACAATCTTTAGCATTCAACAGCTACTTTAATAACTCCATCGCGTTTGTTTTCAAATAACTCATACGCCTCGTCGATTTTCGCAAGAGGATAGGTATGCGTGATCAGCGGCTCGGTATCGAGCTTGCCCTCGGCAATGAGCTTCAGCGTTTCCTCGCACTCGCAACCGTCAACGCCGCCGGTCTTGAAGGTCAGATTTTTTCCGTACATATCCGGCAAAGGCAGAGTTTGTGCTTTATCGTACAGAGCCACCACCGTAACAATCGCATTCGGGCGCG
This sequence comes from Eubacteriales bacterium, assembly GCA_045632305.1. Classification (GTDB taxonomy): domain Bacteria; phylum Bacillota; class Clostridia; order Oscillospirales; family CAG-272; genus SVTX01. The sequence goes on along the minus strand of JAZQWL010000005.1, from coordinate 4,260 downwards.
CACACTGCCATGCAAGTTCAAAGGTGTTCTCTGCTCCGGCAACCTCAAGCACAACATCCGCACCGCCGTGATCGCTATTCTCACGAACAAAATCAAGGCAATCTTCGGGAGTAACCGTCAGCACATCGGGATAGTGCTCATTGACAAACCTGATGCGATTCTCGTCCTTCTCGCACACGATGATGCGCTTGGGATTCTTCAGCATCACGCAAAGAAGCGTGCAAATTCCCGTGGGGCCTGCTCCGATGATGAGAACGGTATCGTCCTCGGTGATCTCGGAAATCTTCGCCGCCCAATAACCCGTGGCAAGAACGTCGCCCACAAGCAGAGCTTGTCTGTCGGTCACGGTATCGGGAATCTTGTTCAGCCCCTGATCCGCGAACGGCACGCGAACGTACTCTGCCTGACCGCCGACAATTCGGCAACCGAGAGCCCAACCGCCGTTTTTGTCGGTACAGTTGTTGACGAAGCCTTTCTTGCAGAAGAAGCACTCGCCACAGAATGTTTCCACATTGACCGTGACTCTGTCGCCTTGCTTTACGTGCGCAATCGCAGAGCCGACTTCTTCCACGACACCGACCATCTCGTGACCGACCGTGATTCCTTCCACCGCTCTCGGCACACTTCCGTGTTTAATGTGCAAATCGCTCGAACAGACGCTCGCTAGTGTAACCTTAACAATCGCATCCCTTTCATGTTGTATCGTAGGCTTGGGCTTCTCAACCAATCCGAATTTTCCTTCCCGTATGTATGTGTAGGTAAGCATATAATCTTCCCCTTGCTTTTTAATCATTTATACCTTTCTCCAAATACTACATAATTACAACCAAACACAACACCTATAATGCGCTCAATATCTTTATCTTCTAAACCTATTCTCTTGAGCATTTGTGCATATGTTAATATTTCAAGAAAGTGTATTTTTTGAGCATCTAAATCTGAAAACATTCCCACAAATCTTCCATGTGCAATTGCTCCCCTTTGAGCAACCAAAAGCTCTACTACATCTCCTAGCTGCTTTTTAGTCAAATGGCCTTTGCACTTAAATGTTGGAAGATAAAAAATATTTTCTATAGAGCTTTCCAATGCTTCTTTTAAAATCCCGTAAGCTATTTTTAGCTTTCTTCTCTGCCCAAACTCGGTGCCTTGTTTTATCAAGTTTTCCCTTGCATTTTTAAGAAAATCCGTTTCTTCTTCAGATAAATCTGTTGACGGATATTCCTCAACAAACGATACAAGAGATTCTTTAACAGTCTGAATTTTTGTTGTGTCAGCATTTTCATACAATTCCGGACTCGCATGGCACTCCGATTCAAATGCTGAAAAAATATTCAAAAAATCAACAGCAGAATAATGTCTTCCGCGATATCTAATTCCGTTTGATGGATAGTGAGAAAAATTATATTCTTTGCTATCCGCCGCAAATTGTAAAAAATGTTGAACATATGGCTTAAAGCATCCATACTCAACTTCGTGGTTTCCCTTATAGAATTGATTTTGATCCATAGAAAAGTCATATAATTTTCCGTTATATGACATTTTTTCTTGTTCTTTGCAAAAAAGTTCCACCCGAAGTTTTCCGCATTTTGTATCATAGCGAACTAATTGCAGAAAGCGAACAACAAAGGAATAAACTCTATACACGTACTCTGTATCGGCTGTTTTCTCAAAATCAACTGTTAATTTTGGGTGTAGCATCAAATCACTAGCTATTCCCCATCGCAAGATATCTCCATAAGATAGTGTAATAGTAATAGGTCTATCTTCAAAAGTAACCGTCCATTTATCGGCTATCTCACTATGATAAATAAAATCAACGCTTTCTTCCGTATCTTTTTTGCGACGGTCAAAGAAATACCTAGAAGGGTTAAAAAAATCGTCAATTGCTTCACCGGTAATCTCAAAGCCTGCAAATAATTTTTTATGACATTGATCAATAATATATTTGGGATATAATTTAATGGCACCATTAGTTCCATATTCTACCCGTTCAATAAACGCCGTAGCCTGCCACACATCGGGAAAATAATTTACAACAAAATTGCTATCACAAAAATGCGAGTTTACTTTTTTAATATCTTCTTTCTCTTTAGGGATTAGAAGAATATTTTCACCATCAACAACGAAAACAAATTCAACATCCCAAAGAGTAATTTGTCCTGTTACCTTCATTACCTTCATGTAATTTTCCTACACATCCTGTATTTTAATATTTGATTAATTATATCATAGATTTCGTCCTTTTTCAACCGTATTATATGAACAAGGCGGCAGATTTCTCCGCCGCCTTTTCTTTGTTTACTGTGTATCAGTTTTTGATTGTCATTCTGACTTGTTACTCGATTCAATCGATTCAGTTTCTACATTCTTTTTAGGTATGTATCCTCTGAATTCTTCACCTGTTTCAGGATCAGTGTAAATAACTTGATAATAGTAAGGAACCGAATCAATTATGATGATATCACTCTCTACATTTATGTTGATTACAACACTAGCGGATGTCGTCGGTTCTTCATAAACATTAGAATTCCTGTTTAACTTAGCCGATATCCAATCGTACGCGAAACTAGATACGAGATTAACTAGAATAGCAATTACTATATTTAGGAACAAAAGGGCAAGTATAGGGTGTTTTTCTTGCCACTGAACGAATTTGGACTTTATCGCCTCGTCCGTCTGTGTTTCAACAAGCACTTCTCTTACGCTTTCGTCTAGTTCTTCTTTGATTTCTGGAGTAATCATGGATTGGGCTTTTTCTTCGTCGTATTCGTCTTCATGTTCTTGTAAAACGGAAGACATCCAGTCCCAATCAAATGTTGGAATTTTAGGAATTTGAGGAATTATTCGTTCTACAGAAACAAACAATTTCGAATAATCCGGTATTATTCTTGACAATGATGTCTGCAATTCTGTAATTCTCGATAACATCGTTGCGTTTTCCGTTACAATCGAAAGACTACCCAAGTATGGTTGAATTGCACGCAGTGCGGCGGTAGCACCACCTATATCTCGTTGCCATGCATAAAGACTTGTATCGATATTCAGCCCCGAAATAACGGGAGTCAAATTCTTTAGTAACTCTTGTGTCTTATACCACGATTCTGGCATTTCAAAGCCCCACCAATTTTTAGCCATATATACCTCCGTAGATAAACCTTGTTCTCGTAAATATTATAGCATATTTTATTACCCATTTCAAGATATTGGGCACTATATATAGTTTCAGTGAGAGATGAGAAGCGCTAATTGCGCTTCTCATCTCTCGTTACGCTATCCCATATTCCTCTTTCATCTCCGCTATCATCTGGGCAAGCTTCTCCTCACATTCTTCGATGCTGCCGGCGTAGATGTTTCGTGTGATGCGTTTGCCGTTCACGATTGGCGAATACCGTCCTTCCCATACGTTCTTGCTGACCTGATGGATCGAGCCAGTTCCCTGCCGTCTGTACTTGCCTTTATAAGGCTCAAATTTCGTCCTTGGCGTGGGTTTGGGGGCTTCGGTCGGTACTTGCTCGTCCTCGCTCTCATCGCCCTCAAACTCGGCATACGCGCCTGCAAGCGTTCCTATCGTTCTGTCAATGGTCTTGGCTGCAGTTCGCATTCCTTCGTCGGTGGCGTGGGAGTACACGTTCAGCGTGGTTTCTACGCTTTCATGTCCTATTGTGCAGGCGAGTGTTTTGACATCCATTCCGTACCTCAGAGCCTGCGTTGCAAAGGTATGGCGAAGCGCGTGGAACGGCACTTGCTTACAGCCTGCATGTTCGAGAATCTGTGATAACTTCTTTCTGCATGCACACGGATCGCGTGGCAGGTCTTGTTCTCTTTTATACGGCGACGGGAACAGCCACTTTGACCGTACCTTTTTGCGGTACTCCTTGAGCATCTCGATCAGCGGTAACGGGAGGATGATTGTGCGGTAAGCTGCTTTTGTTTTTGGAGGCATGATGTGCAGTTCCTTATTGAAGTACCGAACCTGCTTATTGACCTTTAGCTCGCCTGTTTCGAGGTTGATATCATCCCACATGAGCGCCAGTAGTTCCCCTCGGCGTAAGCCCGTGGACAGGTCGAGGAGGAACATTTCATAGAATCCTTCCTCTTTTGCCTGTATGAGCAGGCGTTGCATTTCTTCGACCGTCAGCACCTCGATTTCAGCACTTTTCTTGGGCGGTAACTTACAATGCGAAGCAGGATTCTGACGGATCAGTCCTTCGACTCTCGCCTTTTTGAGCGAGGCTCGGCAATGTGCGTGTATGCTCCGTA
>JAZQWL010000004.1:0-12443 GCA_045632305.1 Eubacteriales bacterium | reverse complement strand
TTCGACCTCGGCGGCGGTACATTCGACGTTTCCTTGCTTGAAATCTCTGACGGTGTATTTGAAGTTTTGGCAACTGCAGGTAATAACAAGCTCGGCGGCGACGACTTCGACCAGAGAATTATTGACTGGATGGCTCAGCAGTTCCAGAAGGAAAACGGCATTGACCTCAGAAATGACAAGATGGTTCTCCAGCGCCTCAAGGACGCGGCTGAAAAGGCAAAGATCGAGCTTTCCGGCATGTCTTCTTCCAACATCAACCTTCCTTTCATTACTGCAACGGCAGCAGGTCCTCTCCACTTCGAAGCAACTCTTACAAGAGCTGAATTCGACAGAATCACATCCGACCTCGTTGAAGCAACAATGGGCCCCACAAAGCAGGTTCTCCGCGACTCCGGTCTTTCCGCTAACGAAATCGACAAGATCCTTCTCGTAGGCGGTTCCACAAGAATTCCTGCAGTTCAGGAAGCAGTTAAGAAGTTCCTCGGCAAAGAACCCTTCCGCGGTATTAACCCCGACGAATGCGTAGCAGTTGGCGCGGCAATTCAGGGCGGTGTACTTGGCGGCGACGTTAAGGACCTTCTCCTTCTTGACGTAACACCTCTCTCACTCGGTATCGAAACAATGGGCGGTGTATTCAATAGAATTATCGATAGAAATACAACTATTCCCGTAAAGAAGAGCCAGATCTACTCCACAGCAGCTGACGGTCAGACTTCCGTTGAAATTCACGTTCTTCAGGGCGAGCGCGAAATGGCGGCTTACAACACAACTCTCGGACGCTTCAGTCTCGACGGTATCGCTCCCGCACCCAGAGGTATTCCTCAGATCGAAGTAACATTCGATATCGACGCTAACGGTATCGTTAACGTTACAGCTTGCGACAAGGGTACGGGCAAGCAGCAGCACATCACCATCACTTCCTCTACAAACATGTCTCAGGAAGATATTGACAAGGCAGTAAAGGACGCTGAAAAGTTTGCTGAAGAGGATAAGAAGGCAAAGGAAGCAGTTGAAATCAGAAACAGAGCTGACAGCATGGTATTCCAGTGTGAAAAGACACTTGGCGAGCTCGGTGACAAGATCGACGCTCAGGACAAAGCAGACGTAGAAGCTGCTATCTCCAAGCTCAAGGAAACTCTCAAGGGCAACGACACAGAAGCAATCAAGGCAGACACTGAAGCAGTTGAGAAGACATTCTACAAGATTTCCGAAAAGCTTTATGCTCAGCATCAGGCGCAGGGCGGCCAGGGCTTTGATCCTAACGGCGGCGCGCAGGGTGACGGTCAGTTCTACGACGCAAACTACGAGGACAACTCTGATAAATAATTTATAAATAATTACCGTGGGAAAGGCAAAACTGTCTTTCCCACAAAGTAGATTATGGTAACCTTATAATCTACGAAACAGGAGTTAATAATGGCAGATAAAAGAGATTATTATGAGGTGTTAGGTGTACAGAAGGGTGCAACTGACGCTGAAATAAAAAAAGCATACAGAGGACTTGCTAAAAAATATCACCCCGATATGAATCCCGGTAATGCGGAAGCCGAGGCAAAGTTCAAGGAAGCTAACGAGGCATACGAGGTTCTTTCCGACAGTGACAAGCGCGCAAAATACGACCAATACGGTCATGCCGCTTTCGATCCTACTGCAGGAGCAGGTGCGGGCGGCTTCGGTGGATTTGGCGGCTTCGACGTGGATCTTGGCGATATATTCGGCAGCTTTTTCGGTGGCGGTTTTGGAGGCGGATCCCGTCAACAAAGAAGAAATGCTCCTCAACGCGGCGACGATATTGAAACGAATATCACAATTTCCTTTGAGGAAGCAGTATTTGGATGCAAAAAAGAAATTAAATATACACGCATGAAAAAATGCTCGGGCTGTAACGGAACGGGCTCTGCGGATGGCAAGAGTGAAACATGTCCTACCTGTCACGGTAGCGGTCAGCGTCGCGTTATGCAGAACTTAGGCGGTATGCAGTTCCAATCTACGACGACTTGCGATACTTGTCGCGGAACGGGTAAATACATCAAAACTCCTTGTCAGAAATGCCGCGGTAACGGCTTTGAAAAGGAACAGAAATCAATTACGATCAATATTCCCGCAGGCATCGACCACGGTAAGGGACTTGTTATCCGAGGTGGCGGTAACGACGGTATAAACGGCGGCCCGACAGGTGACGTTGTTGTAATGATCGGAGTTCGTAAGAGCTCGACCTTCCAGCGCGACGGCTACGATCTCTACTGCGAGATACCGATTACGATTTCAGAGGCAACCTTAGGCGCGGAAATCGACGTTCCGACTCTTGAAGGAACAGAGAAGTACACCATTCCAGACGGCACACAGACGGGAACAACGTTTACATTAAGAAACAAGGGTGTTCCCATGGTGAATTCCAACCGACGCGGCGACCTTATTTTCCGTGTTAACGTTGAAATTCCGAGAGGCCTTACGCAGAAGCAGAAGGATCTCCTCCGTGCATTTGCAGATGAATGCGGTGAGAACAATTACGTAAAGAAAAACAGCTTTTTCAAAAAGCACAAAAAATAAAAAAGGCAGTGTAAAAATATGACTACAGATAAAGACTACCTTTGCGGTGACTACGGAACTGTTACCGACTGGACACAGATCAAGGTTACAGTAAAAACCGAGCGACTTGACGAGCTCGTTGCCGTTATGAGCATGATAAACAACAATCTTATGATCGAGGATCTCAGTGACATCGACCTCAAGACCTGCTACGGCGATCTTATTGATGAAAAGATCCTCAATGCAGATAAATCCAAGGCATCCGTTTCCTTCTTCGTTCCTTGCGATAGAAGCTTCGCAGACGATCTCGCGTTCCTTCGCGAGCGCCTTATGGCTACCGGCTTCTCGGATGCTGAGATCGATATTATCGGTCACAAGGAAGAGGACTGGGCGAACTCATGGAAGGCATACTACAAGCCCCTCAAGATCGGCAATATCGTTATCGTTCCTGCGTGGGAAAAGTACACTGCGAGCGAAGGCGAAATAATCGTAAGAATGGACCCGGGCATGGCTTTTGGTACGGGCACGCACGAAACCACTCGCCTTATTATCGGTCTTCTTCAAAAGTACGTACATAAGGGACATACCGTTCTCGACGTTGGAACGGGAAGCGGAATTCTCGCTATCTGCGCTGCAAAACTCGGCGCCGTTGAATGCAAAGCTTATGATATTGACCCTATGTCCGTAAGAGTTGCTAACGAAAACGTAAAGGACAGCGAGCTTTGCGACGTTGTAAGCGTTGCTCAGTCCGACCTTCTCAAGCAGGCAGAAAACGTAGCGGGCGGTTATAATATCATCTGCGCTAACATCGTTGCAGACATCATCATCCGTATGACTCCCGACGTTTCAAAATTCATGAATAAGGAAACAGTTCTCTTGGCTTCGGGCATTATCTCCGAACGCCGCGACGACGTTGTTTCTTGCTTCGAGGAGCACGGACTCCGCATCGTTGAGCTTGCCGAGGAAAACGGCTGGTGCGCGCTTGCGGTATCATTAAAATAAAGAACAAGCCCCTCTTTCGAGGGGCTTGTCTTATAATTTTATAATTTTCTGTGAAATCTTCTCGGCTTCCGCGGTATTATGCGTAACATAAATAACACTCTTACCGTTTGTAAATTCAAGCAAAAGTTTAATCATTCGCTCGCGCATATCTTCATCAAGAGCAGAGAAGGGCTCGTCGAGAAGAAGAAGTGTCGCTCCCGTTTCCTCGGCAAACGCCAAAAATCTTGTAAAGGCAACTCTTTGCGCCATACCGCCCGAAAGCTCGGACGGGTATTTTTCCTTGTGTCCGTCAAGCTCTGCAAGCTTTAAATGTTTCTCTGCAAGCTTTACTTTGTCTTTGCCTTTTAAAACCGCTAAAATATTTTCATTTACCGTAAACGTCGGTAAAAGACGTGGCTCTTGAAACATATAAGCAATCTTTTTATCTGTTTTAAAATCACCGCCGTCGGGCTTAACGAGTCCTGCGGCAATATTGAGAAGCGTGGTCTTGCCAATACCCGATTCACCCATCAGAACAACTCTCTCGCCGTCTGATACATCAAGTGAAAACCCTTCTATGACTTTCGCATCATCATATCTTTTTGATACGTTTACAAATTCGGTCATATCCTGGCCCTCCTTTCAGAGAGAAATCGCTTGGATTTGGAAATTTTACGAACTGCAAGCACCGTAATTTTTTCTATCACAACGCTTATCACGATCGCCACAAGCGTCCAGGCAAACAGATCGACGGTTTCAAGATTTAGCTTTGATTCAAATATCTGCTTACCGATAGAAATAATGGGCAACGAGAGAACCTCCGCAGCAATTCCTGCCTTCCACGCAAGACCGATTGAAGACTTGACAGAGGAAATAAAATATGGAATAACCTGAGGGGTATAAATGTATCTGATCTTTTGTCCAAGACGCATTTTATAAGCATAAGACATGTCTATAAGCTTTTTATCCGTCTGTGAAATACCTGTCTCGACACCCGTCCATACGATAGGCAAGACAACGCAAGACGATATTATCGCGGGAGCAATATCTCGTCCCATCCACAAAAGCAAAAGAATAATGAACGATGCCACAGGCGTCGCCTTCAGCACCGTCATAAACGGAGAAATAAAGCTATGCGCGAGCTTAAATCTCGCGGTCAGGAGAGCAATAAGTACACCGAGAGATACGGCAAAAATAAGTCCTGCCGCTATTCTTACGATCGATCGCGCAATAATAATATAAAATTCAGCCGTTTTCATTAAATCGAGCAATCTTATGATAACCGCATGCAACGAGGGGAAAAGCAGAGGATTATCAATCGCAAAATACAAAAGATACCATACGCCTATCCAGAACGCGGCGATTGCCGTAATCTTTAAACATTTTAATACTGTCTTTTTCATTTCTTATAGTAAATGTCGTTTGCAGGGATGTTATTTCCTATCGATGCAGGCGCAACAGAGTAGAGTGCCTCGAAAAACTTATTTAAGCCCTGCGCCATTTCGTCACCGTCAACGAACTTGATGTTGCAATTCGGAATCGCCTTTTTAGCAACGGATTCGTTGGTAAAAATATTATGCTTGACAATAAGCTTTGCTGCATCGTCAACATTGGTGTTTACGTACTCGACGGACGCCTTGTATTCTTTCATGAACTGTTCAAAAGCAACGGCATTTTGCTCAAGCCAATCAGTTCGCACAACGATACAGCCCTGCATAAGAGAATCATTTGTGAATACCTTATCCCACTCATGCGTGAGGTCAATGGCACTACAGAGCTTATCGTTAGCACTCGTAGCAATCGTAACCATGGGCTCGGGAAGAACTGCAATATCTACCTTCCCCGATACGATCGCCGCGCGAAGATCTGCGGGCTGTGCGTAAGCGGTGTCAATGATAATATCCTCGCCGACCTTAAGTCCGCTCTTTTCACAAAGGGCTTTCATAATGAATGCAGGATTCTGCGCGGGGCAATAAACGGTTTTACCGCGGAGATCTTCTATGCCGCCTATTCGGGGAAGAACCACATTTTCACTATTTACAACAACGTACAGAACTCCAAGCGTGTTTACCGCAACAATTTTAACCTTGCCGCCCGTCTTGTTATAAACGTTCGCCGCTGCGTTCGTAGGAAGCGCAGCAATATCGATAGATCCGTTTATAAGTCCCGACAAAATATTTGAAGGGTCACTTTCAACAGAGAACTTCGCATTTTCAAAAGCAGAGCTTCCTGACGATACGTCCTCCATAAGCTTCGCAATTCCAAAGCCGGTGGTACCGTTCAAAACCGAAATATTGATTTGGTTACTGTATTTATCCTGTGTTGTGTTTCCATCCGCAGCAGAGTCTTTATCCAAGTCACATGAAGCAAGCAATACCGAGGTGAAAAGCAAGCACACAGAGAGTATAATCGGAAAAATTTTTATTTTCATAGCGTCTAATTCCTCAAAATTGAATTTTAAGCAGGTCAAAGCGCCTACTGAATTATTATAACACAGCTCAGGATAAATGTCAAATATATATACTTCAATTTCTGTATTTTATAAGAAGGAAAAATTTGTAAACAATATGTTAATTTGACAATTCTTAAATCAGAATTAATAAATGGTGGTGTATAATTATTAAAGATAATATTTTTCAAACTTTGCAATTTTTCAGGAGGGAATATGTCAGTTCTTATTACAGGCGGAGCAGGTTTTATCGGTTCACATACCGCAGTCGAATTTTTGAATGCGGGATATGATATCGTTATTGTAGATAACTTTTCAAACAGTAAGCCCGTCGTACTTGACAGAATTAAAAAGATCACGGGGAAGGATTTCAAATTCTATGAGGTTGACCTCCTTGACAGAGAAGCACTCGAGAAGGTTTTCATTGAAAATCCCGATATTGATAGCTGCATTCATTTCGCAGGTCTCAAGGCGGTTGGTGAATCTGTTTCCGTTCCTCTTTCCTATTACTATAACAATATCACGGGCTCGGTCGTTTTATGCCAGCTTATGCAGAAATATAACGTTAAAACCATCGTTTTCAGCTCTTCCGCTACCGTTTACGGAGTCCCCAAGGAGGTTCCGATCAAGGAGAATGCTCCTGTAGGTAACGCAACGAATCCCTACGGAGAAACGAAGGTTATGATCGAAAGAATCCTTGCGGATCTTTACAGAAGTGACAAGGAATGGAATATTTCGATTTTGCGTTACTTCAATCCCATCGGAGCGCATGCAAGCGGTCTTATAGGCGAAGACCCCAAGGGAATACCCAACAATCTGCTTCCTTACGTCGCGCAGGTTGCAACGGGCAAGCTTCCGTATCTTCGCGTATTCGGTAATGATTATCCCACGCATGACGGCACAGGTGTACGCGATTATATTCACGTAGTAGACCTTTCTCTCGCTCACCTCAAGGCGCTTGAATCCATCAAGTCGCGTCGCGGCATTGATTACTTCAACGTAGGCACGGGCACGGGATATTCAGTTCTCGACGTTGTATCGGCATACGAAAAGGCATCGGGCGTCAAGATCAACTACAGAATCGCAGAGCGCCGCGCGGGCGACATTGCAGAATGCTACGCCGATCCTACAAAAGCAAAGGAAATTCTCGGTTGGACTGCCAAATTCGATCTCACGGACATGTGCCGCGATTCCTACAATTGGCAGAGCAAAAACCCTGACGGATATACAGAATGAACATTACAAGCAGATATTTTGGCACAACAAAAAACGGCGAGAGCGTTGATATTTACACCCTGTCAAACGATAACGGAATGTCGGTTTCGATCTCCGAATTCGGAGGCGCGATAGTAAATCTTTTCGTTCCCGACAAAAACGGAAATACCGTCGATGTAGTCGGCGGCTACGACGATCTTATAAGCTACGAGGAATCCGACGGATATCAGGGCGCGCTCATCGGCAGATGGGGAAACCGAATCGGCAATGCAAGATTCACGCTTGACGGAGTTGAATACACACTTTACAAGAACGATGGTGACAATCATCTCCACGGCGGCAAGGTGGGCTTCTCTCACAAGGTATGGAAGAGCTTTGCCGAGCACGGTAATGACAGCGCGTCGCTTGTTCTTGAATATTTTTCCCCCGACGGAGAAGAGGGCTATTCGGGAAATCTTAACGTAAGAGTTACCTATACACTTGATAATGAAAACGCTCTGACCATTAAATACCATGCGACAACCGACAAAAAAACAGTAATTAATCTTACAAATCATTCATACTTCAATCTCGCGGGATTTAATAGCGGAAAGGTGTTTAACCACGTACTTTCAATAAAAGCCGACAGATTCCTTCCCACGGATTCGGGACTTATTCCTACGGGTGAAGTAAGATCCGTTGATGGAACTCCTTTCGATTTCAGAAAAGAAAAAACCATAGGCAGAGATTTCGATATGAACGATGAAAATATCGCAATCGCCAAGGGCTTTGACCATTGCCTTGTGTTCGAAGAAGGACTTTCTGACGACCTTGAGAAAATTATTGTTTTCGAGCCCACTAGTGAGCGCCGCATGGAGGTTTATACGAATCAGCCCGCCGTTCATTTCTATTCGGGTAACTTTCTTGTCGATAACGGCTATCCGTTCAAGGGTGGCTATATAAAAAATCTGCAGTGCGCTTTCTGTCTCGAAACGGAAATTATGCCCGACAGTATGAATCATGACGGCTTCACAAAATGCACGATAGATTCAGACGAGGTATACTCTACATTTACAAAATTCAAATTCAGTTGGTAATAATCATGCAAATCTTAAAAGAATTTTTCGGCTTTGGCGGATACACAAGAGAAGCCGAAGGATATTTTTCATGGCAACACCTTACATTTGTATCACTGCTTATGGCGATAATGGTATTCTGGTCCGTGACACTAGGACGCAAATACCGCAACGGATCCGACAAGCAGAAAAACAAAGTGCTGATAACATCCGCTATTATAATTGACTCTCTTGAGTTATTCAAAATAATAATGATGTGCATAAGAGCAAACGATCCTATGGGTTGGACCGGTCAGCTCCCGCTCTTCTTGTGCAGCATACAGTTCATTACGATCCCTATCGCCGCATTCTCAAAGGGAAGGATAAAAGAGGCCGCGCTTGACTTTGTAACGATATTTGGCATTCTCGGCGCAGTTATGGGTACATATTTCGCAGGACAGCTTTTCTCATGCTATCCCATACTCTCGATGGATAACGTAATCTCGGGATTTACGCACACGATCTCGGGTTTTGTATCACTTTACATAATGACATCAGGAATTGTAAGCATGAAGAGGCGAAACATCCCCGTCACGCTTACAATTCTCGGCGGATTCGGCATTGCCGCTTATATTGCCAACATATTCACCGACGCGAACTATATGTTCCTCACAAGAGGTGACGGCACGCCCTACACGATTATTGAAAATCTCTTCTACGAAAATTTCTCGAAAACCGTAGCAGATATCATCTATCCGCTTACAGTAATGCTTCTGTTTGTAATTTATATCGCAGTATTTTATAAGGTTTACTTTGCTATTACCGAAAAAGTATCGAAGAAGCATTTCAAAACAGCATAATAATAAAGCCCTTGTCTTCAGCAAGGGCTTTTTTGTTTCTTTTTAAATATAACCTTACCACGATCAACGTCAGCAAAAACGCTCTCACCGAGTTCAATTTTATTCTCATAATAATTTTCGATATACGCGTCTTCGAACAGTGAAGTAACCAACCGCCTTATCTCTCTTGCGCCGTACGCCTTATTTTCGTTTTTACCGACAATGAGTTCCACAACGTTATCGGAATGCTCAATATCGACTCCGTTTTCACGGATATTTTTACAGCTCTCGCGAAGCATTTTCTCTGTTATTCTATATATAGCCGCATCATCAAGGTAATTGAATACTATTATATCGTCGATTCTGTTTAAAAACTCCGAGGAAAAATGCTTTTTGATCTTTTCCTTGACCGAATTCCGATGCGCTTCGCCATTCATCTTTTGAACGTTTGCAAAGCCAACAGGAGTAGACGTTGCCTCGTTACCAATATTGGAGGTCATTATTATAACTGCATTGCGAAAATCTACCGAAACGCCCTGCGAATCCCTGAGCTTACCCTCATCAAGTACCTGTAAAAGAAGATTAAAAATATCAGGATGCGCCTTTTCGATCTCATCAAGCAGAATGATCGAATATGGCTTTCTTCTGACTCTTTCGGTTAACTGTCCGCCTTCATCATAGCCAACATAACCGGGAGGAGAACCAATAAGCTTGGATACGCTGTGCTTTTCCATATATTCGGACATGTCAAATCTGATCATATCGCTATCGCTTCCAAATAAAAGCTCTGCGAGGGATTTACATAGCTGGGTTTTACCAACACCCGTCGGACCTGCAAAAATAAAAGAGGCAAGCGGTTTTGATTGATTTCCGATCCCCGACCTTGATCGAAGTAACGCCTTAGCGACGCGTCTTACGGCATCCTCCTGACCGATGATACTGCGCGATAAATTTTCGGGAAGGGAATAGAGACGTTCTTTTTCAGTGCTTAATATATGAGAAACGTCAATTCCCGTCCATAAGGACAATGTTTTTGCAATTTCCTCAACCGTCAATTCTGCGCCTTTTGTCTTTTCATTTGCACTTTTCTCAGACGTCTCAACAAGCTCCTTCTCCTCTTTACGAAGCTTTGATACCTCACCGAAATCTCCATCGGTCAAAGCGGTATTTTTCTGTTCGTTCAACAGCCCGATACGTTCAGTCAAATTTAATTTTTGAGCCCTATCTATTTTTATTCTCGAAGCGGATTCATCAATAAGATCAATTGCTTTATCGGGTAAAAATCTGTTACTTATATACCTTTTGGAAACAGAAATTGCATATCTTACAGCAGCGTCCGGGATTTCAACACCGTGATACTCCTCATATCTTGGCAATATACCCTTAATGATATCAAATGCTTCAAGCTCAGTGGGCTCTTCAACAGTAACGGGCTGGAATCTTCTCTCGAGCGCAGAATCCTTTTCGATATGCTTTCTGTATTCCGAAAGCGTTGTTGCACCTATTATTCTGAGATCCCCCCTGGCAAGAATCGGCTTAATAATATTCGCGGCATCAAGAGCGCCCTCTGCCGCTCCCGCGCCGACTATCGTGTGAATTTCATCAATAAATAATATTACGTTATTATTTTTTGCCACCTCTGAAATAACACCCTTGAATCTCTCCTCGAATTCGCCACGATATTTTGCTCCCGCTATCATAGCTCCTATATCAATCGAATAGATCTCCTGACTTCGAAGCCAATCGGGAACGTCACCGTCGGCTATTCTTTGCGCTACTCCTTCAACGATAGCGGTCTTGCCGACACCCGCTTCACCAACAAGGCAGGGATTATTTTTCGTTCTTCTTGAGAGGATCTGTATAACCCGAAGTGTCTCTTCCTCACGTCCGATTATAGGATCGTACTTGCCGACAAGCGCGGATTTTGTCATATTATGACCGTACTGCTGAAGCATTTTTGTATTCTTTTTTAATCCGCTCTCTTTATTGCCCTTTATATCTTCCTCGGGATAAGTGGAAAAATAAAGCTCAAGCTGATTTCTAATCTCACTAATATCCGCGTGAACAATCTCAAGTATTTTATTTGCAACACAACCCTTATCGTTGAGTATGGAAAGTAATATGTGCTCAGTTCCGATAAATTTATGTCCGTAAGACTTATATTCATCCGATGCTTTTTCAATGATCCTACGACAACCCGGTGTCATATCCTTACTTGTTATATATCCGAAAGTACCTACTCCGGAGATATTTTCCACCTCGCGAACAACCTGCGATTCACTGATACCGCACCGCAAAAGAATTTTTGACGCTATACAGTCCTTGGTTGATATCAAACCCATCAAAAGATGCTCAGTTCCAACATAGGAATGTCCCATCTCTCTTGCAATTTTCAGCGCGGCGCTCAGGGCATTCTGCGCTTTCATAGTAAATTTATCCGACATACAACCTCCGTTTTCGAAACGGCAGGAGGGAACAACCTCAACCCGCCCTGCGTTTTTTTACAAAGCTATTAAGTCTCTGCGCTCTTAATTTGTCGCAAACCTCAAGACTCTCCGGCTTTTCGATCTCACTTGCATAAATATATGTATTCATAAGCTCCATATATAACGTATTGACCGTTTTAACGTCAAATAAAAACGGCAGGGAATCGGAGCATCCCGTGGACATGGCAAGACGAACGTCCGAGAGTAAGGCGAGCATCTCCTCCTCGCCGCAGACACCGCAATATTCCATAATTCCGATGCTTCGCCACGCTTTGTTAATTACTGCGTTATTGTTGCCAAAAATATTCGCCTCGTATTCCTTTTCAAGTGAAAATAAATACTTTACAAAATGAATGATTTTTTCCTTTGCGCTCTGTATCGAGATTGAGGGAGATGGGGTATAATCTACTATAAAATAATTTCCCGCATTCTGTTCATAAGTATACATCGGATATATTTTAATCGAATAAGCATCCGCCCTGCGACAAACCTTCTTGATCTCACCCACGCCGGAAATACCGGGAAGATACATGGCTACGGAAAACTCAACACCGTGTCCGCAGTGCAGGGGAAAAGGAGAGAGATAGCCCTTTTCGGGTGAATATGCGAAATCAAAGTAATTATCAAGCAATGACTCGGCTTCAGTTACTATTTTTGACGCCTCATCTATAGCGTTTCCGCAAAGCAATGATTGAATACAAAAGGTATCAAATCCGCCGACAGAAATACTGAGACTGCACGGCTCGTTGAACATTAAAAGCTTATCGTTTGATGCTCTTACAAATCCGCTGTCTATATACCCCTGTTCCGCATACAAAAGTATGTTTTCATCGGTCAACGGCTCACTTGAATGGAATCCGTTAAGCTCAAGTATTTTCTTTGATTCGCCAACTATCTCCGAGATGCCCTT
>JAZQWL010000003.1:0-41518 GCA_045632305.1 Eubacteriales bacterium | reverse complement strand
TCTTGACAAAATAATCTTGTTGTGGTATGATATATAGGCGGTTGTGAAAATCGCATTTTGCGAGTGTAGTTCAATGGTAGAATTCCAGCCTTCCAAGCTGGTCGCGTGGGTTCGATTCCCATCACTCGCTCCAAGATTTTTCATAAGAAAAATCCATTTCAAATGTTGAATGTGCCTTTAGCTCAGCTGGATAGAGCAACTGCCTTCTAAGCAGTAGGTCGGGGGTTCGAGTCCCTCAAGGCACGCCATTTGATGATGGTGGGTGTAGCTAAGTTGGTTATAGCGCCAGGTTGTGGCCCTGGAGGCCGTGGGTTCGAATCCCATCACTCACCCCATAAAAAAAAGACACCCAATTGGGTGTCTTTTTTGTTTTTCTAATAGGGGCGAGTGATGGGATTACGGTTGCACGGGGATGCGAAGCATCGCCGTGCGACGTTTTGCCTTGGCAAAACTCGATGAGTAAGCGGAGCTTACGGGTGGTTCGAATCCCAATACATCCAACAGGATGTCTTTTTTGTTTTTCTTATAGGGGCGAGTGATGGGATTACGGTTGCACGGGGATGCGAAGCATCGCCGTGCAACGTTTTGCCTTGGCAAAACTCGATGAGTAAGCGGAGCTTACGCAAGAATCAGCAGATTGACGGCAAGGGACAAAACGACATGGTTATTTACGTTACTGCGGATCAGCTCGCGGTAGGCGGTGGACGCTGGAACCGAAATGAATGGACCGAGCTTAACGTTGTTCCCGTATACGGAATTGTATATATAAACAACGGAAACGGCAAATACACGCAATGCGAACACGTATTCGCGGGCGAAGCTCCCGTGTGTGATTTCGGAGGCGCATTGGGTACGGGCAAGGTCGGAAACTTTAATACCAACCTTTGGAATTCAACCGATTATGCAGACCTCAAGGATACCTCGGGCGGTAGTATTTCTCAGAGCTATATTACAACGAACGGTGAGCTTGACGAAGCATATCAGCGTTATATAAAGGAAAATCCTTAAAAATCAAATGATATATTTTAGCGGCGGGCGATTGCTTGCCGCTAAAATTTTGCAATTTTCCAATAAAATTTTTGTGCCTGTAGCATAAAGCATCTTGACAAAAATAGACCTTTATTGTATAATTTATTTACAGAAGGTGCACAGTGCCTTTGAATTTGTAATTTTATAAGGAGAATAAATTTATGAGCAAGTACGCAGGAACACAGACAGAAAAGAATCTTGAAGCCGCTTTTGCAGGCGAATCTCAGGCGAGAAACAAATATACTTATTTTGCATCCAAGGCAAAGAAGGATGGCTATGAGCAGATAGCAGCCCTTTTCCAGAAGACAGCTGACAATGAAAAGGAACATGCAAAGATGTGGTACAAGGAGCTTCACGGCGGTATTGCAAGCACACCCGCTAACCTTCTTGACGCTGCAGAGGGCGAAAACTACGAGTGGACAGATATGTACGATGGTTTTGCAAAGACTGCTGACGAGGAGGGCTTCCACGAGCTCGCAGAAAAGTTCAGACTCGTAGCGGCTATTGAAAAGCACCACGAGGACAGATATCGCGCGCTTCTTCGCAATATCGAAATGAGTGAAGTGTTCAAGAAGAGCGAGGTTAAGGTTTGGGAATGCCGTAACTGCGGTCACATCGTGATTGGTATGGAGGCACCCGAGGTTTGTCCTACCTGCGATCACCCCAAGAGCTATTTTGAGGTTCACGCAGAAAACTATTAATTTTTAAAAAATGAGACCGAGGGCGCGTCCCTCGGTCTTTTTGTATTATATTAATCATATATTTAATATAATTTATAAAAAGAGAAGGGTATTTTGTGAAAAAATATTGACCTTTTTGCGTAAAAGTAGTATAATAATATGAATAGACATTTTTTGAAAGGAGCGGAATATGGGAAAGCTTACCATGCCTGATTATATTTTCGGGAAATTTTCGGAAATAACCCCTGAATTTTTGGCACGTCTTGGGATCAAGGCGCTTTTGGTTGATATTGATAACACCCTCGCTCCTTATGAAGAGTCGACTCCGAATGAGAGGGTTATCTCGTGGCTTGACACTATGAAATCAAGCGGAATATCGGTCGCGCTTATATCCAACAACGGCGCGGAGCGAGTTGATACCTTTAACCGCGAGCTCGGGCTTGTGGCTTTCGCAAAATGCGGAAAGCCGTTCCCCAAAAATCTTCGCCGCGCGATGAAATTATTGGGAGCGGAAAAGAGCGATACCGCAATTATCGGAGATCAGCTCCTGACAGATGCTGCGGCGGGTAAAAATATCGGTCTTACGACTATTATAGTGCCGCCTATTAACGACAGAAACAGCGCTTTTTTCAGATTCAAGAGAGCGCTTGAGGTTCCGACGATTAAAAAATACGTTAAAGCGCACGGTGGCGCAAAAGCATGCTCGTTCTGGCTTGACGGAAAATACAAAAAGAAAAACAGAAAGTAAAAATATATGCGGAAATTTGCAAGCTTTGGCTCGGGCGGAAACGGAGATCTCTTTTACGCCGCGGGCAATAAATCAACTAAAGAAGCTCCGCGCTGGATAAAGGAATTCGGACTTGACGCCTATGAATATGAGGCAGGCAAGGGAATTATGGCGGGCGAGGATGCTCTTCGCACCATAGGTGAGGCGGCAAAAGAGCATGGCGTTCTTATGTCACTTCACGCGCCGTATTTCATTTCGCTTTCAAGCGTTGAAGAGGAAAAAAGAACAAACAGTATAAAATACATTGAAAAATCTCTGTGGGCGGCAGAGCTTCTCTATGCGGACAGTATAGTGATCCACAGCGGAAGCGCGAGCAAGATCACACGAGACGTGGGCATGAAGCTTTCCTGCGATACGCTTTACCGAGTTATCGAGGCGGTTGGTGACACACCGATCAAGCTCTGTATTGAGACTATGGGCAAGATAAATCAGCTCGGTACACTTGACGAGGTCATTGAGCAGTGCAAGATCGATCCTCATTACGTGCCGTGCGTTGATTTCGGTCATCTTAACGCACGCAATATCGGCGGCGCATTTAATTCGGTCGACGATTACAGACGGGTTTTCCACAGAATCGGCGAGAGCTTGGGAGATGAGGTGGCGAAAAATCTTCACTGTCATTTCTCGAAGATCGAATATACAAATGCGGGTGAGAAGAAGCATCTTACTTTTGCCGATGAGATCTACGGCCCTGAATTTGAGCCGCTTATCGAGGCGATAATTCGGGACAACCTTACGCCCAGAATTATTTGCGAGTCTGACGGAACGCAGCCCGAGGACGCGCTTCAAATGAAAAAATATTATCTTGACAATTTAAAGTGATAAAGGAGCAAATTATGAGTCGTATAACAAGATTTACAGAAAAAATGATAGAGAAGGGCGCAGATGCCGCTCTCATTTCCTCCGAGCTTAATATAAGATATCTTTCGGGATTCAATTTCACGGACGGTTACATTCTTGTAACGAGAGAACGCGCGTATCTTATTACCGACTTCAGATATATCGAGGCGGCAAGAGCAGAGGTTGACCCCGCTGATTTCGAGATCGTAATGCCCGAGAGAATGTCCATGGGTGTTACTATGGCGTCCTTGCTTGATGACTGCGGCGCGAAGGTGGTTATGTTTGAAGAATCCGCGCTTTCCTGCGCATCTCTTGAGGGATTCAAGAAGCTCTTCGCACAGAAGGAAATGGTATTCGGCGCGTCCGAGATCTTAACAAATCTTCGCATTTACAAGACCGAGGATGAAATCGAGAATATGAAGCGCGCGCAGGCGATCACCGACGCGGCTTTCTCCCATATTTTAAAGGTAATGAAGCCCGAGATGACCGAGATCGACGTGGCGCTTGAGCTTGAATTCTTCATGAGAAGAAACGGTGCTGAGGGACTCGCATTTGAAACTATTGCGGTTTCGGGTACGGCGTCCTCGCTTCCTCACGGTGTTCCGAGAAATTGCAAGCTCGAACGCGGCTTCCTTACTATGGACTTCGGCGCAAAGTACAACGGATACTGCTCCGATATGACAAGAACGGTTGTTATCGGTAAGGCGGACGAGGAGATCAAGAAGGTTTATAATACGGTTCTTTTAGCTCAGACAAGCGCGCTTGAGGCGCTCAAGGTTGGTATGCCCTGCCGTGATGCCGATAAGATCGCAAGAGATATCATCGACGCGGAATACGCGGGCAGATTCGGTCATAGCTTGGGACACGGAGTTGGTATGTTTATCCATGAGGAGCCCAGACTTGCAGGAAAGGTGCCCGAGAACGTTGTTCTTACGCCCGGTCACGTGGTAACGGTTGAGCCCGGCATTTACATTGAGGGCAAGTACGGCTGCAGAATAGAGGACATGGTAGCAATTATGCCCGACGGTTCTGTATATGACTTCACACAGAGCCCCAAGCACCTCATTGAAATGTTCGTTTGATCATGAAAAGGATATTTTCGGTAGATAGATTCGAGGGTGAATACGCTGTTCTCATAAGTGACGACGGAATGACCCTTGAAATAAAGAAAGAAGTGATTTCCTCTCTTGCCGAGAGGGATATTTTCTCGGCAAACGAGGAAAACGGAGAGCTTACCGATATTATTCCGCTTCCCGAGGAAAGGGACAGACGGCTTGCTTCGGCTCGTGCGCGTCTTGACAGATTTAAGAAAAAATCGAATTCATAATTGAGGTGAATTTATGTTATATAATATGTTGTTTTCATGGATATCGGGAGGAAAATTCGGAGGCGTTTATTACGCGCTCGTCAAGAATCCCGCTATCGGTGAATCTGCCCTGAAGGATATTTTGCTTGGCGTATGTATTTTGCTCTGCGCGGTGATTCCTTATCTTCTCGGCAGCATAAATACGTCCATCATTCTTTCCAAAGCAATTTATCACGATGATATAAGACGTCACGGAAGCGGTAATGCGGGCGCGACAAACGCGCTTCGCACTTACGGAAAAAAGTTCGGCGCGCTTACATTTCTCGGTGACTTCTTCAAGGCGGTTATAGCGACGCTTATCGGCTCGCTCCTCCTTACGGGTTCGCTTGGCGGCGCGATCGCGGGACTTTTTGTAATGATCGGTCATATGTTCCCGATATATTACGGCTTCAAGGGCGGAAAGGGAGTTGCGTGCGCGGCGGCGGTCGTTCTTTTCCTTGAGCCGATATCGTTCCTTATTTTGTTTGTGTTCTTTGCGGTCATAGTGATTGGAACGAAATACGTTTCTCTCGGTTCATGCATGTCGGTAGCGCTCTTTCCCGTTATCGCGTCAATGATCGAAAAGCTTTATATCGCGTTTACAGGACAGAAGCTCGGCGCAATCCCGTTGGTTGGCGTTATTATGGCGGTTCTTGTAATTTATATGCACAGAGCTAATATTAAGCGACTTTTGAACGGCACGGAATCAAAGCTTAACCTCGGCAAGAAGAAGGTCGGCGATGAGAAGAAAGCTCCCAAGACGAAGGAAGAGAAGCTTGAAGCAAAGAGGGAAGAGACACGCGCGTTCCGTGAAAACCGTAAGAAGGATGACGAGGCGCTTTCGGACGATAAGTTCTGTCAGTGCGAATGCGGCAGACTTATTCCCATATCCCGCAAGGTTTGCGCTTATTGCGGAAAGAAAAATTCTAAATATTCGGATAAAAAATAATGGAAAATATAAAATTTAGTGAAAAGGAACAGCTTTTGCGCTTGATTTTAAAAAGCGCGAAGGGAGAGCTCTTCAAGAAGACGGTTTTCTCAAAGCCACAGGATAAAAGCATTATAAAATGCGTTCTTACCCCCAAGCTTTTGAGAGGCGAGGTCGTGCTTTATGCCGAGAGTTTTTACACGGACAACAAGGCAAAGCAGAAAAACATTTCGCTCTCGGACGCCACAGAAATTGAGAGCTTAATCGACGGCTTCTCCCAGATAAATCTCATCACAACCGCTGGGGATTGCGAGCTTAAAAGATCAAAGTCGGGTAAGGTAACTCTTATCGGCGGCGACAAGCTCGAGCGCGCTATTGATGGTGACAGCGTGAGCTTTAAGAGAATTGTTCCGACCTCGAACAACAAAGTGAAAAATCATATTTTGAACGGTAGCGAGCCGTTTCTTATGCATCTCGGCGTTGCAGACAAGAATGGGCGCGTTTACGATAAAAAGCAGGCGAAATTCCGCCAGATAAACAGATTCCTTGAGCTTATCCGCGACGTTGAGGACAAGCTTCCCGCGGGCGACATTCGCATCTGCGATCTCTGTTGCGGAAAGAGTTATCTCTCCTTTGCGGTTTACCATTACTTTTCGGTGATAAAGGGCAGACGTGTGAAGATGACGGGCGTCGATCTCAAGGCGGACGTTATTGAATACTGCAACGGCGTAGCGGTCGCATGCGGCTTTGACGGACTCGAATTTCTTTGCGGTGACATCAATCTTTATGACACCGAGGAGCACGTGAACCTCGTTATTTCGCTCCATGCGTGCGATATTGCGACGGACATGGTGCTTGATAAGGCGGTGGCATGGGAGGCGGACGTTGTACTGTCAACTCCTTGCTGTCACCACGATCTTAACAGGAAAATAAATAGTGAGAGCTTGAAGTTCATTACCGATCATTCGATGCTTCGACAGAAGCTTTGCGATGCGGCGACCGATGCCCTTCGTCTTAAAAAGCTCGAATGGCACGGCTATGACGTTTGCTCACTTGAGCTTATTGACCCCGACGAAACGCCTAAAAATATTATGCTTCGAGGCGTCAGAAAGAAAAATTTCGATAAAAATGGTGAAAAAGCCCAAAGGGCGAAGCTTGAATATATTGCGGCTTACGAGTTTTTAACGGGCAAGAAACCGCAGATTTTGGAGGAGTGACATGGGACTTTTCAAGAAAATGTTTAAGAGCAAAAATCCCGACTCCAAGAGATTCAAGTGGGATATGGCGCGACAGATCGCAAATCATCACGTGCGATACGTTACAGAAAAGAGAAACGGCGTCGATGAGGTTATAGGACGCGAGGGCGCTCTCAACATCAAGGACGACGAGCTTTTGGTGTTTGCATCTGCCGACGTGCTTATGCGCTGCAAAATTGAAGAAATGCAGGCGTGGGAGCTTCTTTCCCGCGACGGTGTGGTGATCACCGCGCCCGACTTGGAGCATGGCGGCGTGGAACGCACGGTTATAGTTTATTACGTATATTACAGATAGGAGATAAAAAATGTTTATTAAAGAACCTACAAAGGGCATGAGAGATATCCTTCCCGCAGAGATGGAAATAAGAGAATATCTTCTTACAAAGCTCAAGAAAACATACGCATCCTTCGGCTTTTCACAGATCGAAACACCCTGCGTTGAACATATCGAAAACCTCACAAATAAGCAGGGCGGTGAAAACGAAAAGCTTATTTTCAAGGTGATGAAGCGCGGCGAAAAGCTCGCAGAATCCCTCGAGGGCGCAAGCATTGACGAGCTTGTGGACTCCGGTCTTCGCTATGACCTTACAGTTCCGCTTTCCCGTTACTATGCAAGCAATTCCGCAAACCTCAACCTTCCTTTTAAGGCGATGCAGACGGGCTCCGTTTGGAGAGCTGACAGACCCCAGAAGGGCAGATACCGTCAGTTTACACAGTGCGATATCGACATTCTCGGCGATCCCACGAACGCGGCGGAGATCGAGCTTATTTGCGCTACGTCTACGTTCCTTGCCGAGGTTGGCGTAAACGGTTGTACGGTTATGATCAATGACCGTCGCATCCTTTCCGCTATGGCAAGAGCCGCGGGCTTCCCCGAGGAAGAATTCTCCCGTGTATTCATCATCTTAGATAAGTTTGACAAGATCGGTGAGGCGGGCATTGAAAAGGAGCTTAACGAGGCAAATTACGACGCAGACGCTGTTGCAAAGTATATGGAGATCTTCCGTGGCGTTATGGCGGCAACTGACAGATTTGCTTACCTTCTCGAAGCAGTTGGCGGCAGCATTGAAGAGGGCGTTATCGAAAATATTCGTGACATTTGCGAGTCCGTTGCTACAATTTCCGAGGGCAGCATCAACCTCGACTTCGATCCTACGCTCGTTCGCGGTATGTCTTACTACACAGGCGTTATCTTTGAGATCAAGTCCGAGGACTTCCGTGGCTCAAGTATCGCGGGCGGTGGCAGATACGATAATATGATCGGTGGCTTTACAGGTCAGAAGACTCCCGCTTGTGGCTTCTCCATCGGCTTTGAGAGAATCGTTGGCGCGCTTCTTGATAAGAAGTTCAAGCCCGATACAAAGACCGAAAAGACCGCAGTTCTTTACGATAAGCGTCTCACCGTTCAGGATCTCGCGCTTATGCAGAAGCATGCTATGGCGAAGAGACGTGAAGGCAAGGTTGTTCTCGTTCAGAAGATGAATAAGAACGTTGGCTTCCAGAAGCAGAAGCTCGAGGCGGACGGATATACGAGATTCGTTGACGTGCGTTTCCCCGATGAAATTGTAAAGGTTGAAGAAATATAATAAAAAAACCCGCATCGGCATAGCTGATGCGGGTTTTTGCTTATAAGTTTTTATCAATTATTTTTGAGATGTGATCGAAGACCTCGGGGTAGTCAGAGTAGTTTAAGATGATTTTGTCGACGTTTGTGACCTGACCCTTGATTATTTTTTCGTTAGCGTCAAAAACGTCGGTGAGGTGGGAGACGAATTCGTATTTATTGGAATAGGTCTCGTTGAATTTTTCTGAATAGATGGAATCGCTCTGTAAAAGCTCGAATCTTTCTCCGCTGTACATATTTACGTAGAAAACAAGTCCTAAATCATTCATGCCGAGGCGGTAGCTTGTGATGTCGTCGAGTGTGTATTCTTCCTTTGTGACGATGATTTTTTCGGTAATTTTGTTATCCTCGACCTTGGTGTAGCAATTAAGGTAGATTACGGGGAAGATAAGGCAGGCGGCGATTATTACCGCGTATATCGAGCGTGTGATCACCTTGAATTTGCGCTCGCCCGCTTCGGTCGGCTTGGAATAGGTGTTATTTTCTTGTAGCACCTTTCTGAAGGTCTTCGCCTGCATGGTGAAGAGAATGCCTTCAAAGAGGAAGAAGTATATCATAAATACGGTTGCGGAGGGCATCTTAAGGGTTATCGAGGATATTTCGTCTTTTATCTGCGCGCCCAGAGTGAGCTTTGCCAAAAATGCAAGTCCGAAAGCGACGCCGAATGCTGCAAGAACTACCGCTACCGTTCCCAAAACCATGGGTAGAATGGGGAATTTCTTTTTCATTTTAAACCTCTGTTTGTAAATTTCGGTGTTGCGTACGCAACACCGAAATACTGTATTAAAGAACGCGAATGAACTTTTCGCACTTGAAGGTGGAGCTGCCCGCAAGGGATACGGCTTCCGCTTCGCTCATTGCCTCTGTGATCGCGAAGAGCTTGCCGTTCTTGAACAGCTTGGCGATAATTTTGCCTTCGAGATTGTCTTTTTCGCACTTTTCCGCGCACTTTTCGCAGGGTGTTGCGAAAACGAACATGCGGCGGCAGGAGTAAGCAGAAAAGTCCGCTACGTCGCTGTCATCGGCGGGAATCCACTCGGGAGCTTTCAGGAGATTTTCTTTGTGGGACATAATGTCAACGATGTCCGCGCAAACCGCACTTGCTGTGGGGAGCTTGCCTGCGCCGGGGCCGTAGAACATGACGTCACCGACCATGTCACCGTTTACAAGAATGCCGTTGAAAACGTCATTGATTGCGGAGAGGGGATTTGTTGCGGGAACGAGACGGGGAGAAACCATAGCGAGAATTTTGCCGTCGAGTTTTTCGGTGTGACCGATGAGCTTGATGGCGTATCCGAGAGATCTTGCGGCGTCAACGTCCTCGCGTGTGATAGTCGTGATACCCTCCGTATGGAGATTTGCAGGATTGATGAGCTTGCCGTAGGAAAGGGCAGCGAGGATGGCGATCTTTCTTGCCGCGTCAATACCCTCAACGTCTGCTGCGGGGTTTGCCTCGGCATAGCCCTTCTTCTGCGCGTCGCGGAGAACGTCGGCAAAATCTGCGCCCTCTGTGTCCATTTTAGTGAGGATATAGTTTGTAGTGCCGTTGAGAATGCCGCTTACCTTGCTTATATTGTTGGAGGAGAGGTCGCGAATCATGGGACGGATCACGGGGATACCGCCGCCTACGCTTGCCTCAAACATATAAGAAACGTTGTTTTCTTTTGCAACCTCAAGAAGCTCTGCGCCAAAGTTTGCGACTACCTCCTTGTTGGACGTAACGACATTTTTGCCCGCCTCAAGACACGCCTTCGAAAAATCGTACGCGGGGTGTGAGCCACCCATCATTTCGGCAACGATATCCACCTCGGGATCGTTTAAGATAATATTAAAATCGTGAACTACTTTGTCTTCAAATCTGTCACCGGGGAAGTCGCGGAGATCGAGAATGTACTTGATATTGACCGTATCTCCGGTTTTTGCTTCGATAATATTTTTGTTTTGTGTTAAAACCTCAGCGGCGCCTGAACCAACCACGCCGTAGCCGAGAATTGCAATATTAGCCATTTAAAAATATCCTTTCAAAATATCATTAGGACTATAATAACATATTTTATCAAAAAATGCAACTATAAGTCTTGAAATTTTTTCTTTTTTGTGCTAAAATGTATTAGTGTAAACTGTAAGTAAGAAAGGTTATATAGATATGTCCACACCCAAGAGCAAAAGAAACGTAAAGATATTCGTTCTGTATCTTATGCAGAACGTAAATTATCCCATAGATTACGTAACCATTAACGATATGGTTATGCAGACAGATTATATTCATTATTTTGAGTTTGCCGAATCCTTCTACGAGATGGTGGATACGGGGCTTGTCGAGGAGGTCTGCCAGACCGAGGACGGCGATCCCATGTACGTCGTTACGGCACAGGGAAAGCTTGTAGCTACCGAGCTTAAGAGTGAAATTCTCCCTTCCATTCTCGACAAGAGTCTTGAATGCGCCCTCCGTTATCTTAATTTCAAGAAGAGAGGCGTTACCGTAAAGACCGAAATAAACAAGCTTGACGATAACAGATATGAGCTTATTTGCATCCTCAAGGAGAAGGATGAGGAGATCATGAAGACCTCGCTTATCCTCGATTCAATGAACCGCGCGGAAAGAATGGAAAATAATTTCCACGATCATCCCGAGGTGGTTTATAAGGGCATGCTCTCTTTACTTTCGGGCAACATAAACTTTATTTTTAATTGAGTTTGTACGATATTTTGTTATTTTTGTCGAAAAGTTTTAATATGTTCATAAAAAGCAAGGTAAAAACAAACAAACTTTACCTTGCTTTTGTGTTCAGATTGCACAATTTTTGTTGAATTTCAAGTAAATATATCTAAATTAAGTAACGTTTTTTGTGGAATTTTCACGAAAAAACTCGCTTTTACGTTAATTTGCCGTTTAAATTACACTTGACCAATTGACAAAAATATGTTATAATTATTCATAATCTCTCATTGTATTCATTTTAGATTCACGTTACACTCAGAAAAGGCCTCGGTATGGAAAAGACACATTTGAAAATTCAGATAGATAAAGCGGCTCAGGGCAGCGAAGAAGCCCTGAATTTTCTAGTGAATAAATACAAGCCGTTAATTGAGGCGGAGGTTTCAAGACACATCAGCGAGGGCATGACCAATCAGGACGTGACCGACCTTCGTCAGGAGGCGGAGATCGCGTTTCGAAATGCCGTTTGTAATTACGACGATTCCTTGGGCGGCGTTGAATTCGGGCTTTTTGCGAAGATATGTATAGGCAATTCGCTCGTATCCTTCCTTCGCGCTTACAACAGACGAGGAAAGGTCGTTCCCATAGATGACGGTATGTCGGGCGAGGACGGCTTCTCCGATCCTTTGGAAAAGCTCATTGAGGAGGAGGAATTTCTCCTTCTGCGGAAAAAGATTCAGTCAGAGCTCTCTCCTTTTGAAAACCGCGTATGGTGGATGTACGTATCGGGTATAAGCGCTGTGAGGATTGCAGAGATGCTTGAGGTCGGGGGCGGCGTCAAGTCCGTGAATAACGCGATCTATCGCATACGCAAAAAGCTGCGCGCGCTTATCTCTAAATAATATGAATAAATCCCGAAAGGGTTTTATATAGGTCAACTGTGAAAGCGAGGTTGACCGCAACACATAAAAAACTAAAGTGAGGAAACTAATCGATGAACGAAGAAGTAAAGGTTTACGAGGATATTACTCTCGTATGCAAGGACTGTGGTGAGGAATTTGTATTCACAGTTGGAGAGCAGAAATTCTATGATGAAAAGGGCTTTGTTAACCAGCCCAAGACCTGCCGCGCTTGCCGTATGAAGAAAAAGAACGCAGGCAAGCCTGAAAGAGAATACTTCATATCTACATGCTCCGAATGTGGCGGTGAAGCTAAGCTCACATTCCAGCCCTCCAGCGACAGACCTGTTTATTGCAGCGCTTGTTTCGAGGCAAAGAGAGCAAAGTAATTTTGCTCTGAAAACAAGATAATTTTCAGGTATAAACGACCTTTTCGCTTTTAGAGTATGTTTAGTTGCCGATTATTATTTATAAAGATCAACCCCGCAGAGAAAACTGCGGGGTTTTCTTGATTTTAGTTGACATATATCGCAAATAATGTTATAATTAAAATGGAATAATTTGTAGTATTGATATACATAATTTAAAGAAATGGAGGACGGTATGGATAAGTTCGTATTGAAAAGCAATTACAAGCCCACGGGTGATCAGCCCGAGGCGATTGAAAAGCTCGTCGACGGCATTAACAGAGGAGAGAAAATGCAGACGCTTCTCGGTGTTACGGGCTCGGGTAAGACGTTTACGATGGCAAACGTGATTGAAAAGATCAACCGTCCTACGCTCGTTTTGGCGCACAACAAGACGCTTGCGGCTCAGCTTTGCTCGGAGTTCCGTGAGTTTTTCCCCGACAATGCGGTGGAATATTTCGTTTCCTATTACGATTACTATCAGCCCGAGGCGTATATACCCGGTAAGGACGTTTATATCGAGAAGGATGCGCTTGTGAATGACGAGATCGATCGACTTCGCCATTCCGCGACAAGCTCGCTTTTCGAACGCCGCGACGTGATCATAGTGGCGAGTGTTTCTTGCATTTACTCCCTCGGTGAGCCCGAGGAGTATAAGGATCTTGTTATTTCCTTGCGTCCCGGTATGCTCATACCCCGCGAGGAGCTTATAAAACGCTTGGTTTCCATTAGCTATAACAGAAACGATCTCAATCTTGTCCGCGACTCGTTCCGTGTCCGCGGAGACGTTATCGAGATCATTCCCGCGAGCATGAACGATAAGGCGATCCGAGTTGAATTCTTCGACGATGAGATCGATCGTATATCCGAAATCAATATCGTAACGGGTGAGGTTTTGAGAAACCTTTCGTACATTCCCATCTATCCTGCGACGCATTACGCCGTGTCCGATGAAAAGAGGGAGGCGGCAATTGAGGAGATCCTTGAAGAAATGCGTAAGAGAGTTAAGTTTTTTGAATCCGAGGGCAAGCTTATCGAGGCGCAGAGAATTTCCGAACGCGTTCGTTACGATATGGAAATGCTCCGTGAGATCGGTTTTTGCTCGGGAGTTGAAAACTACTCGAGAATTCTTTCCCGACGTCCAGTTGGCTCGACTCCGTACACGTTGCTTGATTATTTTCCGAAGGATTTCATTATGTTTGTCGATGAATCGCACGTAACCCTGCCTCAGGTAAAGGGAATGAGCGGAGGAGATACCGCAAGAAAGAAAAATCTTATCGATTACGGCTTCCGTCTGCCTTCCGCTTACGATAACAGACCTTTGTTCTTCGAGGAGTTTGAGGACAGAATAAATCAGGCGATCTTTGTTTCTGCAACTCCCGGTGATTACGAGGACGAGCATTCGATGCAGACCGTCGAGCAGATCATTCGTCCTACGGGACTGCTTGATCCGACGGTTGAAATAAGAAAGATCGAGGGTCAGGTGGATGACCTTATGGGTGAGATCCGAGAGCGCGCAGACCGTGGCGAGAGGGTTCTTGTAACCACTCTTACAAAGAAGATGGCTGAGGATCTGACAGAATACTTTACCGATAACGGTATAAAGGTGCGATATATTCACTTCAACGTGGATACGATCGAGCGAATGGAGATCATACGCGATCTTCGTATGGGTGTTTTCGACGTGCTTGTCGGAATCAACCTGCTTCGTGAGGGACTTGATATACCCGAGGTTTCGCTCGTTGCGATCCTTGATGCGGATAAGGAGGGCTTCCTCCGAGCAGAGCGTTCGCTTATCCAGACTATTGGACGCGCGGCAAGAAATGCAAACGGAAAGGTTATTATGTACGCCGACTCGGTTACAAGATCAATGGAGAAGGCGATCACCGAAACCAACCGACGTCGTAAGATCCAGGACGATTACAATAAGGCGCACGGAATTGAGCCGAAGACCATCGTTAAGGGCATTCGCGATATTATCGATATGTCCGTTAAGGAAGAGCGGGCTGAGAAGAAGGCGAAGAGCAGAAAGCTCACCGCTAAGGAACGCGAGGCGCAGATAGAAAAGCTTACCCGTGAAATGAAGGACGCTGCGCGTCAGCTTGAGTTCGAAAAGGCGGCGTATCTGCGTGATGAAATTAAGAAATTAAGAGAAAAGTAAGGTAAAAATGGAAAGAGATATAAAGATTCGTGGCGCGCGCGTCCACAATTTGAAAAATATTGATCTGACGATCCCACGCGACAAGCTTGTGGTAATGTCGGGGCTTTCGGGCTCGGGCAAATCGTCCTTGGCGTTCGATACAATTTATGCCGAGGGACACAGGCGCTTTGTGGAATCCCTTTCATCGTATGCGAGAATGTTTTTAGGACAGCTTGACAAGCCCGACGTGGATTCCATTGAGGGCTTATCCCCCGCAATCGCGATCGATCAGAAAACCACCTCTAAAAATCCCCGTTCGACAGTAGGAACGGTTACCGAAATATACGATTATCTGCGACTTCTTTATGCGAGAATAGGTGTGCCGCACTGTCCTGTTTGCCACAAGGCAATTACAAGACAGACGACCGACGATATAATCGAGAGGATCATGACGCTTCCTGCGGGCGAGAGATTTATGGTAATGGCGCCCGTGGTGCGCGCAAAGAAGGGTATGCATGAAAAGGTGCTTGCGGATGCGAAAAAGAGCGGTTACGTGAGAGTCAGAATCGACGGATCGATCTACGACCTTAGCGAGGAGATCCTTCTTGATAAGAATAAAAAGCATTCTATTGAAATAGTTGTAGACCGACTTGTTATGAAGGAGGGAATTCGCTCGCGACTTGCGGATTCCGTAGAAAACGCGCTTCACGTGGCGGACGGTCATCTGCTCGTCGTAAATATGCCGCGCGACGGTGAGGCGCAGGAAATGGCGTTCTCACAGTCGTACGCCTGTGAGGAGCATAATTTCTCGGTAGGCGAGCTTGTGCCGCGTATGTTTTCCTTTAATAATCCGCAGGGCGCGTGTCCGCGTTGTGCGGGTATAGGTGATATGCGTCGCATATCTGTTGCGAGAATTATGCCGAATAAGAATTTGTCGCTTCACGACGGAGGAATTTCCGTCAATGGCTTCAAATCCCTTGAGGAGGAAAGCTGGAACGGCCCTCTCTTTATTGAGGTGGGTAAGCGTCACGGCTTTGACCTCGATATGCCCTTGAAGGATTTTTCGAATGATGCGATGAACGCTCTGCTTTACGGCACGGGTATGGAGGAGTATGAATGTATTCGTTTCTTCGGCGGCGAAGCTCACAAAAAGAAGGTGAGATTTGACGGTGTGATCCCCATGATAGAGCAGCGTCTTCAGATGGGCGCGGCGGGCGAGTATTACGAGCAGTTTATTGAGGACGCTCCGTGTCCTGAATGCCACGGAATGCGACTCAACCCAATGTCGCTCGCGGTTACTGTTGGAGAGAAAAATATACACGAGCTTTGCTCGATGTCGGTTTCAGCTGCGCTTGATTTTGTTTGCGGCTTGAATTTGACCGAGTCCGAGAAAGTAATTGCAAAGGAAATTCTAAAGGAAATAAGGGAACGACTCGGCTTCCTTGTGAGCGTGGGACTAGACTATCTTACGCTTTCAAGAAAGGCGGGAACGCTTTCGGGTGGCGAGGCGCAGAGAATACGTCTTGCTACACAGATCGGCTCGTCGCTTACGGGCGTGCTTTACATTCTTGATGAGCCGAGCATCGGTCTTCATCAGAGAGATAATTCAAAGCTCATCGCGACACTCAAGAAGCTCCGCGATCTTGGAAACACGGTTATTGTTGTCGAGCATGACGAGGAAACGATGCAGGAGGCGGATTATATCGTGGATATAGGCCCCGGCGCGGGTATTCACGGCGGTAACGTAATTGCCGCAGGAACGCCCGAGGAGATCAAGAATAACGTGGAATCTGTTACGGGCGCATACCTTTCGGGCAGAAAGGGAATTGAAATTCCGAAATACAGACGCGAGGGCAACGGACACTGCCTCAGTGTTAAGGGCGCGCGTGAGCATAACCTTAAAAATATAGACGTTGAGATCCCGCTTGGCAAATTCGTGTGCGTGACGGGTGTTTCGGGCTCGGGTAAATCCTCGCTTGTGAACGGCATTATTTATCCCAAGCTCGCGCACGATCTTAACCGAGCGATAGCGTATCCGGGGGATCACGACAGCATAGAGGGCGCAGAGCATCTTGATAAGGTCATCCTGATCGACCAGAGTCCCATTGGACGCACACCGAGATCCAATCCCGCGACTTATACGGGGCTTTTTGCGGATATTCGTGATCTTTTTTCGCAGACGAAGGATGCAAAGGCGAAGGGCTATACCTCGGGTAGATTCTCCTTTAACGTAAAGGGAGGACGGTGCGAGGCGTGTGAGGGCGACGGTGTCAAGTGTATTGAAATGCACTTCCTGCCAGACGTTTACGTGACGTGCGACGTTTGTCACGGAAAGAGATACAACCGCGACACGCTTGAGGTTAAATATAAGGACAAAAATATTTATGATGTGCTTGAAATGACGGTTGAGGAGGGGCTTTCCTTCTTCGACGGTCTTCCTAAGATCACGCGCAAGCTACAGACACTTTTTGACGTTGGTCTCGGCTATATAAAAATAGGTCAGTCCTCCACAACGCTCTCGGGAGGTGAAGCGCAGAGAGTAAAGCTCGCGACCGAGCTTGCCAAGAGGGGCACGGGAAAGACCATATATATTCTTGACGAACCGACGACGGGACTTCACACTGAGGACGTATCCCATCTTCTCGTTATTTTGCAAAGACTTTGCGACGGCGGAAATACGGTTCTTGTTATCGAGCATAACCTTGACGTCATCAAGAGCGCGGATCATATTATCGATCTCGGGCCTGAGGGCGGTGACGGCGGCGGACAGATCGTAGCTGTGGGAACTCCCGAGGAGGTCGCGAAGATAAGCGGCTCGCACACGGGTATATATCTCAAAAAAATCCTTAAAAAGTAAGGGGAAAACGAAATGAACACAAGACAGGAAAAAATAAATAACCTTTTGGCTAAGGAGAGCTATAGCTTCGACGATCTCGTAACTATTATGGAGCTTCTTCGCAGTGAAGGCGGATGCCCCTGGGACAGAGAGCAGACGCATAAGTCTATTAGAAACAATTTCATCGAGGAGACGTACGAGGTGATCGAGGCGATCGACAACGATGACGCTAAGCTTCTTCGCGAGGAGCTTGGCGACGTAATGCTTCAGATAGTTTTTCATGCGAGAATGGAGGAGGAGACAGGCACGTTTGACGTAAACGACGTTGCGAACGACGTTTGCGTGAAGCTTATCCACCGCCATCCCCACATCTTCGGTGACAATGACGCTAAGACCAGTGAGGACGTGCTTAAAAATTGGGAGGCGATCAAGAACGTTGAAAAGAGCAGAGTAACTTATACGGACAAGCTCCGCGCTATCCCGCCCATGTTTCCTGCATTGCTTCGCGCTCAGAAGGTTGGCAAGAAGGCGTCCTTCTTTGATTTCGAGAACGCGGATCTTGTAATCGAGAAGATCTATGAGGAGACGCGCGAGGTCAAGGAGGCAATGGAGAGCGGGGACAAGGCACATGTTGAAGAGGAGATCGGTGATCTTCTTTTGACGGTAACGAGTCTTGCAAGAAAGGCGGGCGTTGATTCCGAGGAGGCGCTTTTCAAGGCGGTCAATAAGTTCATCGGTAGATTCGAAAAGGTGGAGAAGGCAACGATCGAGAGGGGACTTGAGATCGATAAAATGAGCATGGAGCAGCTCGATGCTATATGGGATGAAATAAAGCACAAATGATTAGTCATTTTGTATAAAATATTCTCAAAAAACATCGAAAAATGTAAAAATATTTTGTGAAAGCTATTGAAAAATTTGCCAAAGTGTGTTATAATATAAACACAGATGATGAAAAATCATAATAAACACCAAAGGAGATTTAAATTATGAACAAGTTACAGCTCACAGATGCGGTTGCTAACCGCACTAAGATGACAAAGAAGGATTCCGCTACAGCAGTTTCCGCAGTTCTTGACGTGATCGTTGAAGCACTTGCTAACGGCGAAGACGTAAAGATCACAGGTTTCGGCAGCTTCGAGGTTAAGACTCGCGAAGCAAGAACAGGCAGAAATCCCAAGACAGGCGCTCCTGTTGAGATTCCCGCTTCCAAGTACGTTTCCTTCAGCGCAGGCAGCACGCTCAAGGATAAGGTTAATGGATGAGACTTGACAAATATTTAAAGGTCTCCCGTATCATAAAGAGAAGAACCGTCGCAAACGATGCATGCGATGCCGAGCACGTAACTGTAAATGGCAGAGCGGCAAAGGCGTCCTATGACGTAAAAGAAGGCGATATCATCGAGGTCAGCTTCGGGCAGAGAAAGCTCAAGGTAAGAGTTCTTGATATTCGTGAATTTACCGCAAAGGCAGACGCGTCCTCGCTCTATGAGGTAATTGAATAAATTTATCTATCTCCGCATATATTTTACCGAAAAGGTTTATATGCGGAGGTTTTTTTATGCAGGAGATGGGTAAGTCAAGGGAGCACGTTATTTCTTCTTGCAATCGCGAGGGTATCAAGATAAGCGGAGCTCTTGACGTGTCGAGCTTTGACGAATCGCACGTGCAGCTCAAAACGGTGTGCGGTGAGATGATTGTTGAGGGAGAGGAGCTGAAGGTATCCGCGCTCGACCTCGACACGGGGAACGTAGAGGTGCAGGGAACTTTGATCGCGGTATTTTACGTAAGAGAGAATTATGCGCCGAAGAAAGGATTTTTCGGCAGAAATAAGTAATGCTTGTTTTCACGGACAATATAAGGTGGCTTGTTATCTGGAGTATTGCGCTCGGAGCGGGACTTTGCCTTTTATATGACGTTATTCGCGTTTTTCGGAATGCTTTTTCGGTCAGCACGAGCATTTCCCGTCTCAGGGAGGGAAGGTTTTTCATACCAAAGCTGATTTTTCTTTCACTTACGGATCTTTTCTTCTGCATAACAGTCGCGTTTTCGTTTCTGATCCTTGCTTATTATACGAACGGCGGCGTGTTCCGAGGTTTGATATTGATATGTGCGGCGCTTGGATTCGCTTTTGTTCGTATGACGTTGTCAAGACCGTTTGTTTTTCTTTGCTCATGGGCAGTTTCAGTAATAAAAAAGCTCGCGATCTTTTTGTTCTCCGTACTGTTAAAAATTACAAAGCCGATTTTTTGGCTTTATCACTTGACATTGGGAAAGATTATTTGTATAATTAAAGATAGAGTAAAGAAAAAACGGGAGCGCAGAGAGGAAGAACGGATGCGGCTTGCGGGAAAGGAAGAAAATGTCACTGTTAAAGAAGATCAGACAAAAGATCGCCGAAAAGAACGAATCGTTATCGGCAGAAGAGCAGAAAAGCCATGACGAGGGTATAAAAAACCGTGAAATGGAACAGATGACGGGCGAGGTGGTAGAGAGCTTCAGCCGTCCGAATCACGTGGCGATATTCAA
Source organism: Eubacteriales bacterium (assembly GCA_045632305.1). Lineage (GTDB taxonomy): Bacteria > Bacillota > Clostridia > Oscillospirales > CAG-272 > SVTX01. Next base: position 21,560 of record JAZQWL010000003.1, on the reverse strand, counting down.
GATTTTACTTGTGGTGTTGCTTGTCGCTTCGATCGTGATATTTTCCGTAAGCTTTATGCGCTATACCGAGCTTCAGAAGCGCAAAGCAGCGCTTGAGGTCAAGGTTGCCGAGATCGAGCATGAGATCGACGAGCTTCAGTATCTTATCGGTGTACCCAAGGACAGCTACGAATATATGGTTCGCATGGCGAAGGAGAAGCTTGGTCTTTACTATCCAGATGAAACGATCTATTATAATGACGCAAATAAATAAACGCCTATGATATCATAGGCGTTTTTATATTTTTGCGAGCGTTTCGACCGCATCCTTTACACAGATAAGTTGCCCGTGCTCGTCAAGGTATTCGCGAATATACCGTTCGCGCGCCAAAGCTCCGAAATCATTTAAAAATATAAGCTCGGCACTATTGGAGTTAAATCCCGAAGCAAAGGTCAATAATAGGTAAAAGAAGCCCCGCTCGTCGCAGAAAAGTCTGCTTTCATGCTTGAGCTTTTTTGAAAAAAGTATTTTCGATGCGGAAATTATGTCCTCTGCCGAATTGAATTTATATGTAATGATGCTTTCCACAGAGCTTTTCTTGGGCGCGCCTGCACCCGCCTTTTGGACGCTTGTGACCTCGCGGGTGATGAATATTTCGCAACCGCCATCGAGAGATTCGAACATTTCGACGTATATCGAGCCGTTGTCCGTGTTAAAGCCCGATTTTTTCTTTATATCGGTGAGAAGTGAATTAAGATGCTTCTTATCTGTCGCGACGGCGTAATGAAGGCCGTATTTTTCCATTTCTTTTTCGCTCAGAATTACCTTTAGCTTGTTTGAGGAAATAAGTATAAGCTCCATTTCTTCCTCCTTTTTAGTTGTTTATACTATTATTATAATACCGAAGCGTTGAAAATGTAACCCCTAAATTTATGGTATTTTTTCTGGCTTTTCTTTCCTCTGTCGGTTGACGGGTGTCGTAAAAAGTGGTATAATGGTATATATTGTTGAAGGATCGGAGGGAAAGCTATGAAATACAATCACGAAAACGATACGATAGAAATGACAGTCAGCGACCTTGCCATGTTAGCTTGTCCCGAGGGTCATATTGATAGCCGCGGCTTCGGTCTTGCGGGAATAAAGGAAATGGCGGGAACGTCGATCCACAAAAAGATACAGAAAAGCCATGGCGATATTTATCACACGGGTGTAAGATTCAAGAACACAAGTAAGATAGACGACATCTATTTTTATGTCACGGGAACGCCCGACGGCATAATCTGTGATGAGGGAGAGTTTACCGTAGACGAGATCAAAGCTACGTCAAATTTCGGACTTTCGAATGAGGGAAGCGGATTTCATGCCGCCAGAGTTTATATTTTCGCTTACTTTTTCTGCATCTCTAAAAATCTTCAGTCTGTAAATACCCGTCTTACGTATTACAATACCGACGACGGAGAGATAAGATATGCCGAAAAGCAGGTCTGCATTGACGAGCTTCGCGATTATTATACTCAATTTTTGTCGGCGGCGTATATGAAGGCGAGTTTTTTGCGCGATAAGTATTTATACCGTCGCGAATCCGCCAAGTTGACAAAATTCCCGTATGAGAATCTTCGTGAAAGTCAGGACGAGATGGTGCGCGAATGCTATTACGATATAAAGCAGGGCTCACGTTTGTTCTGTCAGGCGCCTACGGGTATCGGCAAGACCATTTCGGTCATTTATCCGTCGGTGCGCGCATTCGGAGACGGAGCGGTGGATAAGATATTTTATCTTACATCAAAGACGAGTATCAAGCGCGAGGCATATAACGCCGCTATGAAGATACGCGAGGGCGGAGGAGATATTTATACTATCAGCTTGTCCGCTAAGGAATATATGTGCCTTTGCGATGCCAAGGATAAAATTAGCGGACGGCTTAAGCTTTCCTGCCGTCCCGACGTATGCAAATATGCGAAGGATTATTATAAAAAGCGCGACACGGTAATTTTTGCGATGCTGCAGAATCATAGAGAATTCAACCGCGATCTTATCTTGCAATACGCTCGCGAATACGAGGTCTGCCCGTACGAGTTGTCTCTCGATCTGTCCGAGTACTGCGATCTTATTATTTGCGATTACAACTACGTTTTTTCTCCCATGGTATATCTCCGACGCTATTTTGACGATGCCAAGGAAAGATACGTTTTTCTTGTCGACGAGGCGCATAATTTACCGAAGAGAGCGAGGGATATGTATTCTTCCGCGCTGCAAAAGAGCGACTTTGATGCCGCGCATAAGCTTGCCTTGTATGAGTACAGAAACGGCTCGGACGATCTGTCGCGTAAGATCAAGGACGTGTCCGAGGTGTTCGACAAGCTCGGGGAAGCGTGCGCCGACAGCATGAAGCAGACGGCGGATGGGGTGAATTACGGATACAACGTAAGCCACGAGCCACCGTTTGAGCTTATCGACAAGGTCGGAAAGCTCAAAAAGGGAATTGATATCTGGCAGAAGAATAATCAGGGAAGCGATATTTACCTTAAAATTGACGATCTTCTTTATAAATGCGAGGAATTTTTGAAGCTTGCAGAGGGCTTTGGCGAGGGGTATCTGTCCTTTACAAACGTTTACGGTGAAGAGATAAGCCAGCTTATGTACTGTCTTGATCCGTCCGCTCATCTGTCCGCAGTTCAGGATAAGGCGGCTGCGAGCATCATGTTCTCCGCAACTCTTACTCCTGCGGAATATTATGCGGAGATCCTCGGCGGAGGAGAGAAGGCGGTGTCGGTGAGATTTACCTCTCCGTTTGACAGTGAAAATCTGTGCGTTGCGGTGGTCGATTCCATCAGCACCCGTTATGAGGACAGAGAGCGATCAATTAAGAAGATCGTATCGTGCATTGCTGCGACCGCGAGCGCAAAGGCGGGCAATTATCTCGTTTTCTTCCCGTCGTACGATTATATGGAAAAGGTGCATAGCGCATTTGTCGAAAAGTACGGCAAGGTCAGGACCGTTATCCAGAAGAAAAACATGACCGCGCGTGATCGAGAGGAGTTTCTTGGTTTCTTTAAGGATGATACGGGCGTGCTGAGAGTCGGCTTCTGTGTTATCGGCGGAATGTTTTCTGAGGGTATCGACCTTCCGGGCAATCGACTTATCGGCAGTATCGTCGTGGGTGTCGGTATGCCGGGCATCTCCGATACGAATAATATCATTCGTGAGTATTACGATGAAAAATGTGGAGAGGGGTATGATTATGCATACACCTACCCCGGATTCAACAGTGTGCTTCAGGCGACGGGACGTGTAATACGAAAGAGTGATGATGTCGGAATTGCAGTTTTGATCGATGACAGATACAGCGAGCCGAGGTATATAAGGTTGTTTCCCGATGAATGGAAGCACGTAAAATTTGCAGGGAATTCACAATCTCTTGCAGAAATTGCACGCAGATTTTGGCAAAATATAAAAAAATAACAAATTTTTGCAAAATTTCAAAAAACATCTTGCTTTTTTGATTTAACTGTGGTATAATGCATACGTTGTTGTTTCGATGGCTATCGGAACTCAAAAATGAATAATTTGAAAGATAAAAATTCAAAATTATATCAATTTGCTGTGAAAAGGAAGATTGATTTTATGAAATACACAGAAATGAGCAGAGAAGAGCTTTTGTCTTTGAAATCTGCGCTTGAAGTCGAATATGCTGAAATGCAGAAAAAGGGATATTCCTTCGATCTGGCGAGGGGAAAGCCCGATACCGAGCAGCTCAACCTCAGCGACGGAATGCTTACCGTTATCGCAAGCGGTAAGGATTGTATTGCGGAGAACGGATTCGATTGCAGAAACTACGGTCTTTTTGACGGTATTCCCGAGGCGAAGAGAATGTTCTCCGAGCTTCTCGGCGTTCCGTACGAATATATTTTTGTCGGCGGCAGCTCGTCTCTTACGCTTATGTATGACTATATGTCCCGCGCGATGCTTTACGGAGTATACGGAAGCGAACGTCCCTGGTGCCGTGAGGAAAAGGTCAAGTTTCTCTGTCCCGTACCCGGATATGACCGTCATTTCAAGATTACGGAAACTCTTGGCATCGAGATGATAAATATTAAAATGACCGAGACGGGCCCCGATATGGATAAGGTTGAGGAGCTTGTTGCAAACGATCCTCAGATAAAGGGCATCTGGTGTATTCCGAAGTATTCTAATCCCGACGGTATCACATATAGCGACGAAACCGTTGAGCGCTTGGCGAAGATGAAGACCGCGGCTCCCGACTTTAAGATCATGTGGGATAACGCGTACGCGGTTCACGATTTCTTCGAAGAAGGCGATAAGCTCGCCGATATTTTCACTCTGTGCCGCAAGTATGGAACAGAGGACAGAGTTATGGAATTTGCATCCACCTCGAAGATCACGTACCCCGGAGCGGGTGTTGCCGTTTTTGCCGCGAGCCCAAATAATATGAAGCAGATCAAGGCGATCATGGACGCGCAGACCATCAGCTTTGATAAGATAAATCAGATCCGTCACGTTAAATATTTCGGCAATGCCGACGGCATTTTAGCGCACATGAGAAAGCATGCGGCTTTGCTTTATCCCAAGTTCCGTCTTGTTTTAAATAAATTCGAGCATGATCTTGGAGGACTTGACGTTGCTAGATGGACAAATCCCCGCGGCGGATATTTTATAAGTCTTTACGTGTACGACGGATGCGCTCAAAGAACCTACGAGCTTTGCAAGGCGGCAGGACTTGTGCTTACGAACGTGGGCGCGACTTACCCTTACGGACGCGACGAGCATGACAGTCATATCAGAATTGCTCCCACTTATGCCGATTATCCCGACCTTGACGGCGCTATGAGTATCCTTACTCTTTGCGTGCGTCTTGCCGTAGTTGAAAAATTACTTGCATAATATTTACACCCGAGGCGGATCGCCTCGGGTGTTTTTGTTGACAAGAGGGGATTATTGTGTTACAATTAAAGCACAAATAATTTTTTAAAGGATAGAAAATGTCGAATATAAAGAAAATCAAGCAGGCGGATATAAATCCGTTTCCCAATAGCGATACGAACAAGCGATATTATACGTATGATTATTGGCTTAAGCGTACATTTGGCGGAAAGTGTATGAAGCTGCCGCTCGACGCGGGCTTTACATGCCCGAATATTGACGGAAGATGCTCGGTGGGCGGTTGTATCTACTGCTCTTCGCGGGGCAGCGGGGATTTTGCGCCCGAGGCGTCGATGTCAATAAAGGAGCAGCTTGAGAAAACTAAAAATCAGTTGTCGTCAAAGTGGAAGACCGACAGATGCATTCCGTATTTTCAGGCGCACACGAATACCTACGCGCCACTGTCGGTGTTAAAGGAAAAGTATGAGGCGGCGCTTGCATTCCCGGGCGTTGTGGGTATGAATATCGCAACGAGAGCTGACTGCCTTGAAAATGACGTTGTGGAGTATCTTTCAGAGATAGCGGAGAGAACAACGCTTACCGTGGAGCTGGGGCTCCAGACCGTACACGATAGCACGGCGTTTTTGATAAATCGCGGGCATACGTTTGAGGAATTCGTTGAAGGGTACAACAAGCTTCGCGCGGCTTCAGACAAAATAAATATCTGTGTTCATCTTATTTTCGGTCTGCCCGGTGAGGACAGGGAAATGATGCTTGAAAGCGTAAGAGAGCTTGCTAAAATGCGTCCCGATCAAGTGAAATTTCATCTGCTTCATGTTATTGATGGAACGGCGCTTGCTAAAATGTATCTTGACGGCAAATATGCTCCAATGGAAAGAGAGGATTATATCGATATAGTCTGCGAGGCCTTGACCTTGATGCCGAAGGATACGGTTATCGGACGGATCACGGGCGACGGAATGCAGGATAGCTTGCTTGCTCCCGATTGGAGCAGAAGAAAAACCGCGGTTATCAACGATATTGATAAGCGTATGTTCGAGCAGGATCTCTTTCAGGGAAAAAGCTTTTTGAAATAAAGAAAAGACCGACAAATGCGTGTTATCCTTAACGGAGAACACGCAATGAATTGCAACTTCGCGGTTGCGTGAATTGAAAGCCATGCTTTCGTGAATTGCCTTCGGCATGAATTGTGCCTTACGGCACATTGGTTGCAATTCAATTCATGTGAGCGATGAATTGCACGGCAATTACGCGAGCAAATCATGGCGAAGCCAATTCATGATGCGTCAGCATCAATTCATTCATAAAAACGAACAGAGCAAGAATAGAAGGAAGTTTATCCTTTTACTCTTGCTCTTTCTGCTTGTAATATGGGTTTGGGCTTAGCCCAAGTGCATTTGACCGGTCAAATGCGATGCTCGCACTACGTTGAATATTCAAATTCTCCGCTAAGAACATCACGCTAATGTCGGTCTTTTTTATTTTGTATAAGTTCCGTGTGTGCGGATATATCGAAGCACCGCTTTATAGCCGTCGTAGTCGAGATTGATTCCGTCGCTCCTGGCATATTCGGAGTCAAGATAACCTTTAGCGTCTTTAAGCACGGACGCGGTATGGAGGAAATGTACACCGTTCGTCTCCGCGAGGGTATAGATCCATTCGTTTGCCTGATCTATGCGCTCGTTTGAAATGGACGGATTCTTCTTTTCCGCCTTCTTCGTTATGGGAAAGATGGATTGCAGAATAATGATAGTATCGGGAGAATTTTCCTTGATTAAATCAATTAAGGACTGATAGTAGTCGGTGAATGCCTCCTCGTTACAATAGGAAACTCCGTTGCTTATACCGAGTGTGATGATAATTCGCTCGGGGCGGCGTTCCGCGAGCAGAGTGGCAAGCGGCTTTGAAAGCCCGATTTCCTCGATGTATATCGAGGCGTTTTCTATATTTGCGTCAAGAGGAATATCTCCGTTCTCTCCGCTCCAGACTTGATATGCCGCGCTTGTACCCGTAAGAAGGTTATGAGATACAATATTTGCGGTTGTATAATCGCCCAAAAATATTGTGGAATCGATATAATGATCTCCGAAATCAAGTGTTGAGTCAAGCGTTGCGGGACGCTCGGAGAAGTCATCTTTAAATTCGGGCTTCGGTGGCTCTCTGAATACGTCGCGAGGACCGAGGATCGCTAAGAGCAGAACGCAGATCGCGAGTATTCCCACAAGCGCTGTGAGTACGTACAAAAGCTTTTTTGTAAGAGAGAGCGGCTCCTTTACGTATTTTGAAATTAATTTGATCATTTGTCTTTTTTGTCGGAAGAAAAGAGGGAGGTGTATTCAGCATCCTTCTGCTTTGCACAAGGACGTGATACCGTATCCGTATTCGTCTTCTTTTCCTTTGTCGCCTTTTTATTTGACTTGCTCGGCTTCTTGCCGGATTTTTCATCGTAAACGAGAATGCTTATAACCACCTTTACGAGCACGTACGCTACGATAAAGCCGAAGAGCCAACCGCAGGAGGTAGTGAATTTCATGCTTTTGGGAAGCACGATGAAAAGAAGGAAGGACAGAGACATACCGCCGCCTTCAATAAGATATTTTACGCTGGACACCTTTGGTGAGCGTGCAAATGATACGGAAAGAGCGGAGAAGAAGGAGAAGAGGAAGAGGAAAAGATGTGTCTTTACGTCCGTTACCTTCATAAGTCCCGTCTCGTCAGCGCCCGCCATAAGCGCGCCGAGAACTATTATTGCGGAGGCAACCGTATATATGGCCGCCATCAAGCTCAAGATCTTTTTTATTGAATTCTTTGTGTTCATTTCATACTCCGAAAAAATTATATATACCATTTTAACACATATTCGGATTTATTGCAATAGAAAGGGAATAAAATTTTCCGATTTTTGCGCGCTTGCATTGAGCTTTGATATATATAAATATATAAATATAAATTTATTCAAATAAATATTCATATAATATTGACATTCGGGCAAAAAAAATGTATAATAAAGTTACAATGTATAATTATGCCCAAAATCAAAAAATGACGGGGCATGGGAGGATATATGGCTCAGATTAAGAGAAAAGAAGCAAGAGAGATGCTCTTCGGACTTTTGTTTGAAAAGGAATTTAAGTGTGACGAAAATGCCGACGGCATTTACGAGATCTCGGCGGAGAATCGCGAGATCCCCGAGGATTCTTACATAAAGGACGGATTTTTCGGTATTTCCGAGAAGAGTGAGCTTCTCGATAAGATCATAGGTAAATATGCAAACGGCTGGAAGGCAGACCGTCTTTCTCGCGTTTCCCGCTCGGTTATTCGCCTTGCGGTTTACGAAATGCTTTTCTGCAATGACATTCCCGCAAACGTGTCTATTTCCGAGGCGGTTGAGCTTGCAAAGAAGTATGGCGAGGACAAGGCAAGAGCGTTTGTAAACGGCGTGCTTTCAAGCATCAATAAGGACGTTGCCGAGCAGGGCGTCGAGGCGTCTATTGCTTCTCACACAGAGGCGTCGGAAGAATAAGATATGGCAGACAAGCGCAAGCTGTTTGTAGGAATCGACACGAGTAATTACACAACCTCGGTCGCGGTATGCGACGGAGAGGGCAGAGTTCTTGCAAACATCAAAAAAATGCTTCCCGTAGCGGAGGGCGAGCGTGGACTCCGTCAGAGCGATGCGGTATTTCACCACACAAAGAATCTTCCGTTTTGCACGGACGCGCTCGGAGAGTTCTTGTCTGGTCTTGATTTCGAATATGAGATCTCGGGAATCGGTGTTTCCGCAACCCCGCGCGACGGCGAGGGCTCGTACATGCCTTGCTTCCTTTGCGGAATTGCGGCGGCGCACAGTATCTCGTCGGTAACGCATGCGCCCATTTATGAATTTTCGCATCAGTGCGGTCATATAAGAGCTGCGGTCTATTCTTCGGGAAACAATGATCTGCTCCGCGAAAAATTCGGCGCGTTTCACGTTTCGGGCGGAACTACCGACCTTCTTTTGGTAGAGCCGCGCGGAGTTGGATTTGACATTACGCGTATCGGAGGCACGCTCGATATGAACGCGGGTCAGGCGATCGACCGTACGGGCGTTATGATGGGGCTTGCATTTCCTTGCGGCAAGGAAATGGAGGGCTATGCCAAGCAGTTTAAAGGTATGATAAAAGGAGTTTCGGTTTCGGTCAAGGGACTTGACTGTAATTTGTCGGGGCTTGAAAACAAGGCGGCGAAGCTCTATTCCGATACTAATGATATGCGCGAGGTTTCCGCGTACGTTTTCGAGTTTATCGGCAAGACACTTTACAAATTGAGTGAAAATTTCAGAGAAGAGCATGGCGATCTTCCTCTGCTTTACGCGGGGGGCGTTATGAGTAATACGCAAATAAAGGAAAAGCTGTCCGCTTTGCGTAACACATATTTTTCAGAGCCGCAGTTCTCAGCTGACAACGCGGCGGGTATCGCGCTTATGGCGCGTGACAGATATTTTACGGAATGAATCCATAAAGGAGGGGAGAGCGTGGCAGACGCAAGAAATATTTTCAGTGTTTCACAGATAAACGAATACGTGCGTCTTACGGTTGAATCGAGCGCGCCTCTTCAGTCGGTTTTCATTCGCGGTGAAATATCGAATTTTAAAAATCAGTATTCTACGGGCCACCTTTATTTTTCCCTGAAGGATGGGGAAGGAATGATCAAGGCGGTCATGTTTCGGGGATATGCGAGCAAATTGAAATTTGTTCCGCGCGACGGTGACAAGGTCATAATTCACGGAAAGATCTCGGTTTACGTGGCTCGCGGCGAATATCAGGTCTACGTTGACGATATGCAGCCCGACGGTGTGGGTGCGCTGGCGCTCGCATTTGAAAGATTAAAGGAAAAGCTCGCATCGGAGGGACTTTTCGATGCGGCAAGAAAAAAGGCGATCCCGTCATCTCCTGCAAGGGTCGGCGTTATTACGTCGGCATCGGGAGCGGCGATACACGATATTCTGAACGTCAGCGGAAGACGCGCGCCTAATATTGAGATCGTCATTTATCCCGCAATAGTGCAGGGTGAGAGCGCACCGAGAAGTCTTATCGGCGGCATCAGATATTTTAACAACAGAAGCCCCGTTGACGTTATAATTATCGGTCGCGGAGGCGGCTCGATCGAGGACCTGTGGGGATTCAACGATGAGGGTCTGGCAAGAGAAATATTTGCTTCAACCATCCCCGTAGTATCCGCGGTAGGACACGAGACGGATTTCACCATTTCGGATTTTGTAAGCGATCTTCGCGCTCCGACACCGTCTGCGGCGGCGGAAATCGTTTTCCCGAACAATCTTGAAAATTTAAGACGCCTTAAGGCAATTGCCGATAAGGCGGAAAACGCGGTGGCGCGAAAGCTCGTATCGTTAAGACAGAGCATCTCGCTTTATTCAAGTAAGCTGCAGAAGGCGTCGCCCATATATAAGCTTCGCGACAGGACTATGAGAGTGTCAATGCTCGCCGAACGGCTTGAGGCGCTCGGAGAGAAAAAGCTCGAGGGCAAGAGAGCACAGATGAAGCTGTGCGCGGCACGGCTTGTTGCGGTCAATCCCATGGCGGTGTTGTCGAAAGGATATACTTTGGTCGAGGCAGCCGACGGAAGGATCGTATCGAATGCGGGTGAGCTTGCGACGGGTGAGAAAATATCGCTTGTTTTTGCCGATGGCGCGGCTACCGCTACGGTTGACGGAATAACGGAAAAAAGTAAGGAGACATCTGTATGGCAGAGAAGAAAATGACCTTTGAAGAAAATATAGAAAAGCTTGAGGATATACTTACAAAGCTCGAGGATGAAAAGCTTTCGCTTGACGCCTCAGTTAAGCTCTACGAGGAGGGAATGAAGCTCATTTCCAAGTGTAACCGCGAGCTTGAGGACGTTGAAAGAAGAATTAAGATCCTTACACAGAAGCCGAACGGAGAAATCGAGGAGACGCCCGTCGGAGAGGACGATCTCGCTTGATCGGGGGAAATAAATGTACAATGAGAATTCAGCTCTCGGTATGCTCTCGGAGTATGGCGAGATAATCAATAAGGAATTAGATAAAAAATACGGCTTCGCGGATGAAGCCGATGCGCCTGTAAAAAAGCTTTACGAAGCGCAGAGGTACAGCATTACCGCGGGCGGAAAGAGAATAAGACCCGCGCTCACGCTTGAGGTGTGTCGCGCATTTTCGGGACAGTACACTTCCGCGATACCTTTTGCGGTAGCTCTTGAGATGATACACACGTACTCTCTCATTCACGACGATCTGCCATGTATGGACGACGACGATCTCCGCAGAGGCAAGCCGACAAATCACAAGGTCTACGGTGAGGATTATGCGATCCTCGCGGGTGACGGTCTTCTGACCGACGCATTTCTCGAGTGCGCCATGAACCCTTACGTTTCGGGCGATTGCGCCGCGGCGGCAGTTGGAATTCTGTCGGGAGCTGCGGGAAGCTTCGGCATGGTGAAGGGGCAGGCAATGGATATGTACGGTGAGGATGTCAAGCTTTCCCTTGAGGAGCTTTGCGAGCTTCACAGATGTAAGACGGGCGCGCTCATCTGCGCCGCGTGTCAGCTTGGAGCGCTGGCGTCGGGAATTCTTCCGAACGAGGAAAGAATGCAGAGAGTAACCGCATTTGCGGAAAAGATAGGTCTTGCGTTTCAGATAATCGACGACGTGCTTGACGCTACGTCATCGGAGGAGGTTCTCGGAAAGGGAGTTATGAGCGACGGGGAAAAGACCACGTTTATGACTTATTTCTCACCCGAGAAGGCGTTTGAATTGGCGGGTAAATATACTGCTTCCGCTATTGATGATATTAAGGATTACGAGGGCTGCGAGCGACTTTGCGCGCTTGCGGAATACTTGCTTTACAGAAAGGCATAACGGAAAGGAAAATTAAAATGGATTGGTTAAAGGATTTTGTTACAAATTACGTTCTTATAGCAGGCGGTACCGCTTGGGTGGTGGCGCAGATACTTAAGTGCGTAACCGGTGTTTTCAAGGTAAAGAAATTTACAGTTCTTGAGCTTATGTTCGGTACGGGCGGTATGCCTTCCTCACATTCCGCGGCAGTTTGCGCGCTTGCTACGGCGTCCGCGCTCAAGCACGGCTTCGGCTCAACCTATTTTGCGATTGCGGCAATTCTTGCCATTATCGTAATGCGTGACGCTATGGGTATGCGTCGAGAGGTCGGAAAGCACGCGAAGGCGCTCAACGTTATTTTCGCGGAGTTCTTTAAGTCCGAGAAGCATCCCGAGGATTTCAAGAAGACACACAAGGAGCTTGTAGGCCACACGCCTCTTCAGGTGTTTGCGGGCGTTGCTACGGGTATTGTTGTAGCTCTTCTTATGAGCTTGATCCCTGCATTTTACATTTGGTAATCAATAATGCGCCTTGATAAATATCTTACCGAAAAATCATACGCAGACAGCCGAACAAGAGCGGAAAAGCTTATAGCGGCGGGGGATGTAATATTCGACGGTAAAAAAATTACAAAGCCATCGTTTGACGTGGACGAGAATGTTGAGCATACGGTCGAGATCCAAAGCGCGGAGAAATACGTCAGCCGCGGAGGACTGAAGCTCGAGGGGGCTCTCGATGCCTTTTCGGTCGACGTCTCGGGTCTTGATATAATCGACGTGGGCGCGTCTACGGGCGGCTTTACGGATTGCCTGCTTAAGCACGGAGCAAAGAGCGTTACCGCGCTTGATTCGGGACACGGTCAGCTTCACGCGTCAATTCGTGAGGATGAGCGCGTAAGAGTGATAGAAGGATATAACGCAAGGAATATAAACACGGCGGACGTCGGGATCTTCGACGGCGCGGTCATGGACGTTTCCTTTATTTCACAGACGCTTATTTTGCCAGCGCTCGTGAGCGTTATCCGAAAGGGCGGTTTCTATATAGGACTTATCAAGCCGCAGTTTGAGGCGGGAAGAGCGGCGCTGTCAAAGGGCGGAATAGTCAAGAGCGCTTCGGACAGAGAAGGCGCCGTCATTAAGGTTTTGGAGTGCGCTCGGGCGTGTAATTTGCGCCTTTTGGGGCTTGTCAGATCCCCGATAGAGGGCGGCGACGGAAATATTGAATATCTCGCTCATTTTATCAAGGTCGATGACGCGTCGCTTGATGTGATCGACAGACAGAATATAAAACAAATTTGCAAATAAATAACCGATTGGGGACGCGCTGTATCAGCTTTGGCGCGGATGAAACGGAGGAGGACATTATGTCGGAAAAAATTAAAAAAGTAGCGGTCATTACCAATTACAACATTTACGATAAAGCGGGAGCCGCAATGAACGTGGCAAAGAAGCTTTATGACCTCGGATGCGAGATCTTCGTGTCCGTTTACAACAAGGAAAAAATTATCCGTATGAATAAAAATGAGATCAGATTCAATTTTATTCCCATGGATGAAATATACTCGTCGGTTGACGCGGTCTGCGTGCTTGGCGGAGACGGAACGATCCTTGAATCCGCAAGAAGAGCCGCGCCTCACGGCACGCCCGTAATAGGCATCAATCTCGGCAGAGTTGGATTTATGGCGGAAATCGAGCCCGACGAGCTTGATATGCTTGAAAAAATGGTTTCGGGCGAATACAAGATAGAGGAGAGAGCTATGCTCTCGGTTGAAATAATCAATAACTCGGGCAAGGTCAGAAGCACGGGAATGGCGCTCAACGATGCGGCAATTACCAACGGCTCTATTGCGAGAATAGTTGATCTTGAGCTTTCCGAGGCGGGAATCCCTGTGGCGACGTACCGTTCCGACGGAATTATTATTGCGACTCCCACCGGCTCAACTGCATATTCTATGGCGGCGGGCGGCGCGATAGTCGATCCCAGAGTCGCTTGCTTCTGCGTTACTCCCATCTGCCCACATTCCCTCTCGTCAAAGCCCCTGGTTTTCCCTGACAGCGCGGTGATCACCATTAAAAACATCTGTCAGCGTGAGAAGATTCTTTATCTTACGATCGACGGACGCGCGAATTTCGAGCTTTACCGAGGCGAGAGCGTGCAGATAACTCGTTCCCCTATCAGTACGAAGTTTATCAGTATAAGAGAGAGCACCTTCTATACGAAGCTTCGCCACAAAATGAACGATAAATAATATACGGAGGTTTTCGTTCGATGAAAAAGAACAGACAGTTAAAGATACTTGAGATAATCTCCAAAAATGAGGTTGAAACTCAGGACGATCTTATAGCTTTACTTAAAGATGAAAATTATTACGTAACTCAGGCGACCGTATCCAGAGATATAAGAGAGCTTGATCTTATCAAGATCACTACTCCCAGCGGAAAATATAAATACACGGTGGGAGCGCATTCTACTCACGAGCAGAGCAAAAGGCATAATATCGGCCATGCGATCCTCGGTGCGGTTCGTTCGATAGATTTTGGCGGCAATCTTATAGTTATCAAGACGACCCCCGGAATGTCCGACGCGGTTGCTATTGAGATAGACAATCTTTCTTCTCACGAGATACTCGGATGTATTGCGGGTGACGATACCGTTTTCGTTGCAATGCGCGATGATCTGTCTGCGGAAAGAGTTTGCGCTAAGATAAAAGAATTTGTAGCTTCAAGATAATATGCTTCAGAATTTACATATTGAAAACATTGCAGTCGTAAAGCGCGCGGACATTGATTTTTCCTGCGGATTTACTGCGCTTACGGGTGAAACGGGCGCGGGCAAGTCGGTTATAATTGATTGCCTCAGCTTGATCTCGGGAGAGAAAATTTCACGCGACGCCATAAGATACGGTGAGAATATGGGGCTTGTCGAGGCGGTCTTTTGTGATCTGCCGAGCGAAGTCAGGAAAATGCTTGACGACGCGGACATTGACTGCGATGATCAGGTGATCATAAGATATACCGTGGATACAAACGGTAAATCCGTGGCGAAGATCAACGGTAAGAGCGTTACAAAAACCTTTATGAGACAGATCGGACGCAGACTTGTTTCGGTTTCGGGTCAGGAGGACGGTCGCGCTCTTTACGATACAGAGGGATATATACCCATGCTCGATTCGTATATCGGAGACGAGGGTCTGCTCTCTGAGTATTCCGAGATCTACTCGGAAATTTGCTTTACGAGGTCAAAGCTTCAAAAGCTCGTGCTTGATGATGCAGCAGTTGCGCGTGAGCGCGATATGCTCACGTTTCAGATAAAGGATATAGATTCGAAAAAGCTCAAGGTGGGCGAGGAGGAAAAGCTTCTTGAGGAGCGCCTTCTTTTGCAGAATTCCGAGAAGATACAGAAGCAGGTCGGCTTTTCATACAAGGCGCTCAAGGGCGCTGAGAAGGGAAATGCGGCGTTGCTGCTTTCAAGGTCTGCGTCCGCTCTTTCAATGCTTACCGACGTGATTCCTGCACTCTCCGAGTATGCCGAGAGATTGAGCGAGATGAGTTATGAGATAGACGATATTGCCGAGAGAGTGCTTGAATATCTTGATGATTCCGGTGTTGATCCAACGCAAAGAATTGATGAGATCGAGACTCGTCTTGAGGCGATAAGCGGACTTCGTCGCAGATATGGCGATAGTATCGAGGCGGTGCTTGAATTCCGCAGAAAAGCCAAGGAGCGTCTTGACGAGCTTGAGAATATTGAGAGCTTGTCGGGTGAATATGAGGAAAAGATAGCTGCCCTTGAGAAGAAGGCATATACGCTTGCCGAGGTCATTACGCGTAAGAGAAGGGCTGCGGCATCCGACGCGTCTGTACGCGTGCTTGAGGTGCTTGATTTCCTCGATATGAAGGGCGTTCAATTTGAAATAAGAGTTACTCCCGCTTCGCTCAATCAGTACGGAGCGGATAACGTTGAGTTTATGATAGCGACAAATCCCGGCGAGGAAATGTCTCGCATGGAGGAGATCGTCTCGGGCGGTGAAATGTCGAGAATCACGCTCGCGCTCCGCAGTGTTCTTAACGAGCGCGACGGTATCGGTTGCGCGGTCTATGATGAGATCGACACGGGTATTTCGGGAAAAACGTCGAGAAAGATCGGTATCAAGCTCAAGGAGATATCAGGCGGCTCTCAGGTGATCTCTGTAACCCATTCGGCTCAGATCGCAACACTTGCCGACAATCATTACCTTATTTACAAGGAAAACGTAGACGGCAGAGCGGAGACACACGTAAAGCTCCTTTCTTATGAGGAAAGAGTCGAGGAGGCCGCGAGAATTCTCGGCGGAATAAATATTACCGACGCGCAGAGACAGGCGGCGGTCGACATGCTTAAAAAATAAAATAAATTATTAAATATATTGATTTAGATAAAAAACTGTGCTATAATATGCTTTGGTTTTTGAAAAAAGTGTAAAATAATAAAAACGGAGATATATAAATGCTTACAATCAAAAGAAAAATTGCCGAAAAAATATACGATGAGGTCTTAAAGATCAACTCTGCGGCAGAGCTTTCCGCATCCGATATTGCGGAAATGCTTGAATATCCGCCTGATACAACTATGGGCGACTTGGCGTTTCCTTGCTTCAAGCTCTCCCGTGCGCTTCGCCGTTCTCCTGTGCAGATCGCGTCTGCTATTTCCGAGAACCTTCAGTGCGATTGCATTGACCGTGCAGAAGCGGTAAACGGCTACCTCAATATCAGAATTTCCAATAAGTATCTTGGCAAAAACGTTCTTTCCGAGATTATCGAAAAGGGCGAAGCTTACGGTAAGCCCATGATGGGTGAGGGTAAGACAGTTGTTCTCGACTATTCTTCTCCCAACGTAGCAAAGCCCTTCCACATCGGACACCTCGGCACGACGGTTATCGGTCACGCTCTCAAGAAGCTTCATGAATTTGCGGGCTACAACTGTATTGGTATCAACTACCTTGGTGACTGGGGTACACAGTTCGGTAAGCTTATCGTGGCTTATCGCCTCTGGGGTAACAAGGAGCAGATCGAGGAGGGCGGAATCGACAAGCTCGTTGAGCTTTACGTTCGCATCAATAATACTATCAAGGGCGACGAAGAAAACGGTATTCCCGCCCGCGAGGATCTCGCGCAGCAGGCAAGAGATGAGTTCAAGAAGATGGAAATGGGCGATGAGGAAAATATCGCTCTTTGGAAGTGGTTTGTGCAGATAAGTCTTGACGAGTACGAAAAGACGTACAAGCAGCTCGGCATTGAATTTGATAGCTACAAGGGTGAGAGCTTCTACACAGACAAGATGCCCGCGCAGGTTGAAAAGATCAGAGAGATGGGTCTTATGAAGATCGACGACGGTGCTTCCATCGTTGACCTTGAAGAGTACGGCATGCCTCCTTGTCTTATCTTGAAGCGTGACGGATCCACACTTTATCCTACTCGTGATATCGCTGCGGCTGTTTACAGAAAAGAGCATTACAATTTCGATAAGGCAATTTACGTAACAAGCACACAGCAGATCCTTCACTTCAAGCAGTGGTTCAAGGTTGTTGAGCTTATGGGCTACGATTGGTACGAGGGCCTTGTTCACGTTCCTTACGGTACGGTTTCTCTCAACGGCGCAAAGCTCGCTACAAGAACAGGTAACGTTGTTCTGCTCAAGGACTTGTTTGCGGCGGCAATCGAGAAGGTAACTTCCATTATGGAAGAAAAGAACCCCGATCTTACGGGTAGAGAAGATATCGCAGAAGCGGTTGGCGTTGGCGCTATCGTGTTCTACTATCTTACAAACAACAGAATCAAGGACATCAACTTCGTGCTTGAAGAAGCGCTCAGCTTTGACGGTAACACAGGTCCTTACGTTCAGTACACATACGCGAGAGCATGCTCACTTCTTGAGAAGGCGGGCAATGTGGAATATAAAGATATTGCAATTACATGCGACGAGGAAGCAGAGCTTGTAAAGACACTTTCTCAGTTTGAAGAAAAGGTAAGAGTTGCTATCCGCGACTACGAGCCCTCCGTTATCGCAAGATACATTCTTGATATTGCGGCGGCGTTCAATAAGTTCTATCACTCCTGCCAGATACTTTCTGCAGCTGATGAAAACGTGAAGGCAACTCGCGTAATGCTTACAGAGGCGACAAAGAACGTGCTTGGCGCGGCGTTCGAGCTTATCTGCATGAAGAAAACCGAAAGAATTTAATTAGGAATAAAAGTCAATAATATTTGGAGGAACTGAAAATGAGTGGACATAGCAAATGGGCCAACATTAAGCACAAAAAGGAAAAGACCGACGCTCAGAGAGCAAAGGTGTTTACAAAGATAGGAAAGGAAATCACTATTGCGGTTAAGGAAGGCGGCGGTGACCCCAACTCTAACGCAAAGCTCCGTGATCTTATTCAGAAGGCAAAGAGCAACAACGTACCTAACGATAATATCGAAAGAACAATCAAGAAGGCAATGGGTGGTACCGGTGAAAACTACGAAGAGGTAGTTTATGAGGGCTACGGCCCCGCTGGTGTTGCTGTTATCGTTGAGGCAACAACCGACAACAGAAACAGAACTGCCGGCAATATCCGTTCTTACTTCTCAAAGTACCACGGCAACATGGGTCAGACAGGTTGCGTAAGCTTCATGTTTGAAGAAAAGGGCGTTATCATTATCGCAGACGAAGATGGCGAGATCGAAGAGGACGTTCTTATGGAAACTGCGCTTGAAGCAGGCGCATCCGACTTCTCGGGTGAAGACGGAATTTATGAAATTTACACAGAGCCCGATGACGTTTATGCGGTTGCTGAGGCAATTAAGGAAGCCGGCTATACATTCGAATCCGCTGAAAAGAGCAAGGTTCCTACAACCTGGACAACACTTGACAATGAAGATGACATCAAGTTTATGAATCTTCTTATCGAGAAGCTTGAGGAAGATGACGACGTTATGGAAGTTTACCATAACTGGGAAAACTAATTTATTTTTAAAAAAGTATCGGGCGACGCCGAGTCGCCCGAATTTTAGCTAAAATTTAACCGAAGGGAGGACAATATGAACGAAAAGACCAAAAAATTGCTTTCCAATACTATGATCTTCACGGTGGGAAAGTTTATATCCAAGATCATAGTTTTTATAATGCTTCCGTTCTATACCTCCTGTCTTACAAGCGCGGAGTACAGTACGGCAGACCTTATTGCGAACCTCTGCAACCTTATTATTCCGATGGCGGCACTTGGTGTAAGCGAGGGAATCTTCCGCGCGGCGGCGGACAAAAACGATGATAAGGAAGCGTTTTTAACAAACGGAATTTTTATCATGCTTTGCGGTTGCGGAGTGTTTTTGGCGCTCTCGCCTCTGCTTTCCCTCTGGAAAATGTTCACGCCTTACGTGTGGCTCATCGTTCTGTACGTGATCGCCTCAAACATTCATTCCGTTTGCTCGCAGTATATTTGCGCGATAGGGAAGAGTAATCTGTTTGCATTTCAGGGAATTCTCAATACTGCGATTACCGTGATTCTGAATATAATCTTTTTGGCGGGAATCGGTCTTGGCGTTGAAGGGTATATCCTTTCGATCATTCTGGCGGACTTTTTGAGCGCGGTATTCGTGTTCTTTGTATCAAAGCTCTACAGATCTATAAAGCCGAAGAAAATCAACCGCACGGTAATAAAGGCATTGCTCAAGTTCTGCCTGCCCCTTGTTCCGTCAACCGTTTTCTGGTGGATCACGGGTGTGTCGGACAGATATATGGTAAGTGCGATCTGCTCTCCCGAGGAGAATGGACTTTACGCGGTCGCGTATAAGATTCCGACGCTCTTGACTTACGTTGTAATTATTTTCAACGATGCCTGGAAGATCTCCGCGGTGTCCGATGCGGACGATATGGAGCAAAATGCGAAATTCTATTCGTCAACTTATAAGCTTTATCAGGCGATCATGTTTATCGGCGGTGGATTTATCTGCATTTTATCATGGGTGTTTGCCAGAATTCTTTTTGCCGAAGGCTTCCGCAGCGCGTGGGTATTTGTGCCCATTTTGACGGTCGCGACCGTATTCTCATCACTTGATACGTTTCTCGGCTCGGCGTATTTTACCGTAAGAAAAACGGGGATGTCGCTTATCACGTCGTTTATAGGCGCAGCGATCAATATCGCGCTTAATTTCGCGCTGATCAAGCCGTACGGTGCTATGGGCGCGTCTGTGGCTACACTTGCAAGCTATTTTTTGGTGTACGTTATAAGAGCGTCAACCATGAATAAATTTATTCCGTTTAAAACCTATCCTATAAGAGTTCTTATCAACACGGCTCTTGTGGGAGGTATGGCGGCTTCTATTACTGCAATGGGCATGACTCTGCCGTCGATCGCGATATCGTGCGCGCTTCTTCTTGCGTGCGTATTATATAATGGAAGAGATTTGTATTCCGCGGTTAAGGGAATTGCAGCCCCCATATTAAGAAGAATTAAAAAGTGATTATTATTTACAATTTTTTCATATATTTTTGAAAAAGGGTATTGCAAAAACAGAAATAATATGGTATAATATTTCGTACGCGTAAAAATACGTGTTTATTTTAGGGTGGTCCGCTGCATGCTCGCATGAACATCCGGATATTTAAGGAGGGCCATTAAAATGGATTTGATTAAGGCTTTTACAAACGAGCAGCTTAAGAGTGAAGTACCCCAGTTCAACATCGGTGACACAGTTAGAGTTCACAACAAGATCGTTGAAGGTACAAGAGAAAGAATTCAGATGTACGAAGGTACAGTTATTGCGAAGCACGAGGCAGGTATCTCCTCTACATTCACAGTAAGACGTATCACATACGGATGCGGTGTTGAAAAGACATTCCCCGTACATTCTCCTAACGTAGTAGCAGTTGACGTTATCCGTAAGGGTAAGGTTAGACGTGCTAAGCTCTACTACCTCAGAGGCAGAGTTGGTAAGGCATCCAAGGTTAAGGAAGATATCGCAAAGTAATTTGATCTCAAACATGAGTGGAAATAGGGCGTGTGTTCCTAAAATGCACGCCCGTTTCTAAAGCTCATTTGATGAATTTTTGAAGCTAAAAAAGTTTGAAAAAATCTCAAAAAAACTTGAAAAAAGGTATTGACAAACATAAACGTTTGTGATATAATATCTAAGTCGTCAGCAAAGACGGTGTTTATGGGAGCATAGCTCAGTTGGGAGAGCATCTGCCTTACAAGCAGAGGGTCATAGGTTCGAGCCCTATTGTTCCCACCATTTTTAAAGACTCAAGGCCATTTTTCGAAGAAAAATGAGTCTGTTTGACGCAAGTCAAACTTCGGCCCGGTAGTTCAGTTGGTTAGAACGCTAGCCTGTCACGCTAGAGGTCGTGGGTTCGAGTCCCATCCGGGTCGCCACAACCTTTAAAATAGCAAACTTTAAGTTTGCCTCTGTAGCTCAGTTGGTAGAGCAGAGGACTGAAAATCCTCGTGTCGTTGGTTCGATTCCGACCGGAGGCACCACGCCGAATTTAATTCGGCATATATGCGGATTTAGCTCATTTGGTAGAGCGTCGCCTTGCCAAGGCGAAGGTGGCGGGTTCGAGCCCCGTAATCCGCTCCATATTTGGGAGCATAGCTCAGTTGGGAGAGCATCTGCCTTACAAGCAGAGGGTCATAGGTTCGAGCCCTATTGTTCCCACCATACGTCTGCAACAGCGGATGTATTGGCCCGGTAGTTCAGTTGGTTAGAACGCCGGCCTGTCACGCCGGAGGTCGAGGGTTCAAGTCCCTTCCGCGTCGCCACATTTGCCTCTGTAGCTCAGTTGGTA
>JAZQWL010000002.1:0-7012 GCA_045632305.1 Eubacteriales bacterium | reverse complement strand
GCAATTCATGACCGAAGGTCAATTCATGCACGTTAGTGCAATTCATGCCGACGGCAATTCATTGTTGAATCTGACGTTTGAGACAAACGACAGATTCAACATGCCCTGTTGCCGGAAACATATCCACGGGCTGAACATCGCCACAATCATAACCGTATTTTCTGAAAGTAACTATATCTCTCGCCAAGGTATCAGGACCGCAGGAAATATAAACAACTCGCTTTATATCTCGTTTTGCGATATAAGAAATAAGCTCCTCGGTCGTTCCCTTTCTGGGCGGATCGAGAATAACCACGTCATAATTCTTATCATTCGGAACTATGCTCTCGGTCTTTGACGCATCCGCACAGAAAAATTCTGCATTATCAATGCCGTTGATCTCGGCATTTACCCTTGCGTTTTTAACCGCGCCTTCGACGATCTCAACACCCGTAACGCTACGAACGTATCTTGCCATGGAAAGGCCAATCGTGCCCGTACCGCAATAGAGGTCAAGAAGATTTTCATTTCCCTTAAGCTCTGCAAGCTCGCGCGCACAATTATAAAGCGCCTCCGCACCCGCGCGGTTCACCTGCCAGAATGACTCGGGAGAAATGCGGAAATTAAGACCGCAAAGCGTGTCCTCAATATATCCCTTGCCAAAGAGATTTATGTATTTATCACCTAAAATAACGTTGGTGTTTTTCTTGTTTACGTTTAGCAGAAGCGTCGTGACCTCGGGGAAATTCGCCTTGACAAACTCGCAAAGCTTATCACTTCCCTGCAATTTATCAGCGTTGATAACAAGACAAAGCATTATCTCACCACTTATTTCGCCGCGACGAAGATAAATGTGGCGCAAAACTCCGCGACCGCTCTCTTCATCGTAAGCAGAAATGCCGTTTTCGGTCGCAAAATCGCAAACTGCCGTCACGATGTCACCGAATATGTCGGGCTCAAGAGCGCAATGCGCCGAGCTTACGATGGAATGTGTTTTACTCGCAAAAAATCCCGCGCGGATTCCGTCCTTTGTTGCCCTGACGGGATACTGCGCCTTATTTCTATACTTCCCTCTCGGGCTTACCTCCATGACGGGCAAAATATTCACATCAGTTAGTCCCGCCTTCAAAAAAAGCCCCTCAAGATACGCCTTCTTCATTTCAAGCTCACCTTTGCGGGTAAGGTTTCTGTAAACACAACCGCCGCAGGATTGCGGGGCGGAACAGAATTCTTCATCCGAGCGATTCGGGGATCTCTCCAGAACCGACAAGAGCTTCGCCACGTAATAATTTTTTGTAACCTTGATGATCTTGCACTCAACCTTGTCGCCCGCAACCGCACCCGTGACGAAAATCACCGCTCCGCAAAGCTTGCCGACGCCCGCGCCGAGATTGTTCATGTCAATAATATCAAGGACAATTATATCGTTCTTGTTCATATCAAACGTAATATTCCTTACCGTTATCAAGGCAGAGACAACCGAGCTTTCCGCCGCGCATAGCGCCGCAGTCAATGGCAATTGAGCCGTTGCCGTAGAAAATTCTACCGTCGCCGCCGTTTTCCTCGGTAGTAGGCACGTGTCCTACGATGACCGTCTTATCGTCGTAATACTTCCCTGTAAGATCGAGGGGCTCGGAGAAAAAGTCCTCAGGGCCACAGAAATCAAGCTCAAGGGAGGGAGAAAAATCACGAATGCCCGCGTGAACGAGAAGATATTTCTTACCGCCAACCTTGACCTCCTCATAAAGCGCCATATCGGAAAGGTAATCGAGAGCGCCCTCCTTCATATCATCGTCAAGCGCGCGAAATCCTGCAAGAGTTGCCTGTCCGCCATCGGCACACCAGGCAGTCATTTCAGCTATAAAATCCGCGTCGGGCGTCTCGCCGCTGTCAAGCATCTTGGAAAAGCCCGAAAGCATACGAAGTGCCGTATAGTCGTGCTCGCCGACGATACTGTAAATATTGTATCTCATGCTTATATCCTCGATAAGCTCCATTGCCTTATCGCCCATGTCAACTATATCGCCGAGTATGTACATAATGTCGCTTTCCTTGAAGGAAATAACCTCAAGAAGTCTTTTAAAGCTATCGTAATCACCGTGAATATTAGATGTAACGTACGTCATAAATCAAATTACCTCTACTCTGTCAGAAAAATAAACCTCGCATTCAACGAGAGGATCGATCTCGCCGATCATTGCCTTAAGCACGCGGCAAACGGGATATTCGGTGTAGAAATGTCCCGCAACCACAAGATTCATTCCGCTGTCGCGGGGAGCAATTATCTCGTGGTACTTAAGGTCTCCCGTCACGAACGTGTCCGCTCCGCAAGCTTTCGCGGGAACAAGATCGCTTCCACCCGAGCCGCCGACGAGCGCAACCTTCTTGACTCTACCGCTCGCGCGGGAAAGTGTGACCGAGGGAGCGCCGAGCGCGTCCTTTACCTTATGAGCAAAATCAAGAGCATCAAGCTCCAAAGGAAGCTCGCCCACTCTCATAATACCCTCACTGCCCTCGCCAACGTAAACGTTTTCAAGTCCAAGAAGAGATGCCAGAGTGTCATTAACGCCGTCCTCTACCGCGTCGAGACGCGTGTGGAAGGTCATAACGGCAATATTATTCTTTACGCACTTTACAACTCTTTCCCCGTCGGGACGAAGTGTGGAAACCTCCTTAACACCGTTGAAGATCATAGGATGGTGCGCCACGATCACGTCAAAGCCGCCGTCGATCGCGCGATCAATAACGTCATTCGTTACGTCGAGCGCGCAAAGCACCTTCTTCACCTCAATATCACGGTCAGGACAGACCTCAAATCCGTCCCCGTCCCATCCGCACGAAAGGGACGTGGGTACTCTTTCTGTCAATTTAGCATATAATTCAAAAACTGTCATTTCAATTCTCCGCCTTTATTATTTCTTCAAGCGAGGAGATTATGCCCTCCTCAAAGGACGCGTCTATTCCCGCATATTTTTTGCCGTTCATTCTAACGCCGAAAACCTCGATCATGTGCTGGATATATTTCTTTACAAGCACGTCACCGTCCTTGCGGTAACGCTCGATATTTTTCTTGCCGACGAATGCCTCAACCACAGAGGGATCGTACGCCTGTCCTGAATACTCTGCAACGATCACTCGATAAATTCTGTCTGTGCGCTTGTCCGACGTTGAGGAAATTCTCTCGTCAACGATCGAAAATCCCTCACGGCAAAGATATAAGTAAAGAGTTTCCGCATGTGTCATGGGCTGCAGGATCAAACGAATTTTCTCGTTCTTCACCCACGGAGCGCGGTCTATTATATGCTCGATCAGCTCACCGCCCATGCCGAGGATGGCAATGTCCTCGGGCGCGAAGCTCTCCGCTCCGACAAGACCGTCAGAGCAAATCGCCTGTACCCTGTCGCCAACGCCAAACGCATTTATATTTTGTATTGCCGACTCAACGGGGCCCTCATTTATATCCGACGCGAGCGCATCGTCAATTTTACCCGTGAGCGCCAAATGGATCGGCAGATACGCATGGTCGCTTCCTATGTCGGCAAATCGCTTGCCCTCGCGGACGAAGGATGCCGCGCATAAAAGTCGCTCGTCTAAATTAAGTGTCATGTAAAACCTCTTGTAAAAACTCAAAACGGCTCGGAGAAAAAATCGTCTCCGAGCCATTCAGAATAAAAATTATTTGCTCTCGAGATACTTATTGATCTTTGCAACAAGCTCGTCAGCGTCTGTTCCGTGAACGGCGCAAGCTTCCTCAATGGATTCACCGCGGGATGCGGGGCAACCAAGACAGTGCATACCGATCTCAAAGAAAAATTCTGCAGTGCCTCTGTCGTAATCGAGAATATCGCCGATAATGGATTCTTTTGTAACCTTCATTTTGATTTCTCCTTAAAAATATTAAAATATATATTTATTATATAATTATTTGCCGAAAATGTCAATACAATCAGAAATATAATATTTTTAAATTTAAAAATGGGGCTTGAAAAATAGAAATTTGTATGGTATAATAAACTGAATATTTATGTACATTATAGCCGAAAGGAATTTATAGAATGATTATCGCACTTGAAGAAGCACGCCTCAAGCTCATATCTCTCCGCGCAGACGTGAAGGAGCTTGGCAACGCACTCAGAATTGAAGACCTCAAGAGCAAAGCGGAAGAGCTTGAAGCACAGACACTTGACCCTAACTTCTGGAACAATCCCGAAGCATCAACTAAGATCACACAGACTATAAAGCAGTCCCGCGACACAATCGAGGACTACGAGGCGCTCTGCTCACGTCTCGAAGACGCTATCGCGCTCGCTGAGATGGCAATCGAATACGGAGACGAGGACTCCACAGAGGAGGTTCTCTCCGAGCTTGAAGCAATTGAAGAAACCGCCGAAAGAGAGAGAATTTCCGTTCTTCTCTGCGGTGAATACGATAAAAACAACGCCATCGTTTCCTTCCACGCCGGTGCGGGCGGCACGGAAGCTCAGGACTGGGCGCAGATGCTCTATAGAATGATCAACCGTTATGCCGAAAAGTCGGGCTTTAAGGTTAAGCTTCTCGACTGGCTCGACGGCGATGCTGCAGGCATCAAGTCCGCCACAATTATGGTTGAGGGTACTAACGCATACGGTTACCTCAAGAGCGAAAACGGTGTACACCGCTTGGTACGAGTTTCTCCCTTCGACGCGGCAGGCAGACGTCAGACGTCCTTTGCTTCCATCGAAGTAATGCCCGAATTTGACAACGTTGACGACGTAACACTCCGTGAAGAAGACCTTGAGATCACGGCTCACCGTTCATCGGGTGCGGGTGGTCAGCACATCAACAAGACCGACTCCGCAATCCGTATCGTTCACAAGCCCACAGGTATCGTTGTTGGCTGTCAGACAGAAAGAAGCCAGCTTCAGAACAAAGAAACCGCTCTTAAAATGCTCAAGGCAAAGCTTATGGAGATCAAGCTCCGCGAACGTCTTGACACCATCGAAGAAATTCAGGGCAACAAGACAAATATCGAATGGGGCGCGCAGATCCGTTCCTACGTATTTATGCCCTACACTCTTGCCAAGGACACAAGAACAGGCCATGAAGACGGCAATATCCAGTCCGTTATGGACGGAAACATCGACGGATTTATCAACGCCTATCTTAAGATGAATTCGGGTAAATAAAAAATCAAGGCACGGCTTAAGCCGTGCCTTTTCTTTTATATCTCATCAATCTTGATCAAATTCGACTTACCCGAGTGTCCCGTTGTATCGCCGCCCGTGATAACGATTCTGTCACCCTTCTTAAGTCCAAGCTCGGTCTTTGCGATCTTCTTAGCTGTATAGAAAAGCACGTCGGTCGAGGTGAACTCCTCACACATCGCGGGAATTACGCCCCAGGAGAGAGCGAGCTTTCTCCAGGTCTTTTCGTTGGTGGTAAGACCGATCAGCGGAACGGGAGAGCGGAAACGGGAAACCATTCTCGCAGTCATACCCGAAAGTGAACAGGCAACGATTGCTGAAGCGTTAATATCGATCGCCATACCGCATGTGGAATGTGAAACCGCGTCGGTCATGTTTCTTATCTGGAAATCCGCCTCATAGAAGCGCTTCTTGTAGTTGATGCTCGCCTCGGTCGTCTCTGCGATTTTCGCCATAGTCTGCACCGCCTGAACGGGGTATTTACCCGCGGCAGTTTCACCCGAAAGCATGATCGCGCTCGTTCCGTCGTAAACCGCATTCGCTATATCCGAGATCTCCGCTCTTGTAGGACGGGGATTTGTGATCATGGATTCAAGCATTTCGGTCGCGGTAATTACGCGCTTGCCAAGCATACGGCACTTTGTAATAAGCTTCTTCTGAATGGAAGGAAGGTACTCAAACGGAATTTCAACGCCCATATCTCCGCGCGCAACCATGATACCGTCGCATTCCTTGCAGATCTCTTCGATATTATCAACGCCCGACTGATTTTCGATCTTCGCGATAAGCTCGATACCCTGCGCGCCTATTTCACTAAGATAATTCTTCACGTCAATAAGATCCTGACGGCAGGAAACGAACGAGCATGCGATATAATCTATATCGTTTTCAACACCGAACTTAATGTCCTTCTTATCCTGCTCGGAGAGATAGGGCTGCTTCATAACCTTACCGGGGAAGCTCATGCTCTTTCTGTCGGAAAGATCGCCGCCGCACACTACTCTGCATTCGATATTATTGCCGCAGATATTTTCAACCTTAAAGGACAAAAGTCCGTTGTTTAAAAGAATCGTATCGCCAACGTCAAGCTCCTCGGGAAGCTTTGCATAGTTCACCGCAACGCACTCGCAGTTACCAACAACGTCATCGGACGTAAAGGTGAACTTATCACCGTCATTCAGTGTGATCTTACCGCTCTCAAACGTTTTGATTCTATATTCGGGGCCCTTGGTATCAAGAAGGATAGCAACAGGAAGTCCAAGCTCTTCTCTTACCTCCTTGACCATCTCGATTCTCTTCTTGTGATCCTCGTGGGTATTATGCGAAAAGTTAAGTCTTGCCACGTTCATTCCAGCCAGGCAAAGTCCCTTAACTATTTCCTTTGTGCCGCTGGCAGGTCCTAATGTGCAAACGATTTTCGTCTTTCTCATATCTATCTCCTGTTTTGTAAAATTTTACTATTTTTCCATAATAATTATATCACATTCCCTGCAATTTTACAAGTATTCATATTGTAAATTTTTCAACAATAAAAAACACCCCTAGACAAAGTGTGATGTTCTTAGCGGAGAATTTGAAAACTACCGCAAAGTGCAAGCATCGCATTTGTCTGGTCAAACGCATTATGGGCTATGCCCAAACCCCTATACAAACAGAAAGAGCAAACACACAGGATTAAATCTTGTATGTCTGCTCTTTTTTCTGTTGGTTTTAGCTTAGAGTTATGAGGCTCGCTTTGCTCACCGTTATGAGTTTGATACGCAAACGTTATGATATGATTGCCCATCAATTTTTAAACTTGGCGAAGCCAATCATAACAATGCGTAGCATTTCTAAACTGATAACTTGCC
>JAZQWL010000001.1:0-22644 GCA_045632305.1 Eubacteriales bacterium | reverse complement strand
TGCTCCGCAAACACTGAGAGCAAGGCATCGCCTTGCGTTTAACTGTGCCGAAAGAACATCTTAACGATGCAAAGCATCTCATAACTCATAACTTGCCGCAGGCAATCATAACTGCGTTGCGTTACAACGCAACGCTCTGCGCAAATCTTACTGCCGCCATAGCATCGGGACCGTAAGCATCGGCACCTATCATTTTTGCGTATTCTTCATTAAGTACCGCTCCGCCAACCATGACAGGACACTCAACTCCCTCTTCTTTCATAAGGGAGATAGTTTCCTCCATACTCTTTACGGTGGTTGTCATCAAGGCACTGAGGCAAAGCAGCTTAGCACCGCTCTCCTTTACAGTATCAACGATTACGCGCGACGAAACGTCGCGACCGAGGTCGATTACGTAAAAGCCGAAGTTTTCAAGCAAGACCTTGACGATATTCTTACCGATATCGTGAATATCTCCCTTGACCGTTGCCAGAACTATGGGAGATTTTCCCTCGTTTGAGGATTTAAGCATTGCCTCTTTGATTACCGAAAACGCTTCCTGCGACGCATCCGCGCTCATAAGAAGCCCGGGCAGGTAAATTCTCTTATTTTCATACCCTTCGCCAACGATATTTAGCGCGGGGATAATGTGAGAATTTATTATTTCCATGGGGTCAACGGATTTGAGCAGCTCCTCAGCTTCCCTTTTCGCATCCACCTTGAGTCCCTTGATAATTGCGTTCTGGAGAGCGCTCTCTCCCTGCGTCTGTTTCGCGTCTGCGGGGGGTGTGGCTTGTAGCGTCTGCTCTTTTACCGTGTTTTCCACAAAAGAAATATAATTTTCAAAATTTGCATCCATTCCCGATAGGGCAAGATAAGAATAATACGCCTTCATAACCTCATAAGAATATGGATTCATGATAGCGCAGTTAAGTCCTGCCATAAGTGACATTGTAAAGAACGCAGCAGTAAGATTATCACGTTCGGGCAGACCGAACGAAATATTAGATATTCCAAGACTTGTTTTAAGTCCCAATTTTGATATTTCTCTTATTGCTTCAATCGTTACCTTCGCGCTTTCGGGATTTGATGACACCGTAAGTGCCAAAGGGTCAACGATAATATCTTTTTTGTCAACTCCGTATTCCGCCGCTCTGTCGACGATTCTCTTGGCAATTTCAACTCTGCCAGCGGCAGTTTCGGGAATACCCGACTCGTCCATAGTAAGAGCGATGACCGCTCCGCCGTACTTTTTGACAAGCGGGAAAATCTTCGCCATACTTTCCTCAGAGCCATTTACGGAATTTACGAGCGGCTTACCGTTATAAATTCGCATAGCGGTTGCCATCGCCTCATAATTTACCGAGTCAAGCTGAAGAGGAAGGTTACTTACCGCCTGAATTTCCGTAACGACATCGGACAAGACCTTGGCCTCGTCAATTTCGGGAAGACCAACGTTTACGTCAAGAATATGCGCGCCGCGCTCTTCCTGACCTATCGCCTCAGACAAAATATAAGACATATTGTTCTCACGCAACGCTTCCTTGAGCTTCTTTTTTCCCGTGGGGTTTATGCGCTCACCGATAAGCGTAGGCACGTTGTTTATTTCATGCGCGTGAGTATACGATGACACGAGCGTATGATTCTTTTTTTCAATATACGAATAAGGAATTTCCTTTGTTGCACAAAGGGTTTTCCTTATATACTCGGGAGTTGTTCCACAGCAGCCGCCAAGGATCGCAACACCCATTTTTGCCATTTTTGCCATACACGCGGCAAACTCATCAGCATCAATATCAAACGTGGTTTTGCCTTCTCTCTCGATTGGCAAGCCCGCGTTCGGCTGAACGATTACAGGCGTAGAGGAATATTCAACAAACTCCTTTACAAGTCCCAACATCTGCACAGGGCCGAGCGAGCAATTCATACCGATAGCGTCAGCTCCCATACCCTCGAGAAGCGCAACGGTCGCCTTCACATCCGCGCCCGTCATCTGCTTTCCCGTGGAGTCAAAAACGTTTGTCACAAATACGGGAAGAGATGAATTTTCCTTTGCCGCAAGCAGAGCCGCCTTGGTTTCGTAAATATCGTTCATGGTTTCGATCATGATAAAATCGACACCGCTCTCAACACCGCACCTGACAGTATATGCAAACACCTCAACGGCTTCCTCGAAATCAAGATCGCCGTACGGCTTAAGAAGTCGACCGAGAGGGCCGATATCAAGCGAAATATAAATATCTCGCTCGCCTCTCGCCGCCTTTGCGCACTCAACCGCCGATTTTATCATTGCCTTAGCAGTCTCTATGTCATATTTTAAAATGTTTACACCAAAGGTGTTGGCAGTAATTATATCCGCGCCCGCGTCGATATACTGCTTATGAACGGCAATTATCTCGTCCTTGTGAGAAAGATTCCACTCCTCACTCGTTTCTCCAAGAGTGAGTCCTGCCGCCTGAAGCATAGTACCCATGCCGCCATCGGATATAAGCCGTTTTTCTTTTAAAGCTTCTGTTATTTTCATAAAAAATCAATAAACTCCTATTATCGCCGTTACGCTCTTTGTCGGCGTCATCATGCCTCCGTCACCAAGAGCCACGCCGATATTTTTCTTTGTGTCGAGAAGCGCGCAAATATCCTTCTGGAACTCAACGGGCAAATCGCCGTATCCCGCTGAAAAACGGACTTTGGTTTTCTTTCCCTCGCGCTTAATCACAGCATCGATCTCTTCGTTCAACGCATCCGCCGCCGATTCGACCGCCGCCGATCCCGAAGCATCCGCGCAAAACCCCGAAAGTGATGACCTTGCCGACTCCGCTCTTATGATCCTGTCAACCTCCGAGCCGACGGTTACCGCAAAAATATACGCTTCACTGCAATCGGAAAGTCGGTTTTCAAGACTCTTGCTTTTAATCTCAAGCGATCCTATCTTAATTTTCCCATCGCCCAAAAGTAACACGGGCAATCTTACAAAGCACGCTCGCGCCCTTGTGACACCCCATACCCTTTCCATCGCGCTCTCCGAGACGGAAATCAGGTGGGTGTCGGGAGCTGCCCCCGCTCTCATAAACGCGAGAACCTCACCAATTGACGGCTTATTCGCCTTTATCTCAATTACGTTCATTTCAATATTTCCGATATATTATTCTTTATCGCGGCGGCAACGTCGGGCTTATTCATGCAATAAACGTGTACCGCGTTTATACCGTTGGCATAAAGGTCAATAATCTGTTCGGTAGCATACGCAATTCCCGCCTGCTTGAGCGCGTCGGGATCATCTCCGAATCTGTCGACCAAACGAACTATCTTCTGCGGCAGGGCGTTACCCGAAATGCTCATAGTTCTTTTTATAGTATTGGGATTTGTCACGGGCATAATTCCCGCTACGACGGGAACGTCAATACCCGCCTCGCGTATTCTGTACATGAAATTATAGAGAATGTCGTTGTCAAAAAACATCTGTGTGGTGAGGAATTCACATCCCGCCTCCACCTTTTCTTTAAGATGCTTTATATCTTCCTTGTAATTTGCGCTCTCGGGATGTCCCTCGGGATAGCACGCGCCACCGATACAAAAGCTGTCTCCGCTATGCTCCTTAATATCGTAAATAAGCTGGCTTGCATAACGGTAATCCAAATTTTCCATATTCATGCCCGCAACAAGATCTCCGCGAAGCGCCAGAATATTTTCAATTCCCGCATCTTTAAGCTCATCAAGCTGAGAATGAACTCTTTCTCTGCTCGACGAAACACAGGTCAGATGCGCTAACGGAGTAATTCCGCATCTATCCTTTAAATTCTTTGCAATCTTTACAGTATAGTCCGAGGTTCCTCCGCCCGCGCCGTAAGTAACGCTCATATATGTAGGCATAAGAGAAGCAATCTTCTCTGTTGTCGCAATCACGCTCTCCAGCTTGTCCCACGTTTTAGGGGGAAACACCTCAAAGGAAAGCCCCGGCTTGTCTCTCTTTACAATATCGATCAGTTTCATAAATTATCTCCTCGTATTAAAGGATTTTATATGCTTATTTTAACACAATTTTTTTATATATTCAATAGTAGAAGGAAGAAAAATAAATTTATTCATAATATTTTTTTATATTATTTCGAAATTGTTTAAAATCTTTACAGAGAAAATATCCAAATTGCTATTGCAAAAAAATTCATTGTATGATATAATTAGTTCACATGACCGCATTCGGTCATTTTTCGCGTTTTTTAAAATTTAATTACAATAAATCAGGAGGAAAAAGTTTTGACTTTTCACGACAAAAGCATTGACGAAGTGTTAAGCTCTCTTGCCACAAACAAGCAGACGGGCCTTTCCGACACTGACGTCGCAGCCGCAAAAGAAAAATACGGCGAAAACAAGCTTCAGGAAAAGAAAAAGAAGACAATGTTCCAGAGATTCCTTGAGCAGTTCAAGGATGCGATGATCATCATTCTTCTTATCGCAGCAGTGATTTCCACAGGTCTTGTAATTTACGACCTTTCGCAGGGACACGGCTCTGCATCCGAATTCTTTGAGCCCGGTCTTATCGTTGCCATCGTAATCCTCAACGCCATTATGGGTGTTGTTCAGGAAAGCAAGGCAGAAAAGGCACTCGATGCGCTCAAAAGCATGTCCGCTCCCCACGCGCGTGTTATCCGTAACGGCAAGGAAACTGTTATCGAAGCATGCGACCTCGTTCCCGGTGATATTATCAAGCTTGAAGCCGGCGACTTCGTTCCCGCTGACGCTCGCCTTATAACAAGTGTAAACTTAAAGAGTGAAGAATCCGCTCTCACAGGTGAATCCGTTCCCTCAGAGAAGGATTACACGGTTTCCGTTAAGGTTGACGCTCCTATCGGCGACAGAACAAACATGGTATTCTCGGGCTGCAGCATCACTTACGGTACAGCTCTCGCTGTTGTAACCGCTACGGGTATGGATACTGAAATGGGTAAGATCGCTTCCCTTCTCGCAAACGAGGAGGACACTGAAACTCCCCTTCAGCAGAAGCTCGAAAAGCTCGGTAAGATCCTCGGCTTCGTTGCCCTCGGTTGCTGCGCTATTATCTTCGTAGTTGGTATTCTCAACGATCTCGATCCCATGGATATGTTCATGACTGCAATTTCTCTTGCGGTTTCCGCCATCCCCGAGGGTCTTCCCGCGATCGTAACTATCGTTCTTTCCATCGGCGTTCAGAGAATGGTTAAGAAGAACGCGATCATCCGCCGCCTTCCCGCGGTTGAAACACTCGGCTCTGCTTCCGTTATCTGCTCGGATAAGACAGGTACGCTCACACAGAACAAGATGACTCTCGTTAAGTCCTACATCGACGGTGAAGATGACGTATGTGACATCAACTCCCACGTTGCAGAAAACGTAAGAGAGCTTCTTACTTACGGTACGCTCTGCTGCGACGGCGCGATCGAGGTTAAGGAGGATGGATCCGAGGTATCCATCGGTGACCCCACAGAAACGTCTATCATCTCCGCAGCTCGCAAGAACGGTCTTCTTCA
Source organism: Eubacteriales bacterium (assembly GCA_045632305.1). Classification (GTDB taxonomy): domain Bacteria; phylum Bacillota; class Clostridia; order Oscillospirales; family CAG-272; genus SVTX01. Next base: position 17,161 of record JAZQWL010000001.1, on the reverse strand, counting down.
GGACGCTCTCAACGAGCAGTACAGAAGAGTTGCTACTATTCCCTTCGACTCCGACAGAAAGCTTATGACAAGCGTTAACGTAATCGACGGTAAAAACGTTGTTATCGTTAAAGGAGCTTTCGATATGATGGTTTCCCGTTGTGTTGCGGGCGACTTCGACAAGGCAAAGGAAATGAACGACAAGATGAGCCGTAACGCTCTCCGCGTTCTCGCCATTGCTTACAAGGTAATTGACACAGTTCCCGAAAATCCCACAAGCGAAGAGCTTGAAAACGGACTCGTATTCATGGGTCTCGTTGGTATGATCGACCCGCCCAGACCTGAAGCGGCTGAGGCAGTTAAGATCTGCCGTATGGCAGGCATCAAGCCCGTTATGATCACGGGCGACCACGTTGTTACAGCTTCCGCAATTGCGCGTGAGATCGGTATTCTCGAGGATGGCGACCTTGCTATCACGGGCGCTGAGCTCGACCTCATGAGCGACGAAGATCTCGACGCAAAGATCGAATCCATCTCCGTTTATGCAAGAGTTTCTCCCGAAAACAAGATCAGAATCGTTAAGGCATGGCAGAGAAAGGACAGAATCGTTTCTATGACAGGAGACGGTGTAAACGACGCTCCTGCGCTCAAGGCAGCTGATATCGGTTGCGCTATGGGTATCACGGGTACCGACGTTGCAAAGGGCGCTGCTGATATGACTCTTACAGACGACAACTTTGCTACTATCGTTCACGCAGTTCGCGAGGGACGTGGTATTTACGCTAACATCAAGAAGGTGGTTGGCTACCTTCTCGGTACAAATATCGGTGAGGTTATCACAGTATTCCTCGCTATGATCTTCTGGCACCAGTCACCCCTGCTTTCCATGCAGCTTCTCTGGATCAACCTTGTTACTGACTCACTTCCCGCGATCGCTCTCGGTATGGAAGACGTTGAGGAAGGCGTTATGAACGAAAAGCCCAAGCCCAAGAACGAAGGTCTCTTCGCAAACGGCTTCGGTGTTAGAATCGTTCTCCAGGGCGTTATGTTCGCTCTTCTCACTCTCACAGCATTCTGGATCGGATGCGGTTGCTCCTTCTCCGAAATTCAGAATCTTGCATCTAACTCTCATGAGCTCCACCGCGGTGAAACAATGGCGTTCCTCGTATTGGCTCTCTGCCAGATCGTTCAGGCATACAATATGAGAAGTGACAAGTCCCTCTTCAAGGTTGGCTTCTTCGGTAACAGAACACTCAACCTCGCAGCTCTCTTTGCTTTCGCTTCTACAATTCTCGTAGCAGTTGTTCCCGGCGTAAGAGACGCGTTCGGTCTTGAGCTTCTCGCTTCTCCTTGGGACTATGCAATCTGCCTCGGTCTCGTTCTCGTTCCTCTCGTAGTAATGGAATTTGCAAAGGCAGTTGGTCTTATCAAGCACAAGGACGACAAAAGAAAGTAATATCGATTAAATTGCTGCCGTATGCTTCATGCATACGGCAGTTTTTTCATTCAATCGCTATAAAATTCGGCAAAAAGCATTTACAACTTGGAAAAATTGTTGTATAATAAGGGTTGATCAAAGTAAATTCCAAAGGAAGACGGTTATGACAAATATTATTCCTCGCGCGGAATATCCGCGTCCTCAGCTTAAAAGAGCTTCATTTCAGAATTTGAACGGTCAGTGGGACTACGCTACCGACAAGGCAGGTGTATCCACACCCGAAACATATATAAAAGGTGAGAATTTCAACGAAAAGATCACCGTTCCCTTCTGCCGCGAAAGTGTTCTTTCGGGCATTGGCGACACCGAATTCTGCAAGTGCGTTTGGTATAAAAAGGTAATCACACCCAACGAAGATATTTCGGACAAAAGAGTTATTCTCCACGTCGGAGCGTGCGATTATCAGACAGATATTTGGGTTGACGGCGAGCACGTTGGCACTCACATCGGCGGATACGTTTCTTTCTCGTTTGACATTACGGAAAAAATCAAAAATACACCCTTCACCGTAGTTATCCGCGCTATCGACGATACGGTAAGTGGCGTACAGCCCTCGGGTAAACAGGCGCTTCGTCCCAATTCCTACGGCTGCTTCTACACAAGAACTACGGGTATCTGGCAGACCGTCTGGCTTGAATACGTTGAAAAGACGCATATAGAAAACGCGAAATACTATCCCGACATTGACAATTCCACACTTAATATGGTTGTCAAGGTAAAGAACGGCGAGGGTGAAACCGTTTCCGTAAACGCCACGTTCAACGGCAATAAGGTTGGCTCTGCCTCCTCTACCGTTCGATGCGGCTATGCAAAAATTACCCTTCCTCTCTCCGAGCTTCATCTCTGGGAGATAGGAAGCCCCGAGCTTTACGACGCGGAAATTACGGTTTGCAACGATAAGGTTCAGACCTACTTCGGTATGCGCGAGGTGGGTGTAAAAGACGGCATTCTCTACCTCAACGGCAAGAAAGTGTTCATGCGACTCGTTCTCGACCAGGGCTTTTATCCCGACGGCATTTACACCGCTCCTACTTACGAAGCGCTCAAGAACGATATCGATCTTTCGATGTCCTTTGGATTCAACGGCGCGCGCCTTCACGAAAAGGTGTTCGAGCCCCTCTTCCTTGAATATTGCGACAGAGTCGGCTATATAGTTTGGGGCGAGCACGCAAACTGGGGCATGGATCACACGGGCGATCAGCTCTTCTCCAATTTCATGCAGGAATGGTGCGAGATCGTCGACCGCGACTTCAACCACCCCGCGATCATAGGTTGGTGTCCCTTAAACGAAACTCCCCACGATACGGACAAGAGATTTACAGAAGCTCTCTCCACGCTCACACGCACGCTTGATCCCACAAGAGCGTACATCGACGCTTCGGGTTGGACTCATTTCGACGGTGTTTCCGACATGGAGGACCTCCATGATTACGAGCAGGAGCCAACGGTTTTCAAAGCAAAAATGGACGGACTTGAGAACGGCGTCAAGATGAATCTCCACGAATATTTCAAGAGCCCCGACATCAACTACCCCGCAATTCCCACCTTCGTTTCGGAATACGGCGGCACGTGGTGGGCGGCTGACAGAGTCGGCAAGGACTGGGCAGACAACCAGCAGGACGGCTGGGGCTACGGTAACGCATGCCGCTCTATCGACGAATTCTACTACCGCTTCGACGGACTCACGTCCGCAATTATGGACTGCAAGCTTATGGGAGGGCTCTGTTACACCCAGCTTACCGACGTCGAGCAGGAGCAGAACGGTCTTCTCACGTATGACCGAAAGCTCAAGTTTGATACGGAAAAGCTCCGCGCAACACTTACAAAGCAGGCAGCAATAGAAAAATAAACAAACAGGTTAAATTATGGAATTTTTAAGAAAGCTCCCCATTCCCGCGGAAATCAAAAAGCAATACCCGCTAAGTGAGAAAAGCTCAGAAAAGAAAAAGGCGTTCGATGCCGAGGTGAGCAGAATTTTCACGGGAGAATCAAACAAAAAACTACTTATAATCGGCCCCTGCTCCGCAGACGTAGAGGAATCCGTTATGGACTACGCGCACAGACTTGCCGCGATCGCGGACGAGGTCAAGGATAAAATTATAGTAATTCCGAGAATTTATACGAACAAACCACGTACCACAGGCGACGGATACAAGGGGATGCTCCATCAGCCGAACCCCGAAAAGGAAACCGATATGCTCGAGGGCATTATCGCCATACGCCGACTTCACACACGCGTGATCGAGGAAACGGGAATGTTCACGGCTGACGAGATGCTCTATCCCGAAAACTACCGATACCTCTCCGACCTTCTCTCCTACGTCGCGGTCGGCGCGCGCTCGGTTGAAAATCAACAGCACCGTCTGGTTTCAAGCGGAATTGACGTTCCCGTCGGCATGAAAAACCCCACCGGCGGTGATATTACGGTAATGCTCAACTCGGTAATGGCGGCTCAACACGCGCACACCTTCCTCTATCGCGGTTGGGAGGTAAAATCAAGCGGAAATCCTTATGCTCACACGATACTTCGCGGATACGTAAATAAGCATGGCGATTCCATTCCCAACTACCATTACGAGGACATCGAGCATCTTGCATCAGAATATAAGAAAAAAGGGCTCCAAAATCCCGCGCTCATCGTAGACTGCAACCACGCAAATTCGGCTAAAAAATACACGGAGCAGGAAAGAATCGCTATGGACGTGCTTCATTCCTGCCGTCAAAATACAGAAATTGCAAAGCTCGTCAAGGGCTTTATGATCGAAAGCTACATTGAAGAGGGCTCGCAGAAGATCGGCGACGGAATTTACGGAAAATCCATTACCGACCCTTGCATCGGTTGGGATGATACGGTAAAATTCATTCGCAAAATGTACGATAATATTTAAATACACGAAAGCCCGTGGCGTTGCCACGGGCTTTTTTCATCTTCTCGAATTATAAATTTTTACCGCTTCCTTGATTTCAGAACCACTGTATCCGTATCGCGAGATCGAAGCGAACATTTTTTGCATTTCATATCTGTCAGCCGGTACTTTCTTATATCTTTTTCCGATAAGCGCGGCGCACTGCTCCGCAAAATTAACCTCATCCAGATATTCGACCGCGTACTCAATTGCTTCCTCGCAATAACCGTCCTCGCGAAGCTTACGCAATATGCGTGAGCGTCCCCAATACTTCTTCAAAGCAAGCTCGCACACGCGCTCCGCAAGACCGTTTTCATCGATATACCCTTTATCCTTGACGATATTCATTGCAAGCTCTGCCGCGTCATTTTCGACACCCTTCTCACGAAGCTTGCGATAGAGCTTACCGTATGAGCATGCTCCGTAAGAGATGATTCCGTACGCACGGTGGAGCGCATGCGCCGTGGCATCGTAAAGAACGAGCGCATCAAGCATCTCCTCGTTTATTTCAAAAGGAATATTTTTTCGGTCGATCTTTATCAAATCCATAAGTTCGAACGGCAAAAGGAACGCCTTCTCTTCACTGCCGCCGTCGCCTCGAAGCTCAACCCTTACAGTTAACTCGCCTGCGCCCTCACGCGCACCAACTCCAATTACTCTCGCAAAAGGAATCTCATTTGTATCAGTTGTCATCCTCGCCGAGTGTTCTGATGTCAAAATCGTCTTCATCGTCAATTTCAAATTCCTCTTCATTTACCATCTCTGCGCGGCTCTTCATAGCGCGAATCTTTGCTTCAACCTCATCGCAAAGCGCGGGGTTTTCCTCAAAGAGCTTGCGTACGTTATCCTTACCCTGAGCCAGACGCTCACCCTCATAAGAGAACCATGAACCGCTCTTCTTGATAATATCCATCATAACCGCAAAGTCGATAACCTCGCTTACACGGGAAATGCCCTTGCCGTACATAATATCGAATTCCGCAACCTTGAAGGGGGGAGCAACCTTATTCTTAACGATCTTACACTTAACTCTGTTACCCACGATATCGCTACCGTTCTTGAGCTGCTCTGTTCTGCGAATATCGATTCTTACAGACGCGTAGAACTTGAGCGCCTTACCGCCCGTAGTTGTTTCGGGATTACCGTAAACTACGCCGATCTTATCACGGAGCTGGTTGATGAACACAACAACGCAATTGTTCTTGGAAATAACCGCATTGAGCTTTCTCATCGCCTGGGACATAAGCTTTGCCTGAACACCCATCTGTGACGCGCCCATATCACCGTCGATCTCCTGCTTGGGAACAAGCGCCGCAACAGAGTCGATAACGATTACGTCAATAGCGCCCGAACGAGCGAGAGATTCAGTAATGGAAAGCGCATCCTCACCGCAATCGGGCTGGGAAACGAGAAGGTTGTTGATATCAACGCCGAGCGCCTTTGCATAAACGGGATCGAGCGCATGCTCCGCGTCGATGAATGCGGCTTCTCCGCCCGCCTTCTGCACTTCCGCGATAATATGAAGCGCAACAGTCGTCTTACCCGAGGATTCAGGGCCAAAGATCTCGATGATTCTTCCCTTCGGAACACCGCCGATACCGAGCGCCATATCAAGGGAGAGAGAGCCCGTGGACACCGCCTGAACCTCCATATCTGTATTTTCGCCAAGACGCATGATCGCGCCCGCGCCAAATGAACGCTCAATCTGCGCCATAGCTGTGGAGAGCGCCTTTTTCTTATCTGTAAGCTCAACTGTTTCTGTTGTCTTTGTCTTCTTTGTTGCCATAATTTACTCCATTCCGGGAAAAAAGTTCCCATATCTTTTCTTTCTGTGACCATTATACTACCGTTTTTGGAATTTGTCAATAGGTTTTGTGAAAATATTTTTCCTTTTTTGGAATTATTGCGTTTTTGGGCGTATTCAAAATTACAATATGTAGTTTTAAAGTTTCGGTTTCGGAACTAAAGACCGATATTTTTCAAAAGATATTTACAAATCCGACGCGCAGTGATATAATAAGATTAATATTTTTAATACGAGGTGATATTATGGATATTCAAAAGAAATTGGAAGAATTCTACGCCCATCAGTCAAAGCTTTCCGCTTACTATCACGCGATGGGCGCTCTCTATTATGACGGAGCTACTACCGCGCCCAAGAAAACTGCGGAAAACCGCGGACACACTCTCGCGATCTTGAGCGAGGAGGTTTATAAAATGTCCACCGCTCCCGACGTAGTCTCTCTTATCATGGCGCTCTCCGAGGCGTCCGATTCCCTATTAGAAAAAGATGCCCGCAGCGTTTACCTTGCCGCAAAGGACATAAAGGAAATGCAGAAGATTCCGATGGAAGAATACGTTTACTATCAGGAGCTTACGGTAAAGGCGGACGACGTATGGCACACAGCGAAGGAAACAAATGATTTTGCATCCTTCTGCCCCATTCTCACGGAAATCTTTGAGTTCCAGAAAAAATTCGCCTCCTACTGCGCGCCCGAAATGCACCCATACAACTACTGTCTTGACAAGTACGAAAACGGACTTACAATGGAAAAGTGCGACGAGTTCTTCTCGAAGCTTCGAAGCAATATCGTGCCGCTCATTCAAAAGATCTCTGAAGCAAATCAAGTTGACGATTCCTGCCTTTTCGGTAACTTTTCCGAGGCGGAACAGGAAAAGTTCTCCCTCTATCTTATGGAAACTATGGGAATCGACCTCGGCGTGTGCGGTCTCGGAACGACCGAGCATCCCTTTACAACGTCGCTCGGCTCTCACAAGGACGTTCGCATTACCACAAATTATGACGAAAACAATTTCGCATCGTCTATGTTCAGCGTAATTCACGAGGGAGGTCACGCGCTCTACGACATGAACTCCGCCGACGAATTCGCATACACTAATCTTGACGGCGGCGTTTCTATGGGCATTCACGAAAGTCAGAGCCGTTTCTACGAGAATCTTCTCGGCAGAAGTCTTCCCTTTATTAAATATATCTTCCCGAAAATGCAGGAGTTTTTCGCTCCCAAGCTTGACGGATGCACCGCGCAAGAGGTTTATCGCGCGATAAATCTCGTAACACCCTCACTTATCCGCACGGAAGCCGACGAGGTCACATACTGCCTCCACGTAATGGTACGTTACGAGATCGAAAAGGCGATCATGTCGGGCGAGCTTGAGGTCAAGGATGTACCCGAAAGATGGAACGCCCTTTACCGCGAATATCTCGGCGTTGAAGTTCCCGATGACACTCGCGGTTGCCTTCAGGACAGCCACTGGTCGGGTGGCGGCATCGGTTACTTCCCCTCCTACGCTCTCGGCAGTGCATACGGCGCGCACCTTCTTTCTAAAATGAAGGAGACCGTTGACGTTGATTCCTGCCTTGCCGAAGGTAATTTTGCTCCCATCAACGCATGGAATAGAGACCGCATCTGGAAGTATGGCGCATCAAAGCCCTCCGACAAGGTGCTTTACGACGCTCTGGGCGAAGAATTTGATCCCGAATATTACGTGAAATATCTTGAGGAAAAATACTCTTCAATTTACGGACTTTAATTTATCAAAATACGTAAAAAATTACAAAAAACTCTTGAAATAATAAGACTTTTATGCTATAATTCATTTTAGTATTTTTGCACTTATAGGAGGATCCTATGGAAAAGATGAAGGTTGGCGTCGTTGGCGCTACAGGTATGGTCGGTCAGAGATTTCTCACGCTTCTCGAAAACCACCCCTATTTTGAAGTAATCAAGCTCGCAGCATCCAAGAACAGCGCGGGCAAAACGTATGAAGAGGCACTCGGCGGTCGTTGGAAGCTTTCCACCCCCATGCCCGAAAAATACAAGAATATGATAATTATTGATGCGGAAAGCATCGACGAGATGAAGGACTGCGCTTTCGTTTTCTGCGCGGTTAACATGAAGAAGGACGAGATCAAGGCACTTGAAGAAAAGTACGCGAAGGCGGAGATCCCCGTGGTTTCCAACAACTCTGCGCATAGATGGACTCCCGACGTTCCCATGGTTATTCCCGAGATCAATCCCGAGCATCTCGAGGTTATAAAGTCCCAGAGAGAGCGTCTTGGCACAAAGCGCGGTTTTATCGCAGTTAAGCCAAACTGCTCAATTCAGGCATACGTTCCCGAGCTTACACCTCTTCGCAAGTACGGAATCAAAGAAGTCGTAGCGACAACATATCAGGCAATTTCGGGATCAGGCAAAACCTTCAACGAATGGCCCGAGATGATCGACAATATCATTCCCTTCATCGGTGGCGAGGAAGAAAAGAGCGAGCAGGAGCCCCTCCGTGTTTGGGGTAAGGTTGAGGACGGTAAAATCGTTAAGTGCGACAAGCCCGTGATCACAACTCAGTGCATTCGCGTTCCCGTAACAGACGGACACACCGCCGCTGTTTTCGTAAAGTTCGAAAACAAGCCCACAAAGGAACAGATCCTCGAGGATTGGAAGAATTTCCGCGGCCTTCCTCAAGAGCTTGAGCTTCCCTCCGCTCCCGCGCAGTTCGTAACGTATTTTGAAGAAGAAAACCGTCCTCAGGCAAAGCTTGACCGCGACATTTACGGTGGTATGGGCGTAACCGCAGGTCGTCTTCGCGAAGATACGATCTACGATTACAAGTTCGTAGGCCTTTCTCACAACACGCTCCGCGGTGCCGCAGGTGGCGCTGTGCTTATCGCAGAGCTTCTTTACAGACTCGGATATTTCAATTAAACATAAAGCACCGTGCGAAGCTTCGCACGGTGCTTTTTTATTCTCTGTCATCGTTAACAATATCCTCGATCGTAACACTTCTTGTGTGGGCGATCGGCTTCCATTCCACCTTCTTGAAAAGCGCGACCAAAGCGACGGGCATATAGGTTATAAGGAATATCGGAAAAGAAAACAGATAGCCGATCTTCTCGTGCGGCTTGCAGTAGATCTTCTCCCATTCCTTGATAAGAGTAATCGCTCCCATCGCCAGAAAAAGCAGATACGCCTCGACAAGAGCGGCAACGATCAATGCGACAAGTCCGCCTATAAGCTGATAATTTCGAGTCACTATACACAGAGCAATGCCGACAAGATCGAAAATAAGCGATAGCACCGACACAAGATATGCGGGGCATACTGTCATAGTCATATCGTAACAGCTGAAGCTCCCCTTAAATATCCCGCGAACAAGTCTGCGGCCGTATTTCGACCACACCTGCAAAAAGCCCTTCGACCAACGAAGCCGCTGGTTCCAGGATTGCCGCATGGTTATCGGCTGCTCATCGTAAAGCACGGCGTCCTCGCAATACCCCACCTTCTCGCCCGACAGAATGCAATTTACGGTAAACTCAATATCCTCGGTAAGAAGAAAAAATTTCCACCCGCCGAATTTTTCGATAAGCTCGCGGGAGAAAAGGAATCCCGTGCCCGAAACCGCACAGCTTGAGCCAATAAGATAACGCGAACAGTTGAGAAATCTCGCCTCGCGCATAAACCAGAGCCCGTATGCCGCAGATATCCAATTGTCGCTGTAATTTTTCGAGTTTCTGTAGCTTGTAGTAATCTTATATCCGTCGCAAAGCATTCGGTTCATGGCTCTTACGTATCCCGCATCAAGAATATTGTCGGCATCAAGCACGATGAACGCGTCAATTTCCTTGATGCCGATATCTTTGTCGATGTTTCTAAGCAAAAAGTCCAGAGCATATCCCTTGCCTATCATATCAGGATCATTCCTCCTGTAAACCGTCGCACCGCATCCCTTCGCAATATCGGCGGTGTTGTCCGTACAGTTGTCAGCAACCACAAAAACCTTCAAGCTTTCCTTTGGATAATCCTGCGCCGAGATAGAGTCGAGAAGCTGCGCTATCACCGCGCTCTCGTTTCTTGCGGAAATTAAAATTCCTATATTGTGTATTACCTCGCTCGCATGCGCCTTCGGCTTTTTTACAAACGGAATTATAACGTATATAAACTGATAGAAATAGAACAGGAAAAAGATCACACCGACGAAAATATTGAAAAACGTGATCCCCCGAACAAGTCTTTCTGTAATCATTTCAAAATCTCCGTAAAATATTGATATTCACATTATATTATTGACCCTGTTATCTATCAATTATTCCATTAAAAATCAACACAAACATGCGCGTAAGGGTTGACGGCAATTCAAAATAGTGATATAATTATCATAACTATTATTATTTAAGCCAGATTGGGGGCAACGCTATGATAACCTTACATAACGACGGCGTATTTTACTGCAACGGAGAAATTTCTTTTTCGTCAGATATAAATAAAAACGAGGCAAAGCTGAATACCATTGCCGCGCAAATTTTGTGCTCTCACAACATGAGCGGAATATATGACGATCTCAAGATCAAGTTCGATGCTATGGTTTCTCACGATATAACATACGTCGGAATCATTCAGACCGCGAGGATCGGCGGTCTTACAGAATTCCCCATTCCTTACGCGCTCACAAACTGTCACAACAGTCTTTGCGCAGTTGGTGGCACAATCAACGAGGATGACCACGTTTTCGGTCTTTCAGCCGCTAAAAAATACGGCGGCATCTATGTTCCCGCCAATCAGTCGGTAATTCATTCCTATGCTCGCGAGGAGCTTGCCGCGTGCGGCAAAATGATTCTCGGCTCGGATTCCCACACACGTTACGGAGCGCTCGGTACTATGGGCGTCGGTGAGGGCGGCCCCGAGCTTGTAAAGCAGCTCCTTTGCGACACATACGACATAAAAGCTCCCGAGGTGGTACTCGTTCACCTCAAGGGTAAGCCCCGAAAAGGCGTCGGCCCTCACGATATCGCGCTCTCCCTTATCCGCGCCACGTTCAAAAACGGCTTTGTCAAGAACAAGGTTCTTGAATTCGTTGGCGAGGGCGTGAAGAATCTTTCCATCGATTTCCGTAACGGCATCGACGTTATGACGACCGAAACAACTTGTCTTTCTTCCATCTGGGAAACCGACGAGGTGGTTGAGGCGCATTACAAAACACACGGCCGTCCCGACGATTACAAGAAGCTCTCTCCCCGCGGAGTTGCTTACTACGATTCCTTGATCGAAATCGACCTCTCGACCGAAGAATGTATGATTGCGCTCCCCTTCCACCCCTCAAACGCTTATACAATCAAGGAATTTTGCGAAAACGCAGAAGAAATCCTCAAGGGTGTTGAAGAAGAAGCAAAGGTGAAGTTCCCCAAGTCAAAGTTTGACCTTGTATCAAAGATCCTCCCCGACGGATCAGTTCTTGCCGATCAGGGTATAATCGCGGGCTGCTCGGGTGGTATGTTTGAATCAATATGCGAGGCGTCTGAAATCCTCAAGACAGGTAACATCGGTAACAGCTACTTTAATATGTCCGTTTACCCCACAAGTATTCCCGTTTCTCTTGACCTTACAAGAAAGGGTGTTACTGCATCCTTGCTTGAAAATGGCGTTGTTATCAAGCCCTCGTTCTGCGGTCCCTGCTTTGGCGCGGGTGACGTTCCCCAGAATAACGGCCTTTCCCTTCGCCATACGACAAGAAACTTCCCCAACCGCGAGGGCTCAAAGCCGGGTGAGGGACAGATCTCGGGCGTAGCGCTGATGGATGCCCGTTCCATCGCGGCAACTGCGGCAAACGGCGGCAGAATCACCCCCGCAACAGATATTGACTATAATTTCACTCCTATGGAGTACGAATTCGATAAATCGGTTTACGAAAAGAGAATTTACTACGGCTTCGGCAAGCCCGATCCGAACGAAGAGCTTATCCTCGGCCCGAACATCACAAGCTGGCCCGAGCAGTACGAGCTCTCCGACAATCTCTTGCTCGAGCTTTGTGCCGTAATTCACGATCCCGTAACCACAACTGACGAGCTTATCCCCTCGGGTGAAACCTCGTCTCTGCGCTCCAATCCCGTTCGCCTTTCAGAGTTTACACTCTCAAGACGTTGCCCAAGCTATGTTCCGCTTGCAAAGGCGGTAGCCGAAGAAGAAAAGGCGCGCCGTAACGGTCAGCCGAGCGACAAGCTCAAAGCCGCGCTCTCCACCCTCGGTGACGCGGAATCACTCATTGGCAGCACACAGTTTGGCTCCTGCGTATTTGCAAACAAGCCCGGTGACGGCTCGGCAAGAGAGCAAGCTGCATCCTGCCAGAAGGTACTTGGTGGATTCGGTAACATTTGCTACGAATTTGCGACGAAGAGATACCGCTCAAACTGTATAAACTGGGGCATTATGCCCTTCACACTTGACGCGGATACACCCTTCAATTATACCGAGGGCGACCTCGTTTTCGTTGAGGGTATAAGAGAAAAGCTCGCGGCAAAGGAAACCGTGTTCAATGCGACGGTTCTTACAAAAAACGGTGAAAAGCACAGTATCAAGCTCAATATCGTAGGACTTACCGACGAGGAAAGACAGATACTTCTCGACGGCTGTCTTATGAACTACTACAAGAACAAAAATCTCAAATAAACGAATTAAAATAACGAATTGAAGACACAATTATGGAAAAGATAAAAATGACAACACCGCTCGTCGAGATGGACGGTGACGAAATGACAAGGATCATCTGGCAGATGATCAAGGACGAGCTTCTCCATCCATTTGTAGAGCTCAAAACCGAATACTACGATCTCGGCTTGCCCGAAAGAGAGAAAACAGGCGACAAGGTTACATTCGACTCGGCGTACGCCACGCAAAAATACGGCGTTGCAGTTAAGTGTGCGACAATCACACCCAATAAGCAAAGAGTTGAGGAATACAATCTTTCTGAAATGTGGAAATCCCCGAACGGAACTATCCGCGCAATTCTCGACGGCACCGTTTTTCGCGCGCCCATTCTTATTGATTCCATAAAGCCGGTTGTCCGCAATTGGAAAAAGCCCATTACCATCGCCCGTCACGCGTACGGCGACGTTTACAAGGCAACGGAATACAGAGTTCCCGAGGCGGGAATTGCAACTCTTACCTTCAAGGGTGAGAGCGGCGAGGAATTTTCCAAGGAAATTTACAATTTCGAATGTCCGGGTGTACTTCAGGGACAGTACAATAAGGATTCATCTATCATTTCCTTCGCGCACTCCTGCTTCAAGTTTGCGATCGATACAAAGCAGGATCTCTGGTTCTCTACAAAGGATACTATCTCCAAGCAGTACGACCAGACCTTCAAGCTCATTTTCGAGGACATCTATAACACAACATATAAAGCAAAATTCGAGGAGCTCGGAATTACGTACTTCTACACTCTTATCGACGATGCGGTTGCTCGCGTGATAAGAAGTGAGGGTGGCTACATCTGGGCTTGCAAAAACTATGACGGCGACGTTATGTCGGATATGGTCTCTACCGCATTCGGCTCGCTCGCAATGATGACAAGCGTTCTCGTATCCCCCGACGGAAAATACGAATACGAGGCGGCTCACGGAACGGTTACTCGCCACTATTACAGATATCTTAAGGGTGAGGAAACCTCCACAAACCCCATGGCGACAATCTACGCCTGGAGCGGTGCGCTCCGTAAACGCGGCGAGCTTGATGCCCTCCCCGAGCTTGTTAATTTTGCAAACAAGCTTGAATCGGCTTGTATCGATACGCTGAACGCGGGTATTATGACTCGCGACCTCTCGGGACTCGTTGATGCGGGAACACCGACAAAAACCGTAAACACACGCGAATTCATTCTTGAGATCAAATCGCGTCTTGAAAAATCACTTACAGCTTAATTTACCCTCAAAGGAGAAATAAAATGAAAACCACACTTGTAATTATGGCGGCGGGCATCGGCTCGCGTTTTGGCGGCGGCATCAAGCAGTTAGCTCCCGTAGGTCCTGCGGGCGAGATCATTATGGACTACTCCATTCACGACGCTCTCGAGGCGGGCTTTGATGACGTGCTTTTTATCATAAGACACGATCTTGAAGAGGACTTCAGAAGAATCATAGGTGAGCGAATCGAAAAGATCTGCCCTTGCAAATATGCCTTCCAGGAAGTGGAAAACCTTCCCGGCGGATTTAAGAATCCCGAGGGTAGAACAAAGCCCTGGGGCACAGGTCACGCAGTTCTCTCCTGCCGTGGAATCCTTACAAATCCCGCGGTAGTTATCAACGCAGACGACTACTACGGCAAGGAGTGCTTCAAGGTTCTTCACGATTATATCGTAAACGAAATGAACACTGAGGGTGACGTGCTTGACATGGTAATGCCCGGCTTCATTCTTGAAAACACACTTTCCGAGAACGGCACGGTTACTCGCGGTATCTGTAAGACAAACGCCGATGGCTACCTTACTCGCATTGACGAAACAAGCAGCATTCAGAAGGTTGACGGTGTCATCACGGGCGAAAATGCAGCAGACGGTAAGATCACCATTGCCCCCGATACACTCACCTCCATGAATATGTGGGCATTCTCCGAAAAGTTTGTTGATACACTTGAAGACAAGTTCATCGAATTTCTCGCTGACGGTAACGCAAACGAAATGAAGGCGGAATTCCTTCTTCCCATGACTATCGGTGATCTTGTAAAGGCAGGCAAGGCAACAGTTAAGGTTATCCGCACGAATGATAAGTGGTTCGGCGTAACCTACAAGGAAGACAAGGATTACGTGATCGAATCCTTCAAAAAGCTCATCGACGACGGCGTTTACACAAACCCGCTCTTCAAATAATAAGATGGATCAGAACTCAAACGTTTACAGAACGTATATTAAAATTCTCGAACGCGAGCTCGTTCCCGCTATGGGCTGCACCGAACCGATCGCGCTTGCCTACTGCGCGGCGGTTGCCCGCAAAACTCTCGGCGCCGATCCCGTTCATATTGACATCGAGGTCAGCGGAAATATTATCAAAAACGTAAAGAGCGTTGTCGTACCCAATAGCGGCGGCATGCGAGGTATTGAGGTTGCAGTCGCTCTCGGCGCGCTTTTCGGTGATCCCGAGCTTAAGCTCGAGGTTATCTCCCGAGTAACACCCGATGAGACGGAATCACTTGAGAAGAAAATGAAGGATATGTCCTTCTCTCTCTCGGCTCTTTCGTCCTGCGACGCGCTCGATATGATCGTTACCGTAACGGATAGCGATCACAACACCGCAAGCGTTCGTATCTGCGGCGAGCATACGAATATCGTCAAGATCCAAAAAAACGGTGAGACCGTATTCACAAGCAAAAACAACGTCTGCGACTGCGAGGAGGAGCTTGACTATTCCCTTCTTCTTGTAAGTAATATTTTCGATTTCGCTAACGTGGTAAATATTGACGACGTGCGCCATATTCTTGACCGCCAGATCGAATATAATACAGCAATTTCCAAGCACGGTATGGAAAATAATTACGGTGCTAGGATCGGTCAGATAATCGCAAAACGCGATAATTCCCCGAGAACACGTGCCAAAGCATACGCCGCGTCGGGCTCCGACGCCAGAATGGGCGGCTGCGATATGCCCGTGATCATCTGCTCTGGAAGTGGCAATCAAGGTATGACGACCTCCATCCCCGTAATTACATACGCCGAGCATTACGGCAAAACAAAAGAGGAGCTTTATCGCGCTCTCCTTATCTCGAATCTCGTAACTCTGCACTTAAAGCACGGCATAGGCCGTCTTTCCGCATATTGCGGAGCGGTAAGCGCAGGCGCGGGCGCAGGAGCGGGAATAGCTTATCTCCTTACGGGCAATCTCAGAGCTATAAATCATACGATAGTTAACGCGCTTGCCATTTCAAGCGGCATCGTTTGCGACGGAGCAAAGGCAAGCTGCGCGGCAAAGATCGCGATGTCGGTCGACGCGGGTATTATGGGCTTTGAAATGTTCAACGAAAATTGCCAATTCTTCGGTGGTGACGGTCTTGTCGGCCGTGGTGTTGAAAAGACAATCGAAAACATCTCCCTCCTCGGTCACGACGGCATGAAGGAAACGGATTCCAAGATTATTGAGATTATGATTAATTGTTAAAAAATGAAGTCAGACGTCCGTCTGACTTCATTTTTTATATGGACCTAGGTTCGCCTCCGAATTCAGCTTCTCCAGCGGAGAAGGTGGATTTGCCAAGGGCAAAGACGGATGAGGAGATCCCTATATTGATTGCTATATGTAAACTGCTCTCCTCATCCACCATCTTCGATGGTCCCCCTTCTCCGCTGGAGAAGGCTTTAAAATAAGATACTTCACTCAACAAAACCTACACCTGTTCATTTTGGAAATTTTTCAAAATAATTTTCAAAAACATATTGACAAAATACGATTTTTGTAGTATAATAACAAAGTCGTCAAGACATGCGGAAGTGGCGGAACTGGCAGACGCGCACGTTTGAGGGGCGTGTGGTTTACACCGTACGGGTTCAAGTCCCGTTTTCCGCACCAAAAAATAAAGGGTAGCATTAGCTACCCTTTATTTTTTCGTTCTGCAAACGCTTCTTAAACCCTTAGAAAATTCAAATGGCGGCGTTAGACATTTGAATTTTGATGCGAAGCGAATGCTTGCGTTCGCTTGATTTGGCGCATTTGATGTTGCGGAAGCAACGCGACAAATCTCGGTTCTAAGTCCCGTTTTCCGCATTAGCTACCCTTTATTTTTTCGTTCTGCAAACGCTTCACAAACCGCAAGCCGCACGTGTGCGCCATACGGGCGACCTGCTTGCAGGGCGCGTAGTGAGCGAAGCGAACGTTGTTCAAGTCTGCGTTTTCCGCACCAAAAGAAAAGCAAAGGTTTGATACAATCGTGTCAGACCTTTTTTTTGCATAAAAAGAGTTCTTTCCTTTCTGTAAGTAAAGATTAGAGCCTTGTAGGAGTGTTTA